>CAZDON010000010.1:0-5270 GCA_964507065.1 uncultured Ruminococcus sp. | reverse complement strand
TACCTTCTAAATCAAATAGCTTGTCAAGAGTGAACGTAAGATAGAGCCTGTCTTTTTTCTCTTCTGCCTCGGCAATTATTAAGATATCATCATCTGTTAAATTGCCGTTGTTAATACTCTCTACATAATACAAATCAAATGATGTTCCATCATTTGCAAGAAAATAAGCAAATTCATGTGTAATATTGTTTCTTCTTATATAAAATGCATTCTCACGAAAATTTATTTTTATATTTTCACCATTCGAAATCCATATTTCATTGCGGTTGAAATAGAAATTACCTCTACATGAAAATATACTTAGTGTTAATGCAAATAATATACTCACCGCAATGAGAAGCTTAGTTACTTTTTCCATATTATGTACCCTACAATAAATCCACTACCATCATTGAAGTTGTCTATATTGGCATTTGGCTTGCTTATATCACCATATTTCCAATTATAACTATCATAATTGCTTTTTGATGTTTTGTTGATATAGAAGGTATGCAAACCTTTTGTCATGGGATTGTTCCACCTTGACATTATTATTTTACAGGTTCTCTTAGACTCAACAGCAGATTTAAATTTAGAATAATTGGTATACATAGTATATCCGATGCCTTTTCTTGAAAGATAGCGTCCTATTTCCAAGGGGTCTGAGCCTAAGTACCCCCATCCAATTGAAAACTCTATCGCCCACTTTTCAAAGCATCTGATGGTTTCGGATAAGTATTCGGACATTCCAAAGCTTATCATAGCGTTATATGCAGACGCTACCTCACAGCCGACGTTATTGAAAGTAGCAAATCCGAATCTATAATAACAACTATTGTATCCATATTTACCGATTTTGGCCTGATTAGTAATATAATTCCCCTTATTTACACCCTGACCGCTATTTTCAAGGCTGCGGTTGTAATCATAATTCTGACGCGACCTAATTTGTTCGGCGGTCTCTGCAACTACTACGTAGATAACTACGACGATTGCTATAACCGCAAATATCGTTCCCCATAAGCCACAGGAATCTATACCGTTCTCGTTGCAAAAGTCACTTAATAAATACTTCTCGCCCTCAAGCTCGATATATGCGTCCAAGCCACCGTTTTCGGTAACGAAAGCATCGGTTATCAACGTATCGGTAGCTACGATCTCACCGTTCTCATTCAAGAGTGTTGCAGTAAGACAGTATTGCATTTTTTCCATATCGAAGGAACAATCATACTCAACGTTATAATTTTCGCACGCATCATTTAAAGCTACGTTATCAAAAAAATAACACTCGTCAGATACGTAATCAGTTGCTCCACTAAAATGCGGTGTATTTTCGTCTTCACTTATTGAGTAGGAACTGAAGCTTGACAAATCGTTGCGATATTTTTCCTGAATAGAAATTGTGCGTATTTCTTGGGTAACGGAAACCGGTCTCGGTAACAATTCAGACAAGCTACATACGATTACCGCTACAATCAAGAGACAGCATACTAAAGAGAATAAGTTGATTTTTGTTTTATTCATTTTTTCACCTTTGCCTTTCTTTTTTTACATCACATTTTAACGTAATGCGTCGAAAAAGCAATATAATATGGAGTAAAAGGTGAAAAAAACGGAGCAAGTAACAAATTAAGTAAAAAGTTACTAGTGTACTAGTAAAGAACGTACAAATTCTTTTATATTCTCATTATTTAACGAATATAAAATATATCACAGCGGCGAAGCAGCCGAGAGCTGCTCCCGCTAAAAATACGTAAGGCAAGATTCTTTTCATAGCAAGCTATTACCTTTCTCTATCCCGAAAGTTTGTGCAAGCGCTTATTTATCAAGCATCTGCGGTATTCTTGAAATATAGAAGGGTAAGGCTTCCTCAAAGTTTACGCCGTAGAAGCGGCGGTTCTCGTCCTCAAGAGTCTTTTTCATACAAGTAAGCGTAAAGTCAACGGCAAGGCAAAGTGCGTCCTCAAGCGACATACCGCGCATAAGTGCGCCAAGTGTTGCCGAGGCGAAGATATCGCCCGTACCGTGATAGGAAACAGGCAGACGCTCGTTAAAATACTTGAAATAGGTATCGGTGGTTTTATCATACATATAAACACCGATTTCGCTATCCGAGAAGCCTATTCCCGTGAGCGCTACCTTCGGGCAGCCAAGCTCTGCAAGCGAGCGAAGCACGAAGCGAATATGCTCCTCGTCGTAGTTTTCCTTATATTCAGTTCCGAGCATAAATGATGCCTCGGTAAGATTGGGAATCACTATATCAGCGTGCGAAACGAGCGTTGCCATCGACTTTACAAATTCAGGGGTGAAGCCCTTATAAAGCACTCCGTTATCTGCCATAACGGGGTCAACGAGCTTAATAGCATTCTTTCCGAATTCGGTAAAAAAATCGTCAACAAGACGAAGCTGCTCAAACGAGCCGAGATATCCCGTGTAAATAGCGTCAAAATCAATGCCAAGCTCACGGTAGGTATCGGCAATTGGCTGAATCTCGCCCGTCAGGTCACAGAACGTATACTTTGAAAACATAGTGTGAGTTGACAAAACGGCAGTAGGAAGCACACCGCATTCAACGCCAGCGGCGCTGATAATAGGAAGCGCTACCGTAAGCGAGCATTTTCCTACGCAGGATATATCCTGTATGGTCATAATTCTTTTCATTTTATGTATCCTCTTTTCTTGAAATTCAAATAATTTTTACGTCAGCACCAAGCGAAGTAAGATTTTCACAAAGCTTTGAGTATCCGCGAAGAAGAAAATCCGCAGAATATATTTCACTATCCCCCCTTGCCATCAGCGCGGCAAAAAGGCACGCGGCTCCACCTCTCAAATCAGGAGCACTGACCGTTGCGCAGTGAAGCGACGAGGGATATACGCTAACGCTTTGTCCGCTGAGCTCGTACCTCACACCGAAGTCCTTAAGTGCGTTAAGATATCCGAATCTGCCCAGCCACACCGTTTCGTGAAGAGTACCGCCAAGAAATGCTGCCATAAGGGGACATAGCTGTGGCTGAAGGTCGGTGGGGTAACCGGGGAAAGGCTCGGTTTTTACCGAAAAGCTTCTCGTGGGTACACCGAAAAAGCTAAGCTCGCCGAAATCAGCAGCTATCCTTATGCCAGAATCCGCGGCAGCGCATATAAACGCTCTGAGCGACGGTGCTACGTCAGCTGCGACGGATACCCTGCCCCCGCCCACAGCACATAAAAGAAGATAGGTTCCTGCCTCTATCATATCGGGAATTACGGTAAATTCACCGCCCTTTAGCTGTCGCGGTGTAATTTTAAGACAGTCGCCCGTATCGGTAATATCAGCACCGCACGAGCGCAGATAGTCTACGACCGCAAGGACGTGAGGCTCTCTTGCATAGCCGTATAGCTCCGTGACACCCTCGGCGCAGCACGCCATAATTACCGTGTTGACGGTAGCACCGACCGACGGCTTTTTCAGTCTGACGGTATTTCCCGTGAGCTTTTTTGCAGTAAGCCTGTTATCGTTTTGAGATGCACCAAGTGAAATTGCAGCGTCGATATGCAGGTCTATTGGACGAGTACCGAAATTGCAACCGCCGAAGCTCATAATTTCGCATATCCCAAAGCGTCCAAGACACGCACCGATAAGGTAGGTTGACGCGCGTATTTTAGAAACCAGCGCCTCATTTGGCGTTTTATATTTAAGACTCTCGGTATTTATATATACCGAATCCCCGTCCCTTATTGCAACGGCGCCCATATCGCGTATTATGTCAAGCGCCACCTCAACATCTGTGATATCGGGAACGTTTTTGAGATAAGACGCACCGCCGGTTATAAGAGTTGCGAATATTATTGGAAGTGCGGCGTTTTTTGAGCCCTGAAGATTAATTTTGCCTGACAGCTCCCTTGCGCCGCGAACTAGAATTTTTTTCATAAAACGTAGCCTCAATTCAAATTCCTACTACATTTTATTCTAAAAAAATTATTGAGTTCCTTCGTAATAGCCGACGCACAGTCTTACGACGAGTCCGTAGGAAATTATTCCCTCAGTTCCCTGTGCCTTAAGATATGAGTCGTTAACGAAATCGGATATATTTCCGAGAAGCTCGTTCTGATTAGCGTAATAGAATTTACTGTACGCACGAATTTCGTCAAGCACACGCTCGTCGGTCATAGCGTACATATTCTTAAGCATATCCTTATCGGTCTTTGAAAGTGCCGAGGCAAGATACTCGTACATATTCATATAACCGCTATACCTTATATAGTCGTTATCTGCATTTATGCATACTAAAAACGCGATAAAATTAGCCTCGTTTTCACGTGAGATGCCTCTTGCGTGGGCAAACTCGTGTGCAATCGAAAACGGTAAGGTATAATCGGGATAGTGAACGTTTACGTTGGATTCGCCCGTGAAAAAGGAATATATGCCGAGAAGCTCAAGATAGGTCATACCCTTTGACAGGATTACAGGCTTCGCTCTTTGCGAAAAGCGGTCAAGATGAAGCGCTCCGTATTCTTTTGCTACACGCTCGTAGGACTCACAGATATATTCGCTGATTTCTTCGGGAGTAAGCTCGGTTACGGAGGCACCGTCAAGATTATAATCTATTTTGGGAACGAGATTATCAAGCTCGCCTGATATCTTCATCATCGTCGAAAGCAGCTCCGTCTTATCAGGTGTATCTGCCGATATTTCAAGGCGCTGGGCAATGCCCGTCTTATGATATCCCGCGCCAAGCGTAACGACGTACAGCGGATAAATAAGCATAAGAGCCGATATTATAATAAGAATTAATTTTATCGCGGCAGCTTTTGAAGAAATACGCTTTACTCCGTAAATTATAAGCGCGGTGATTACGACGGGAAGAGATATCAGCATTATCTCAGCGAATGAAAAAGGAAGCACTGACGTCAGTGTACCGAGAAAGGCCCTGACAGGACCGCCGACGCTGTTACTGATAAATTCAGCAAAGACAGGATTCGCCTTTGCGATTTGAAGTATAATCCAGAATACGAGGGATAGCGATGCACTTATAATTGTGAAAATCGGTATATAATTCTTTACAATTCGCCGAATTTTTGACATTATCTATCCCCCATAATTTTTATGCCTGCAGCCTATCGAGCTTTCTTGCGGACACTGTAACCGCAAGAAAATAAAAAGTGAATGCAAGCGCGGTCATAAGAACCTGAACGATAAGTAAAAATACAATAGGCATACCTATTATAATAAACACAAACGCAAGCGCGATAAGTGCCATACCCGCAAGCATTCCTGCAATAGTTGAAATAAATATCGGAAACGACTGCTTAAC
>CAZDON010000009.1:0-27089 GCA_964507065.1 uncultured Ruminococcus sp. | reverse complement strand
GCACTTGTGCTCAATTCACGCAATCGTCAGGTTGTAATTCATTGTTGAAACTATCATTTGCTAAGACAAACAATAGTTTCAACGTGCCCCGTCAGGGGAAACATATCCCACCCCTCCGCTAGGCTCGTCTGATAGCCAAGCTCGGAAAAGAGCTTCACGTCGCGCGCGAGGGTCTGAGGGTTGCAGGAAATATAGACGATTCGCAGAGGGCAAAGCTCTGCCACGTAGCGCACGAGCTCTGAGTCACAGCCCGCACGCGGGGGGTCGAGAATAACGACTGTCGGTGTGATTTTTCTTTTCAGCTCTTCCTCAGCGTGGCGAAGAAGCAAGCGCGTGTCGGTTGCGTCACCGACGAAGAAACGTGCGTTTGTTATGCCGTTTATTTTCGCATTCTCGCGGGCACACTCAATGGCTTGCCCGACTATTTCAATTCCGATAAGCTCACGCACGTCATTCGCCATTGAAAGACCGATAGAGCCCGTGCCGCAAAACAGGTCGAGAAGCGTATCGCGTGAGGTGAGCGAGGCAAGCTCTCTTGCCCGTCTGTAAATAGCGTCCGCTACGTCACGGTTGACCTGATAGAACGACGGCGCTGTGATTTTGAGCTGTACTCCACCGAGGGTGTCAACTATATAGTCCTCGCCCGAAAGAAGCTGCCAGCGCTCACCCAGAATCACGTTCGTATTTTTTGTGTTTACGTTGAGCATAACGCCCGATACGAAGGGATGAGCCTCGCATACCTCTTTGCATATCTCGTCGGAGTGGGGAAGTGTGTCCCTGTTTATTACAAGCGTCAGAAGAACCCTTCCGTTCATCTCGGAGCGCCGCATATAAATATGTCGGATAACGCCACTGCCGCTTTCCTCGGCGTATGCGGGAATTCGGTATTTTTTAAAAAGCGCGCGGAGCGTTTCGAGCACCGCGGTGAAATCGGGATGCGAGAGGGGACAGTCTGCCGCTTCGCTTACGGTATGCGATTTCGGCGCGAAAAAGCCGATAACGTACTCACCGTCCTTGGTCTGCCGTACAGGATACTGTGCCTTGTTTCGGTAACCAAGCTCACGTGGTGATGGGTTTATCGGAAGAACGTCTACGCCGGGAAGCCCCGCCTTGATAAACGCGTATTTTATATCCTCGCGCTTGAAGATAAGCTCGTTTTCGTAAGAAACGTTTTTGTACGCGCATCCACGGCAACGGGTGTTTTTGCATCTCGGCTTTCCCCGAAGCTCAGAAGGAGTAACGATTCTTACGAGCCGTGCTACACAGTAGGATGAGGCAAGCTTTATTATTTTTGCTTCGACAGCATCACCGGGTACGGTGTCCTGTACGAAGATAACCATACCCTCGTGTCTTGCAACGCCAAAGCCAAGATTATTCAAGCTCTCAATTTCTAAGGTCAATAGGTCGTTTTTCTTTAGCATTTCTAAGCCTTTGTCTCTATATAAAATCGTTTTTAAAGCCGTTTCTGTATTCCTTTGGCGTCATACCGAACTGAGCCTTAAAAATCTTGGTAAAGTAAGATGCGTCGGTAAAGCCCGTTTCATCTGCAATATCCGCAATGGCGCGGTCAGTGCATTCGAGAAGCCTTTTCGCGCATTTGATACGGTAGCTTATAACGTATTGATGAAGCGTGATGCCACGCTTGTCCTTAAGCATTTTGCTTATGTAAAAGGGGTGATAGCCGAATATCGCGCCAAGCTCGGTGTTTGATATTTCGTCGTGAACGTTCTCGCGAATGTATCCGTCAAGGTTTTCAACCATAGAGGCGGGGAGCGCGTTTTCATCAGAATGCTCGGCAATCTTCAGCATAAGGAGCTTAAGGATTGCTGAAATCTCGGCAAGATAGCTTCCTTGCGCCGAGGTGAAAATATTGTTGATTTTAATAAAGGTGTCACGCTCGGACTCGACGTCGTCAAGCGTGATAGGCTTGTCAAACGGTGAGGAATCTGCGGTGATTCGAGCCTTTGCGGTATCAAAGTCATCGGGAGCTACGGGAGCTTCGCAGGGGATATGAGCGTATTTATCAGTAAGGTCGAAGCCTATTATGACCGCCCGAAAATACTTTGCGCGCAGAAGATATTCGACTCCTGCGGGAATGTAAAGTAGGTTTCCGGGACCGAGCTTAGTCTTGGTCTTGCCGAAAAGGGTGCAGGTCAGCTCACCTGAGATAAGGTATATAAGCTTTGCATCGTAGGAAATGCAAGGGGCGCTTCTGTTAATTCTTTCATACTGTCCGACGCTGTGTATATCGGGATTGAGATAGGCGAAGTTCATAAAGTATAAGCTCCTAAATATTTTGCGTGAAAATTTTAAATCTTTTAACGACACAAATACATTTTAACACCTTTTTCTCAGGAAATCAACAAATTATTGAAAATTTGAATTTTTTTTAAAAAAGGCTTGACAAAGCAAAAATAATATGATAGAATAATCCAGCGTGAAGAAAGCACGGCTCGTTGGTCAAGCGGCTAAGACACGGCCCTCTCAAGGCTGAAACATGGGTTCGATTCCCGTACGAGTCACCAAAACAAAAGGACACTCCTCGTGAGCGTCCTTTTGTTTTGCCGCCCCGTACGGGCAAAGAGAACCCAGCGACAAGCACAAAGTGCGTAGTCGCATGGGGGCGAATCACAGCCGCGCCGTTTCCTGCGGAAACCTCGCGGGGAGCGGCTGATTCCCGTACGACAGGCAAGGGGCTCGATGGCCCGTAGCCTGTCATAAAAAAGATACATTAACACTCCTCGTGAGTGTCCTTTTGTTTTGCCGCCCCGTAGCCTGTTAGAATTACAACAACCTGCCTTGTGATTATACCTAATATATCACACAAAATGCCCTTGTATGTAAACTATCATCTACATAAACGCCGTATTTTCCTCAAAGTGCGTTCGTCATATTCACTGCTATATTTTAATATTCTTGGTTGTTCTTTCTTTCCATAATATCTCGTTTTTTCACCCGTGCAAAATCTACGCTTGACTTATGGCACGGTTTGGGTTATAATTGATAGGACACATTCACAGTGCGAGGTAACACCTATGCTTCCTGAAATTTTTGAAATCATTATGATATTGTGCTTCGGAATATCCTGGCCCTTTAACGTCATGCGCTCATACCGAGCGAGGACCACTAAGGGAAAGAGCCTTGCTTTTTTAATTTGTATCATTGTCGGATATATTGCGGGAATCGCGTCAAAGCTGACGAGTGATGCGTATATGAGTAGCTTTTCAGAGAAATGGTACGTCTTGATTTTCTACTTTATTAATATCACAATGGTTATAATCGACCTTTTCATATATATCAGGAATTATTTTCTTGATAAGGCGCGCGTTAAAGAATCCGCCTGATTAGTTTTTTTAGAAATTACACTCCTTAGGTGCTTTATATTGCACAAAGGGGTGTGAATTTTTTTGTAAAGACCTCATAAATATTTTACTTAAATATTAATTTTTTTGTTTAAACTTGATTTCGGGTGAGCGCGGGAGTATAATTATAATAGCAAAACATGGTTCGACGTTGAGCTTTTGGTTTGTATATGTAAATAGCGTCGCACCATGCGACGGAAGGAGCTGCTTAATGAATCGTTTTTTAAAAATATTGCTTATAATGCTTCTCGCCCTTACCTGCGCGCTTTCGCTTATTGCGTGTCAGGGGGACGGTGACACGGAGGAGCCCGATGAGCCTACCTACCCCGAGGACGAGCTTCCCGTCGAGGGACTCGTGCTTATAAGAAAGAATATAGCTCAGTTCAAGGTGGTAATTGCCTCCGGTGCAGGAAGCGAGGGCAGACGTGCCGCGGGAGAGCTTGTTGATGCACTTCGCTCACTTTCCGTCGAGGTAGCTGACGCGGTAGAGGATAAAAACGCAGCCGATATGACCGACTGTGAGATTATAATCGGTGTCGGTGCGAAGAATCGCTCTGGCTGCTCGGTACTCGCATCCGAGCTTGGTGACGAGGGATATCTTATCAAGGCGGTGGGCAAGCGTATCGTTATCGCAGGCGGAACGCCGACCCTGACTCGCCTCACGGTTAAGAAATTTATGTCGGAGCAGCTCGGCATAGATGATGATACGACCTCGCTTCGTAACGTGGGCGTGCCTGAAAATCTTAACGTGTTCGTGCCAACCGATTACAGCATTGATAAAATCACCGTTTCGGGAAACGACCTTGCAGGCTACGTTATTTCCTGTGATGAAAACGACGAGGCGGTTTTTCCCGATACCGTAAATCTTATCAAAAATAAGCTTAAGGCTGTGGCGGGCTATAACCTCTCCGTCGTTGATAACAGAAGCGTCACGCAGGGGGCTAGGCAGATTATAGTACGCACGGTCACCGATGCGGGTGAGGAGGGCTTCAGAGTATACGTCGAGGAAGAAAATCTTATAATCGAGGCATCTCTTCCCACTTTGTTCGGGACGGCTGTCGATGAATTTCTCAGCGCTACGTTTAATGGAAACAAGACGCTTCTTGCAATAAGCGACAGCTTCAGCTACACGAAGAATATTATTACCGTAAAATACGCCGACTTTGGTGCTGCCGGTGACGGTGTGACCAACGACTTCTTCGCGCTTCTTGAGGCGCACGAAACGGTCAATATAACGGGTCAGACGCTGCTCCCTGAGGGAGAGTCGGGCAATACCTTCTACATAGGCAAAACCTGGGTTGATGGTGAGGATGTCGCTAAGACTATTCAGATACGCACCGATATGGATTTCAAGGACGCGACCTTTATTATTGACGATACCGTTGAGAGCATTCACGACTCTGGAAAGCGGACGAAAAACATTTTCTCAGTCGCAAGAGATAAGGGAATTATAACGTACAGCAGCGTCGAGGGCTATTCAAGGCAGATTTCCACGCTTACGGAAAGCCCCGTGCTTCATATAGGCGACACCTCAATACCGTGGCTTGCCGAGGTACTTACCGAAGAGCTTTACCTTGTAAGAGTTATAAACTCAAATCACAAGGACTACGTAAGATTCGGCGGCAACGAAAACGCAGGAAACAGCAGGTGCGACGTGCTTATGGTGGATAGTGACGGAAATATCGCAGCCGATACTCCCGTTATTTTCGAGTTTGATACCATTACAGAAATTCAGCTTACTCCCGTAACCGATACGCCGATTACGGTAGAGGGCGGCTTCTTCAAGACTATCTGTGCTAAGTGTGCCGATAAGCATAAGGATTCACAGTATACCGAATACGAGGCGTATTCGCGCGGAATATCCGTCGTACGACCCAACGCCACTGTAAAAAATATTGATCACGAGGTTTTGAACGAGCCTGATGATAAGAGCTATCCCTACTCCGGCGGCTTTATAGCGGTATCGGGTACGTATAACGTAACCGTCAGCGACTGTAAGCTTTCGGGCCGTAAGCTCTATTACGGCAGTAAGGATATTACGACGGAGCCCGTGCCCATGGGCTCCTACGACCTCACGATGAACAATTCCTGTAACACCTATTACAAGAATCTTACGCAATACAGGGATATAAAGGACCAGATCTACTGGGGACTTTCCGCATCAAACGGCTGTAAGAATCTTAATTTTGACAACGTAGTGATATCCCGAATTGACGCGCATTGCGGTCTTTGGAATATCGATATCACAAATTCCACCATAGGCTTTGCTATTAACATTATCGGTGGCGGTACCGCGAATATCACGAACACGACGAAGAGGACGGGCGATTCGTTCCTTTATCTGAGGGACGATTACGGCGCTACCTTCAACGGCACTATAAATATCAAGGATTGCCGTATGAACGGCTATCAGTCCTACTATTCGCAAAATTCAAGCGGTCAGAAGGTTTCGTTCAGCTATACCTCGTACTACTCAACCGTATACGTTATCAAATCGGGCTTCGACCCAACGCGGACCTTTAAGACAAGCACTAATGAAGTAAGAAAATATATCGAATGGGATTTCGGATATACCTGTTATATGCCGACCGTTGTCAATCTTGACAACTTCACCGCAGGCTACGACCAGGCGGCGAACAAGGATACGAATAAAACGACTCATACCGTTCACGTATTCAATAATATAGCAAATTCCGCTTTTAACAATACCTCGAATCCCTACGGCGGTTATAAAATAACCGACAAAATAACCTATAAGAATATGACAAAGCCAAAAATTTGTCCCGACGAAGCCTCTTGCACAACGCTTGCGGGAATTGATCTTATAGCTAAGTAAAGTGAATGGGAGGAAAAAGATATGAAAAGTAAATTTTTAAGACTGATGCTTCTTTTGCTTGCGCTTACCGTAGCGCTTACCGTGGGGCTTACCGCCTGCGGCGGAGGTGGCGATCCCGACGATGATGACGGTCCCGACGGGCCAAGCGATCCCACCTACCCCGAGGACGATATTCCTCTTGAGGGACTCGTTCTTATCAGAAAGAACGTAGCGCAGTTTAAGGTGGTAATCGCATCAGGTGCGGGAAGTGAGGGCAGACGCGCCGCAAACGACCTAGTAGACAGACTTCAGGAGCTTGGCGTTGAGATTTCCGAGCCCGTTGAGGATAAGGATGCCGCAGCGGTTACAGACTGTGAAATTATCGTGGGCGTCGGTGTTAAGAACAGACCCGAAGCGTGCGTTATGACGGCTGCACAGTTCGGCCCTGACGGCTCTACCGTAAGAGTTGTTGGAAACAGAGTGGTCTGCGCGGGCGGAACGATAAATCTCACCCGTAAGGCAGTTGAAAAGCTTATGAAGAGCTATATGGGCATTACAGACGAAACCACCTCGAAGCGTAACGTCGCTGTTGCAAGCGACCTTAACGACACCATTCTCACCGATTATCAGGTGGACAGCATATCGGTTGTGGGAAGCTTGCTTTCAGAGTATAAAATAGTTTGCGACGAGAACGACTACGGAGCATACCCCTACGTTACCACCTCCGTTAAGGACGCTATCTTCAATTGCTCAGGCTATAATCTTCCCGTCGTTGACGACGGGGCAGTGACGGACGCGGATAAGAAGCTTATCGTCCGTACCGTTAGCGATGCCGGTGACGACGGCTTCAGAGTAAAGGTTGAAAAAATTAACGACGAAAAGTACAATCTTATTATTGAATGCTCGATTGAAAAGCTCTTTCTTGATACGGTTGACAATTTCCTAAAGAAGGAAATTACGTCTAAGGTCGGTAACGTAAACTTTGCGGCTGATTACACGTATTCCGAGCATATAAGAACGATATCCTACGCGGATTTCGGTGCTGTGGGCAACGGCAAGGACGGTGACTTCGCCGCTATGATTGCCTGTCACGAGCGCGCTAACGAAACGGGGCAGACCGTGGTTGCAAAGGGTACTGAGGGGAACGTGTTCTATATCGGCAAGACATGGGAGGACGACCCCGCTGGCGACGTTAAGGATGAGGATAGAACGACGGGAGTTATGATTACCGTTAAGAGTAACTGTGACTTCACCGGAGCTGAGTTTATTATCGACGACACCGTATCGGGAATTCACTACGAGCAGAGAAGAAATCGCGCTATCTTTAATCTCTCTTCCGATAAAAGAGGAGTAACCTATACGTCCGATCCTGAGTCTAACAATCAGATAACGCTACTCGGCGAGAGCCTTTCGCTTAAGGCGGGCGCTACCGAGATTCCGTGGCTTGCAAGCTATCTTACCGATGGAGATTACTTCGTTCTTCTTAAAAATAAAAATAAAATGGACTATATAAGATACGGAGCTAATGCCGACGGCGGCTATGCAAGGACTGAGGTGCTTATCGTGTCCGCGGGCGGCAAGATTTCGGACAAAACGCCGCTTACCGCTGACTTTAACGACGTAACGGAGATAACCTGGCGCAGTGTTGAGGATACTCCCATTACCATAAACGGCGGTAAGTTTACCACTAAGTGCAATAAGACAGCCTCGGGCGTTAAGGCAGAGTACGACGCGTATCAGAGAGGCTTCCGTATCGGACGCGCAAACGTAACCATACAGAATATTGACCACGTGATAACGGGCGAGCCCAGCGGCACTAATGCAAGCTACCCCTACTACGGCTTCGTTCAGTTCTATTACGCTTACAATTCAACGCTCAAGGATTCCTGGCTTAACCGTCACAAGACCTATTACGCGGGCTCTGATGGCGTTGCTATGGGTAACTACGACCTTATTATTGATTATTCGGCAAACGTAACGATTGATAACGTCGAGCAGCATGGAGATATCAAGGATAAGGCTTATTGGGGACTTTCCGCCTCCAACGGCTCGAGAAATATGAAGTTTAATAAGGCAGTTATATCGAGAATTGATGCGCACCGCGGTCTTTGGAATCTTGATATAACCAATTCCACCATAGGCTTTGCTATCAATATTATCGGTGGCGGTACGGTTAATATTACAGATACCGTAAAGCGCGTCGGTGACTCGTTTATAAATCTGAGGGGTGACTACGGAGCAACCTTTAACGGTACTATCAATCTCAAGAACTGTACCCTTGACGGCTGGACGGATAAGAATAAGACGTCGAGGTATGGCGCCGTGTACGTTATAAACGCAGAATATACTGAAAACAGCGCAAAGCATAACTTCGGCTATACCTGCTATATGCCGCAGTACGTAAATATTGATAATTTCACAAGCGGTGTATCAAGCACATACGTGTTCAACGCAGTCCCCGACGGCGCGTTCCCGACGTATAAGATATGCAAGAAGATTACCTTCAAGAATATGACGTGGATTCCCACGGCACCCTCGGGCTCAAAGCTTCTTGCAATAACGAGAGCCTCGGGCTAATAAAAAAGGAAAACATAAAAATGAGGACTCACATATGGATATAAAAGCATTGCTTGCAAAAATGACTCTTGAGGAAAAGCTCGCGCAGATGTCGCAGTTTAACGCGAATTGCTTAGTCCCCGATGCCGAGGGCGGTGTAACGGGACCTGCGCGCTCGCTCTCGCTTACCGAGGACGAGATATCGGCAACGGGCTCGACGCTTAATTTTACGGGCGCGGCCGAGATGATGCGTGTGCAGGACGAGCATATGAAGCGTGACAGACTGGGAATACCGCTTCTCTTTATGCAGGACGTAATTCACGGCTTCAGAACGATATACCCCATACCGCTGGGCGTTGGCGCAAGCTTTGACACCGACCTTTGCGAAAGGCTTTCGGCTATGGCGGCAAAGGAGGCTGCCGTCGGCGGTACTCAGGTAACCTTTTCTCCTATGGTTGACCTCGTAAGAGACGCCAGATGGGGAAGGTGTATGGAGAGCACGGGCGAGGATAAGTATCTTAACGGACTTATGGCAAGGGCTGCCGTGCGCGGATATCAGGGCGACTACTCCTCTAAGTATAATATAGCCGCGTGCGTAAAGCATTTCGCCGCGTACGGTGCCGCCGAGAGCGGACGCGACTATAACACCGTTGATATGTCGGACTACGCGCTTTACAATGACTATCTTCCCGCATATAAGGACGCCGTAGATGCGGGAGTCGATATGCTTATGACCTCGTTCAATCTCTTGAACGGTGTTCCCTCATCGGGAAACGAGTGGCTACTTCGGGACGTGCTTCGCGATAAATGGGGCTTCGGCGGTATTATTATATCCGATTACAACGCATTTCGTGAGATGAAGATTCACGGCTTCTGTGCCGACGATTACGAGTGCGCAAGACGCGCCTTTACGGCAGGCACGGATATCGAAATGATGTCTAATTGCTATATCAAGTTCGGCAAGCGTCTTGTCGAGGAGGGAATAGTAACCGAATCCCGGATAGACGAGTCGGTTATGAGAATACTTGAGCTTAAGGAAAAGCTCGGCTTGTTTGAAAATCCCTACGGTGCGGCAAGCGTAGATGAGGAAAAGGCGCTTTTCCTTTGTCCTGAGCATCGCGCGCTTGCAAGAGAGGGCGCAGAGAAGTCTGCCGTGCTTCTTAAGAACGAGGGCGTGCTTCCTCTGTCAGAGAATATCGGCAAGGTTGCGGTGATAGGTCCGTTTGCCGACGTTGGAATGATAGGCTTCTGGTCCTGCCACGGACGCGAGAGCGAGGCGGTCAGCGCACTCCGGGGTATGCGTGATGCGCTTGGTGAGGAGCGCGTAATATACGCTAAGGGCTGTGACTCGGCTATACGTGCGGTAAGCGACGGTGCGCTTCTTGACGAGGCTGTTAAGGTTGCAACGGGAGCCGATGCCGTAGTGCTTTGCCTCGGAGAGGAAAGAAATATGAGTGGCGAGGGCAACTCGCGCGCGGATATCGTGCTTTCGGACGCTCAAAAGACTCTCGTCCGTGAGATAGCACGCGTTAATCCCAATACCGTATCGGTGCTTTACTGCGGAAGACCCTTGGCGATTTCGGATATAATTGACGATATGCCTGCGTGCGTAGTTATGTGGCAGCCCGGTACGGAGGGTGGCTCGGCGCTTGCAAATCTTCTTCTTGGAAGATGCGACTTTTACGCAAGACTCCCGATGTCCTTCCCCTATCACGTAGGTCAGGCTCCGATATACTACGGCAGAATGAATACGGGCAGACCCAGGCACGACGACACCCGTGCGGGCGCTTATATCAGCCAGTATATTGATTATCCCAACGCGCCGCTTTTCCCATTCGGCTACGGTCTTACTTATTCAAGCTTCGAGGTAGGTGAGCCGACCTTATCCGCACCGACGCTTAAGTCAGCAGAGGTGCTTACGGTATCTGCTATCGTTACCAATACAGGCTCGCGCGATTCGTCTGCTCTCGTACAGCTCTATATCCGCGACGTTGCGGCGTCACGAGTCCGCCCCGTGAAGGAGCTTCGTAATTTTAAGCGAGTGGAGCTTCCCGCAGGGGCGAGTGCTACCGTCAGCTTTGATATAACCGAGGACGACCTCTCGTTCTATCTTGCCGACGGAAAACGTATAGCCGAGTGCGGTGAATTTTTCGTCTACGTCGGTCTTTCCTCTGACGAAAAGAAAAGGGCAAGCTTCCGTCTTGTGTAGATTTACTTAACGGTTTAATCTTATAATAATTTTAAAGTGCACACGCTAACCTCGTGTGCACTTTTTCTTTCATTGCGGGTATTATGACAATGAAAGATTACAAAATATGGAATTTAACCCATATATTTTGCATTGAGAATTCTGTCACGAGATGGTATAATTTTTGCATAAGAGGCACTGTGCCTCAAAACTTGAAGAAAGGAGTATTTATGACGAAAGCAAAAAGAGCCTATATGCTAAAGCTTATTTGCGTGCTTTTGATAGCGGTGTTCAGCTTCTCTCTTATGTCAATGACAAATATCTCAGTCGACGTTGACTTTACGAGCCGTGAGCTTAAATACTTTACGCCGGTTACGGATAAGAGAATTGAAAGCTATCCGAAAATCACCGTCAGTATCAGCGGCGTGACTCTTGCGGAAAGTGCGTACCTTATTAACGATACGACCTACGTGCCTATGCGCGCGGCGGCGACTATAAGCGGCGCTACCGTTACGTTTGACGATCAAACGAGAACTGCCTATGCGAAAATGTCAGGACTTGCGCTTTCCTGCGAGGACGGCGGCTACATAGTATATGCAAACGAAAGACCTCTTTTATCAAAAACTCCCGCGGTTATACTTTCCGACGGAAGAATGTATCTTCCTATAAGAAGCCTTGCAAAGGCGCTCGGTCTTGCAGTAGAGTGGCAGCCGCCTCGCTCAGTGGCGCTGTCGGGTAGCGTCAAGCCGATTGCTCACGCGAGCAGCTTTTATAATATGGACGATCTTTATTGGCTGTCGCGCATTATTAACGCTGAGAGCCGCGGTGAGCCTCTGCTCGGACAGATCGCGGTTGGAAACGTCGTCCTTAACAGGAAAGCAAGCCGTGATTTTCCGAATACCGTCTACGGAGTGATATTCGATAAAAAGTACGGTGTTCAGTTCAGTCCTACGACCGACGGCAGTATTTACAAGACGCCGACGTATCTCTCGACGGTTGCCGCCAAGATATGCCTTGAGGGCGTGTCTGTAAGCCCCGACGTTCTGTTCTTTATTGAACCAACGAAGGCAAACTCTGCCTGGATTGTGCTTAACAGGGAATATGCCTTCACAATCTCTAATCATTATTTCTTCTACTAAAATTCAGGCAACACCGAACGAAATGACGAATCGCGGAGGCTGAGTCATTAAAAATTCGGCAAAATCAAGACTTAAAAAGGCTTGTTTGCTGAATTTTTAATGTAAAACTCTTTAGAGAGACTAGCTTAATTTAGAGGATAAACCGTTGATTCTAGGGGCGTGAGGCGTACGAGTGTACGTCGAGCCCCTAGAGCGACGATAGAAAAAGAGCACAAAAGATGCAGAATTATCAAAATTTTGCATCTTTTTTAATAGAACCGCAACGTTGGTAAGCGAAGTTCCCGTATTTTTTGGGGGAAACTCCGCTCTTTTTCGGTTATACCTAAATGAAGCGGCCTTTTCGTTTTTTCTATTGATTTTTTAAAAATAATGGAGTATAATTAAATAAAAACGTTTGAGGTGATACAAATGACATATAAGCTTGACGTTGCAGGCATATCCCGTGAGCTCGTGCTTTGTCCGATAGGGGAAAATCTTAATATCGGTGCTTTCATTCTTTTTGGAGATGTCGAGCTTACCGAGCGCTGTGCTGAGGCGCTTGCAAGGCTTGCGCCCGAGCATGACGTGCTTATTACCGCAGAATCCAAGGGCATTCCCCTTATCCACGCGATGAGCCGTATTTTAGGCGAGAACAGATACGTGCTCGCAAGAAAGTCCGTTAAGCTTTATATGCACGACGTGCTTGAGTGCGAAACGCAGTCGATTACCACTGCAAAAAAGCAGACTCTTTACATAAACGGTGACGACGCTGAGTTTATGCGAGGAAAACGCGTGCTTATCGTTGACGACGTTATCAGCACGGGCGGCTCGCTTCTCTCGCTTGAAAATCTCGTAACCAAGTCGGGCGGCATTATCGCAGGCAAAATGACTATACTCGCCGAAGGCGAGGCGGCAGACCGCGACGATATTATCTATCTTGAAAAGCTTCCTCTCTTCGACAAAAACGGAAATCCTCTGTCGTGAGGATTTTCGGCGAGAGGTAGGGCAGGGGCTTGCTCCCGCCGTTAAATGCGGTAGATTTCAGATAAACGGAGTTTTTTGAATTACCGCAAACTGAATATGCACGAGGCTGTCTCGGGGTTTATCCGAGACAGCCTCGTGCTCTTATACCTAAATAAAGCACCTCTTTGTGTAAAATTATGTAGAAACGGGCATACTCTTAGGGAAAGTATTTGAAACGGAGAGATGCCTGATGAAAAGGATAGAGCTTTGCGGTGTAGATACTTCTATGTTCAAGACGCTAAACGAGGAAGAGAAGCGCGAGCTTCTCAGAAGATGCAGGGAGGGGGATGCTTCGGCAAGAGAGGAGCTTGCAATGGGCAATATAAGGCTCGTTCTCAGTGTCATCAGACGCTTCAGCCCTAAAAACGACACCGTCGACGACCTGTTTCAGGTTGGGTGCGTGGGGCTGCTCAAGGCAATAGATAACTTCAACCCTGCCTTTGACGTACGGTTTTCGACCTATGCCGTACCGATGATTATAGGTGAAATAAGACGCTTTCAGCGGGACAATAATTCGGTAAGGGTATCGAGGGGTATAAGGGACCTTGCCTACCGTGCCCTGCAGGTAAGAGAGAGGGTTATGAGTGACGAGCAGCGTGAGCCGACCTGTGCGGAAATAGCCAAAATCCTGGGCGAGTCCGAGCGCGACGTGGAGGAAGCCACGCTAGCGGTAGTTGAGCCTGTGTCGCTCTTTGACTCGGTGTATAACGACGGCGAGGACTCGGTTTTTGTGATAGACCAGCTTCGCGACGAATCGCAGTCGGACGAGATTCTTATTGAAAATATAGCGCTTGCCGAGGCACTGAAAAAGCTCACCTCAAGGGAGGGGGCAATAATACGAAAAAGGTTTTACAAGGGTCGCACTCAAATGGAAATCGCGGACGAGATAGGAATCTCGCAGGCTCAGGTATCAAGGCTTGAAAAAGGCGCGATAGATAAGCTCAGGAAATATATGCAGTGATGATTTTGGCGCGGAGCAAAACTCTGCGCCAAATGCTTTGTTTGGTAAATAATTGTAGGCAAAAGCCTTCCCTTGCGAGGGAAGGGGGACCGCTTGCGGTGGATGAGTAGTCAAAAGGCATTAGGCACCAGGCATTAGGCATTAGAAATGCGGCGTGCCGCCGATGAAATCCGTCTTATGACGGATGAAATCTGCCCACTGCAGATGAAGTCCGCCGCCAGTGGATTAAGTCGCTTCGCGATTATACCGTAGGGCGACGGCTTGCTTCCGCCGTCTTGCGAAAAAAATATAGTATGGCATATCCCGCCGTCTTGCGAAAAACACAGGGCGTATATCCCGCTGACAAAAAGAATTTTCGGAGGCGCAATAAAACGCGCCTCTCGTTTGTTATTTTAACATAAGCTACCCTTCGCGCCTGTCGCTGTAATATGACAAATTCCGCAGAGTTGTTGCCAAATGCCCCGTTTCTATTGACAACGGAAGCGAACGGTGGTATAATAGTCCTTGAAAATATTTATTTATTATTTATAAAGGAAAGCTATGGACATCAAACCCTTTGATAAAAAAGTCTGGCTCGCATCTCCCACTATGCACGGAGAAGAGCTTAAGTATGTGAACGAGGCATACGAAACCAACTGGATGAGCACCGTCGGTAAGAATATCGACGAGCTTGAGCGTCTTGCTTGTGAGCATACGGGCGCGAAATATGCCGTTGCGCTTAGCTGTGGCACCGCAGCGCTTCACCTCGCGGTAAAGCTTGCGGGAATTACTCGCGGTGACCGTGTATTTTGCACCGATATGACCTTTGCGGCAACACTCAATTCGGTTGTATACGAGGGTGCACAGCCCGTCTTTATCGACACGGAATACGATACATGGAATATGGACCCCACGGCTCTTGAGCGTGCGTTCCGTCTTTACCCCGACGCCAAGGCGGTTATTATCGTCAACCTCTACGGTACGCCCGCTAAGCTTGACGAGCTTTGCGAAATTGCCGCGCGTCACGGCGCTGTCGTAATTGAGGATGCCGCTGAGTCGCTAGGCGCTACTTACCGCGGCAGACAGACGGGCACCTTTGGCACCTATAACGCTATATCCTTTAACGGAAACAAGATTATCACGGGCTCCTCTGGCGGAATGCTCCTTACCGACGACGAGAATGCTGCAAGGCGCGCGCGTAAGTGGTCCACCCAGTCGCGTGACAACGCGCCCTGGTATCAGCACACCGAAATCGGCTACAACTACCGTATGAGCAACGTCATAGCGGGCGTTGCGCGCGGACAGTACGCCTACCTTGATGAGCATATTGCGAGAAAGCGCGAAATCTATATGCGCTACCGCGACGGACTTTCCGGGCTCCCCGTGTCGATGAATCCCTATGACGCTGAGATAAGTGAGCCTAACTTCTGGCTTTCCTGTATGATAATCGAGCCTGACGGCTTCGGCAAGCAGACCCGCACCGACTGTGAGGCGAGCTTCACTCACGTAAGCGGCAAAAGCACTCCCACCGAGATACTTGACGCCCTTGCCCGTCTGAACGCCGAGGGCAGACCTATTTGGAAGCCTATGCATATGCAGCCTATATATAAGAACTGTGACTTCATCAAGGCAACGCAGGACGGTGCGGACGTCGGTGCGGATATCTTCGAGCGCGGACTCTGCCTGCCCAGCGATATAAAAATGACAAACGACGAGCAGGACGTAATCATCGCCGTCATCCGCAAATGCTTTGAGTAAAAGAGTAAAAAGACTTGACTAAGGATTTACATATATGTATTCAAAATTTTTTAAGCGTCTTTTTGATTTTCTGATATCCCTGACGGCGATTCTCGTCCTGTCACCCGTGTTTCTGATTTTGATAATAGCAGGCACGGTTGCCATGCGCGGCAATCCCTTCTTCACCCAGCTCCGCCCAGGCAAAATAAGCAAAAGGACGGGCGAGGAGCGTATCTTCAAGCTTATCAAATTCCGCACGATGTCAAACGCAAGGGATAAGGACGGCAAGCTTCTCCCTGACGATAAGCGCCTCAACAAATACGGCCGCTTCCTCCGCTCAACCAGCCTCGACGAGCTGCCTGAGCTCTGGAATATCCTCATCGGCGATATGTCCCTTGTAGGACCGAGACCTTTGCTTGTCCACGACTTGCTTTTTATGAATGATGAGCAGAGGAAAAGGCACACGGTGACACAAGGACTCACAGGCCTTGCACAGATAAACGGTAGAAACAATATAACATGGGAGAGAAAGTTCGAGTACGACCTCGAATACATAAACAACGGAATAACGTTTCTTTCGGACCTGAAAATCATTTTACGCACCTTTGGCGCGGTATTCTCGCGCAAGGACACCGTGCGCGAGGGCACCGAGTCCGATATAGACTTCGGCGATTGGCTCCTCGAACGCGGCACAATCGATAAAGAAACCTACGACGAAAAAATGAATAAGGCAAAGGAAATGCTGAGGGTGTAAAATGCAAATTAAAGGATGGAAGTACTACAACCACGCAGCAATACCCGATGTCGCACCGCATGAAATTCCTGATTTAACTCCTGTTGAGAATAAAAGTGTTTGGAGCATAAAGGGAGCTTTATTGGCGAGATGGACTACAGATTTTGATTGCAGACGTGAAACTAATTGGTGGTATGTTATTAAGGATACGCCATTTGATGTGTCTTCATTAAAGGCAAAGCGTAGATACGAGATAAATAAAGGCATCAAGAATTTTGATGTAAAAAAAATTGAACCCGCTAATTATGCTGAGGAACTATATAGTGTTCAGATTGCGGCATATTCTGCATATCAGAAAAAATACCGTCCGTCTGTAGACCAAAAGGAATTTATATCATCAATACAATATTGGGATTCACTTGTTTGTATCGGTGCTTTTGATCGTGAATGTGAGAAACTTTGCGGATATGCCTTGCTGTCAAAAGAGAGCGAAAGTTATGTAGATTTTAAAGTAATGCGCACGAATCCGGAATGTGAAAAAAACGGAGTAAATGCTGCTTTGGTGGAAGGAGTATTGAGATATTTCAATTCGTTTCTGACACATGGTGGATATATATGTGATGGAGCAAGAAGCATTAATCATGAAACAGCTTTTCAAGACTACCTTGAAAAATACTTTGGGTTTAGAAAAGCCTATTGCAAGTTGCATATTGCATATAATCCTAGACTAAAATTTGCGATTCGTATAATTTATCCTATCCGAAGATTTCTTTTTAAAATGGATGGGATAGGCGTATTGCATTCTGTAAATGCAGTATTGAGGATGGAAGAAATTTGCCGTGATGGAGAGTGCGTGTGAAATATTTATACAAACATTCAAGAGATAGCGTGGGATTTAAGAATCCTGAAAATCTCAATGTGGAAATTGTTACCCCAACAATTCGAGGGGGGCTAATCATTCAAGGGGAAAATAAGAGTTTTAAGTTACTGGCGGTTCGATGCTTGTTTCAACTCATTACTTTTGGTAAAGCGAAAGTCTATTGCTATAGATATAATGGCGAATTGGTTCATACTTCCTACGTAATACCCAGATGCCATAAATTCCCTTTTATGAGCAAAAACGATTATGAAATAGGACCCTGTTTTACATACCCGAAATATAGAGGAAAAGGATTTTATCCTCAAATGCTGAAATATATTTGTTCTAGTATCGGTGCCGAAAATTCAGTTTTCTATATGATTGTCGATGAAGCCAATTTGTCATCAATTAAAGGTATAGAAAAAGCTGGTTTTCAAAGGTGTGGAACAATAAGAGTATCGAAAATTCTGAAAAGGTATCAATTGGTATAGTTGTAAGAAATATTGAGGGAAAGGATGCAATTATGGGTGGACAAGTTTCGATAATAATGCCCTCGTACAATACGGGCGAGTACATAAAGGAATCAATAGATTCGGTTTTGGCGCAGACTTATACAAGCTGGGAGCTTATTATAGTGGACGATTGCTCTACTGATAATACCGAAGAAATCGTGTCTGAATACCTTTCTGATTCGAGAATCAGATTCTTGAAGAATGAAAAAAACAGTGGTGCAGCAGTATCGAGAAACTATGCTTTAAGAGAAGCCAAAGGACGCTGGATAGCATTTTTGGATAGTGATGACCTGTGGCATCCCGAAAAGCTTGAAAAGCAGATTGCTTTTATGCTGGAAAATGATTACCATTTTTCATATACAAATTACATTGAAATAGACGAGAAATCTTCACATAACGGAAAATGTGTGACCGGACCCAAACGCATCTCCAAGCATGGAATGTATAACTATTGTTGGATGGGGTGCCTGACGGTTATGTATGATGCAGAAAAAGTTGGATTAATCCAGATTGCAGATATAAAAAAGAATAACGACTATGCTATGTGGCTAAAGGTGTGCAGAAAGGCAATTTGTTATCTTCTTGATGAAACACTTGCAAGTTACAGAAAAAGAAGTGGCTCGATCAGTAATCACGGCTATCTTAAGCTTATCAAATGGCACTATAAGCTGTTTCGTGAAGCTGAAAAAAAGAATCCGGTATCTGCTCTTGTTCTTACTTTCAGGAATCTGTTTTTTGGAGTAATTAAGAAGATTAGATACGTGAAGAGGTGAACTTGTTCGAGTGAAAGTAGGTATTTTAGGACACTTTGGAAGAGGCGTCAATCTTCTGAACGGTCAAACCGTAAAAACGAAAAATATTACCGATGAATTGCAAAGACAGCTTGGCGATGATCAAGTGCTTGAATTTGATACTCACGGTGGATGGAAAGCATTAGTTAAGGCACCTTTTCAAGCTTTTAGTGCATTAAAACGTGCGAAAAACGTCATTATTTTTCCTGCTCAAAATGGATTGAGGATCTATGTTCCCATGCTCTCTTTCTTTCGCCGATTTTTCAAGAAAAGAAAGATTCACTACGTAGTAATAGGAGGTTGGCTTCCAGCCTTTATTGAGTCAAAGAAAAGACTTTCAAAGCAGTTGAAGCGTTTTGATGCTATATACGTAGAAACAAATACGATGAAAAACGCGCTTGAGTCGCAAGGTTTTGAAAACGTATATGTTATGCCGAATTGCAAAAAGTTGAATGTTCTTTCTGAAAATGACCTTGTATATCCATCGGGTACTCCATACAAGCTCTGCACATTTTCGCGCGTGATGAAAGAAAAGGGGATAGAGGATGCAATTAATGCGGTAAAAGCGGTAAATGAGAATTGCGGTAAAACGGTTTATACCCTTGATATATACGGTCAGGTAGATTCGTCGCAAACGCAGTGGTTTGATGACTTGAAACGCGAGTTCCCCGAATATGTGCGATATATGGGCTGCATTGATGCAGACAAGAGTGTAGAGGTCATAAAAAATTATTTTGCGCTCTTGTTTCCGACACATTATGAGGGCGAGGGCTTTGCAGGAACGTTAATTGATGCATTTTCAGCGGGTGTTCCGGTTATAGCATCAGATTGGAAATATAATTCCGAAATTGTCAATGAAAATGTTGGTTATATTTATCCTACCGGGGAACAGCGTGTATTTGTAGACATCGTGGAAATGATCGCAATGGATCCTACGGTGTTTCTGGGCAAAAAGAGCCTTTGCCTAAAAGAAACCGATAAATATAAAATTGATAAGGCTATTCAAGTTTTAATTGAGCAGATGGGGAATGATTAGAATTGGCATATTAACCTTTCTGCGCTGTAATCGTTTATTAATTCGTGACAAAAATAGTGGAGAATTGAACATGAAAATCGCAGTAGCTGGTACAGGTTACGTTGGCTTATCCTTGGCAGTATTGTTATCGCAGAAAAACCAGGTTGTAGCTGTTGATATAATTCAGGAAAAGGTGGATTTGATAAACAAAAGAAAGTCACCGATACAGGACGAATATATTGAAAAATATTTTGCCGAGAAGCAGCTGAATTTGGTAGCTACGCTAGATGCGGAAAGTGCTTATAGAGATGCGGATTTTGTAATTATAGCGGCGCCGACCAACTATGACAGTCAGAAAAACTTTTTCGATACGTCGGCAGTCGAGGCTGTTATACAGCAGGTTATGGGTTGTAACCCGACTGCTATTATGGTTATCAAGTCTACAATTCCCGTTGGCTTTACGGCGATGGTTAGAGAAAAATATCATTCGGATAATATAATTTTCAGCCCTGAATTTTTAAGGGAATCCAAGGCTCTTTATGACAACCTATATCCGTCGAGAATTATCGTAGGCACCGATTTGAAGGATGCTCGTCTTGTTAAGGCAGCAAATTGCTTTGCAGAGCTTTTAAAAGATGGTGCGCTTAAAAGTGATATAGCGACGTTGATTATGGGATATACCGAGGCTGAGGCTGTGAAGCTTTTCGCGAATACCTACCTTGCACTTCGTGTATCCTACTTCAATGAGCTTGATACTTATGCAGAAATAAAGGGGCTTGATACCGAGGAAATAATAAGAGGAGTATGCCTTGATCCAAGAATTGGGGATCATTACAATAATCCTTCTTTCGGATATGGGGGTTATTGCCTTCCCAAGGATACAAAGCAGCTGCTCGCAAACTATGCCGACGTACCGCAAAATATGATGACTGCGATAGTAGAGTCAAATCGCACTCGTAAAGATTTTATTGCCGACAGAGTTCTGAGGCTGGCGGGTTATATAGGGTATGACGAGGACTCAGACTATTCTATGGCAGGCAAGGAGCCTGCGGTTATTGGTGTTTACCGTCTTACTATGAAATCCAATTCCGACAACTTCAGGCAATCCTCTATTCAGGGTGTTATGAAAAGAATAAAGGCAAAGGGTGCGAGAATTGTAATATATGAGCCTACTTTGAATGATGGTGAGCTGTTTTATGGCAGTGAGGTTGTCAATGACCTAGATAGGTTTAAAGATATGTGCGATGCTATTCTTGCAAACCGCTATAGCGCAGAGCTTGATTCGGTTAAGGATAAAGTATATACCAGAGATATTTTTAAGAGAGATTAAAAGGTGTTTCGCTATAGCTTCATGAACATTCGACCTTTTTCTCGTTACGTTCTGGTTTGAAATTTGCGCAACAAAGCATTGTTGGAGAGATTATTATGGATGAAAAAACGATACTATCAATTTGCGTTGTGACGATGAATAGAAAAGAGCAATTGTTAGAAGCGTTAAATAGTTGCTTGTCTTGCGAGTTGCCGTTTAAAACAGAGTTTGTTGTTGTAGATAATGCATCGACAGATGGAACTGAGCAAGCGGTTTGTTCTTTGTTTTCTAAAGTTGATTTTCCACTTGTATATATAAAAAACAAGGAAAATATAGGGGCTGGAGCTGGAAGAAATTTATATTTCGAAAAATCAAAAGGTGCATATATATACGGAATGGATGATGATGCGATTATTTCGCCATCAAACAAGAACTTCTTTTCTAAAGCTATAGAATTAATGGATAGTTTTGAAAAAATAGCAATTTTAACCACGCAGATTTATGACACAGCTTGGGAAAGAAATCGACAAAGTATCAACGGACGCAGATATGCAGAGGATTTGTATTATTGCAAAATGTTTAGTGGCGGTTCGCATTTTTTAAGAAAAGAAGCATTTGAAACCCCACCATATTTTTCGAACAAATATGGATATGAAGAATTGCCGCCATCATTGTACGCTTGGGATAAAGGATTTGTAAATGTTTTTTGTCCTACACTGCTTGCAGTACATAAGCCAGTTGTTAATAAGTGGAATTACAGCAATGAACAAAATTTTATTTTTTTAATTAATGAATGTGCGATACCCTACGCAATAAAGAGAATGATTTTTCCGCGCCTATTCGCCCCTGTTTTGTTTATGGGGTATACTAGACGAAAACATAAATATTTGCCTATAGTTCCAGATGGGAACAGACGTTCGAATTTGCTTGTTAAACAAACGATTAAAGAATATTGCCTTAATAGAAGAATTAAAATTCGCACAGTTCTAAAGCTTATAAGAGAATTTGGCGTTAGTGTGCTATAAATTTACGAGGTCGTATGGATGAGCTATTCAATTAAAAAAACTAAGGAACCTTTCTTTTTTTCTTTCCTTGTAGTACTCTTTAACATTTTGTACGTTTTTACATTTCATTTTAAATATCCTTTCAGATCTGACTTGTTTTTATATGGTTCACTATTCACGTTAATTTTAATGACAGTTTTGGTCGGTAAGATTCATGTGTCGCCTCAAACAATTCTGTTTTTATTAATGGTTGTGTCATCATATATTGGTTTGATTTACACAACGATGTTAAGCGAAGGAATTCGTGAAGCTGTTTTATTTACGCTTTTTTTTGCTTTTTTTGTCTTGGCGCGCGAACACAAGCGATTGATTGTTTTTTTTGTGAAATGCGTGTATTGGGTTTCTGTTTTTGCGATGTTTACAGTAATTATTCAATGCATATTGCCTGATTTTACCAATTCTTTTCTTTCTATCATTCTTAGGGCTGGTAGCTATGATGTATTGATGGATTCTTATAGGATTGATGGTGCATATGCAGGGATTTTTGCATATACACCATATACAGCGTTTTCTTCTTCTATTGTTTTTGGTCAGTCTTTGTTAAATCTAACGAATAAAATAAGTCAAAAAACATTAAATAACAAGCTTGCGAATATAATTTTATCTATAATTTCGGTAATCGTTATTATACTTTCAAGCAAGCGCAGCCTTTTTGTTTCTATAATTTTTTCCGTCTTTATTATGCTATTTGTGCTATATAGGAAGAATAATTTTATTGTTAAAATGCTTTTTGCTGGGATTGCAGTGGTTGTTGCCTTAATAGTTTTATATAATTCTAGCGAAATGTTTTCGGCATTCTTCGATAGATTTCTTAATAATGACAATTTTCTTACTGGAAGAGATACAATTTATTTGAATTTGTGGAATGACTTTTTGAATGGAGATGTGTTTTTAGGACGCGGCACAGGGGCGACATATAAGATTGCAGACACTGGTGCGCATAATATTTACTTGGAAATATTGTATGATCACGGTTTGCTTTTTTCTGTTCCTTTTTATGTTTTCCTACTATACACTTACGTTAAAACGATTAAAAGTAAGTGCTATATTTCTATTTTTGTTCAAAGCGTTTTTTTGATGTATGGTATGGCTGGCAATCCTTTATATTCTAACATGCTTATGGTAATATATGTTTTCTACGTTTTATATGCCATTATTGAAAGGGGTGAAGCGGGTGAAAAATATAGGAATTCTAACATATCACAACGCGCTTAATTATGGTGCAGTACTTCAATGTTATGCGCTGCAACAAACATTGAATAGTAATGGGTTTTATTGCGAGGTTATTGATTATAGGTCTGAAGGGATACAGCAACAATATAGTAAATTGAAATTTGGTCATTGCCGTTCTTTAAAACATTTTATCGCACATAATCTAACATGTAATTCTCGCAAGAAAAAAAAGAAGAAGTTCGAAGCTTTTTTAAACGAGAAGATTAATCTATCAAAAGAAATTTTGTCCTTAGATGAGCTTTCGAATATTGATTGTATCATTGTTGGAAGTGATCAGGTTTGGAATCCTGTTTGCAATAGGGGAGATTCGTCATACTTATTGTCTGACTTACAAGATAGTATTGAACGGGTTGCTTATGCAGCAAGTATTGGAAAAAACGAAAATTTAGATCTGTACAGGACTAAATATAACGTTGATTATATCGAACTGTTAAAAAAGTTTTCTTTTATTTCACTTAGAGAAAAGGATTCTGTTGAATTTTTTGAGAACAAGAATATTAAAGCTGAATTTGTGGTAGATCCAGTTTTTTTATGTGAACGAAATATATGGAATAGCATTATAGAGCCCTGCTCCGAGGATTATATCTTTGTTTATAATTTGGGTAATTATGCTAGATTGTTTCACACGGTGCGCATATTGAAGAAAATGACTGGGTTGAAGGTGAAAATTGTTAATCAAAATATAAAAGGTACGCTCAAAAGCAAAGGCTATGAAGAATTATCTAATTCATCACCGAAAGAGTTTGTTTCTTTATTAAGTAATGCTAAGTACGTAGTTACTGATTCATTCCATGCCACGGCATTTTCATTGATTTTTCATAAGACCTTCTATACCATTGCGAATCCAAATGCTAATAGCGCAAACAACAGATTGCAGAGCCTTTTGTCAGAGTTAGGGTTAGAGAAAAGATTGCTACATTCAGAAGATGATTTTGATATAGATACAGAGAATAGAATTGATTTTAATGTAGTGGACAAGAAAATAGATGTTATGGCCTGTAGTTCCTTATCTTTATTGTTGGATAAATTAAATTGCGAGAAAAGTAAAAAATGAATCAACCTGAACATAAAACGAAGCGACTTGCGATAGATACACTGTTATTTGCTATAAGTACATTTGGCTCAAAAATTCTTCTGTTTTTATTAACGCCTTTATATACGGCATACCTGGCAGCTGAAGAGTTTGGTGTCGCCGATTTAATAACAACAAGCGTTAATATGATATATCCAATACTAACACTTGCAATTTCAGACGCAACACTTAGATATGCCATCGAAAAAGGAACTTCCAAAAAGGCTGTTTTTATAAATTCTATAGGTATCACCATAGTTTCTTGCCTTTTACTGTTAGCGATGCTTCCGCTGCTTGCCTTTGTTAATTCAGAGATAACAAATCAGCTTTATGAATATTGGGGGTATTTTATAGCAATTTATGCTTTGTTCAACTTTCATAATTGTTTGTCAAATTTCATAAAAGGAATAGGAAAAACAAAGCTTTTTGCAGTGCAAGGTATTATTCATACTGTTGCAATAATAGCTAGCAATCTGTTATTTTTAGTTGTATTCAAAATGGGCTTGAAAGGCTACCTTTTGAGTATTGTTATAGGGTATATAGTGCCCATAGCCTTGATGCTAATTTTGGCTGATATTTATAAATATATCTTTCCATTGGAGTTTGACAAGGAGCTTTTAGGAGATATGCTTAAATATAGCATTCCTATGATACCCACCTTGCTTGCATGGACCATTAATATGAATATTAATAAATATTTGCTGATTGGATTATTGCCATCAGGAGAAGGCCTTAGAGAAAACGGATTGTTTAGTGTGGCGAACAAAATTCCGACTTTATTAACGACGGTGTTAGGCGTTTTTACTCAGGCATGGCAGATTTCTGCCATATCAAACGTGAATGATAATGACGAATCGGAATATCATACAAAAGTCTATTCATACATTCAATTGATTTCGCTCATAGGGTGCATGATAATAATTCCTTTGTCAAAAATATTATCTTCGATATTATTTGATTCATCTTATTTTGGAGCATGGCAACATATACCGTTCCTTACTTTTGCAGCGCTTTTTTCTTGTTTAAGCGGTTTTTTGGCTGCGGCATTTAGAGCTTATAAAAAAACAAAAGAGTTATTTGTATCTGTAGCTATTGGCGCTGTGTTTAATATTGTATTGGGCGTCATTTTGATAAATTGGATTGGTGTAATTGGAGCATCAATTGCGACAGCTGCAAGTTTTCTTATAACATTTATCATAAGACTGATTAATGTTCAAAAAATTGTTTGCGTGCGGATTCCGATAATTAAAACAGCCATATCATATTTTTTAGTTCTTTTATCGTGCGTAGTTACAACAGTTGATTATAAGTTTAGCGCTGTTGTTTGTTTGATATGCATGGCTGTTATTTTGCTGCTTCATATTGCGGAAATAAGCAAATGCGTTGTAGGAATAATTAATTGTTTTAAGAATCGAAATAGCAGAAGTTCACTATAGAGTCATAAGGTTGTTTGGAAGCGATACAGAGACGTCCATTCCCGTACCCGATTACACGGACGAAAACGTCTCGGATAAGGTTGTAAAGATCATTCAAAGCTACACGGGTATCGTGAACAGAATGGTCTGGAGAAAAAATTAAAGAATAGGGGAATGTTACGATAAAAACCGTAATGTTAGTATTCGGCACTCGCCCTGAGGCGATTAAGATGTGCCCGCTCGTTAACGAGCTTAAGACGAGGGAGAATATAAAGACGCTCGTTTGCGTCACAGGACAGCACAGGCAGATGCTTGACCAGGTGCTTGGTGCGTTTTCCGTCAAGCCCGATTATGACCTGTCCATTATGAAGACGGGGCAGACGCTGTTCGATATTACCACGAATATTCTTGAGCGTATAGGCGCTGTTCTCGACGCGGCAAAGCCCGACGTCGTGCTTGTCCACGGTGATACCTCTACGACGTTCGTAACCGCGCTTGCCTGCTTCTATAAGCAGATTGCCGTCGGCCACGTTGAGGCGGGGCTGAGGACGTATAATATATACAGCCCCTACCCAGAGGAATTTAACAGACAGGCGGTATCTATTATATCTAAATACAATTTTTCCCCGACCGAGCTTTCTCGCGATAATTTACTCAGAGAGGGCAAGAGCACCGATAGCATTTATATAACGGGAAACACCGCGATTGACGCACTTAAGACTACCGTAAGGGCTGATTACAGCCACCCTGAGCTTGACTGGGCGGCTGGTTCAAGGCTCATTCTTATTACCGCGCACCGCCGCGAGAATCTTGGCGAGCCTATGATTCGTATGTTCCGCGCGATAAGACGGGTTATGGAAGAGCATCCCGACGTCAAGGCGATATATCCCATACATATGAATCCCGTCGTCAGAGCCGCCGCGGATGCCGAGCTTGCAGGACTTGACAGAGTGCATATTATCGAGCCTCTTGAGGTGCTTGACTTCCATAACTTTATGGCAAAATCCTATATGATTCTTACCGATTCGGGCGGAATACAGGAGGAAGCGCCCTCGCTCGGCAAGCCCGTTCTCGTTATGCGGGATACCACTGAGCGCCCTGAGGGCATAGGCGCCGGTACTCTCAAGCTTGTTGGCACGGATGAAGAGGTGATATACGATAACTTCACCGAGCTTCTTGATAATCCCGAAACGTATGAAAGGATGTCGCGGGCGTCAAATCCCTACGGCGACGGCCTTGCGTGCAAGAGAATTGCAGACATTCTTGAGAGAGATTAAATAAAAAGGATAGGCGTAGCGTGATGTCCTTAACGGAGAAATCACACTAATCAAAGAAAAAGTCATTACG
>CAZDON010000008.1:4833-27957 GCA_964507065.1 uncultured Ruminococcus sp. | reverse complement strand
AACCAACAACCTGCTGATTACAAATCAGCTGCTCTGCCATTGAGCCACACCAGCACACCGAACACGCTATATTATAGCAGAAGCAATTTTGTTTGTCAACCCCTTTTTAAAAAATATTTTTTGATTTTGAAGCAGGTCTTTGTGATTGACACCTATCTCACTTTATGCTATAATTCAATTCATAAAAGAAACTTGGCGGAGTAAATATTATGGGCATTATTATAGAAAGAGCTTCAGTATCTGATGCGGAGGAGTTAATCGCTTTTATAAGGAAGGTAGGGGGAGAAACGGACAATCTGACTTTCGGTTCCGAAGGACTTCCTTTCTGTGTAAAGGACGAGGAAAATTATATTGCAAGTCTTAATGAATCGAATGACGGTATTATGCTTGTCGCAAAGGACAGCGGAGTAATCGTTGGTAATGCAAGCCTGCTCCGACAACCCCGTAGAATGTCCCACAGAGGCGAACTTGCGGTATCTGTATTGAAGAGTCACTGGAACAGAGGTATTGGCAGTAAGCTTATAGAAAGACTCTTAATTTTTGCTAAAGACAATGATTTTGATCTAATAGATTTAGAGGTCAGGTGCGATAATATTTCTGCAATTCAGCTGTATAAAAAATACGGTTTTCGAGATGTTGGCAGACACCCAAGCTTTTTTAAAATAAACGGAGAAGAAATACCAGCGCTTTTTATGTGCCTAAAATTACGTTAGGCAATAAATAAAGACGTAGTGGCTCAATCGTGATTCAGCAAAATGTGAATAAGCTTATAAGGATACAAAAAGAGCAGGAGCGTAGTTTGCACTCCTGCTTTTTCTACATGTCGGTTTCATTAACTCTCGGCGGATTGATTCGGACTTATTTCGTGGACGTTATTAATCCTCAAAGAAATAAATGTTGCCTGTCCTTGATGATTCGTATATACCCTCAAGAATCCTGGTCACCACGTACGCCTCGTCGGCGCTGGTGACGGGAGCGGTGCCGTTTACGACGGAGTTAATCCAAAGCCGCTCCTCGCGCTCGGCAGTGTTTTCGTCGGCTCGTATACCGTCAAGGTTAGGCAGCCCTGACTTAAGGTCGGGGCGAAGCTCGTATTGCCGTCCGCATCTTACACCGTTTATGCGCACGCCGTTAAGCATATCACCGCCCGCCTTCGTTCCGCAAACGGTGGTTATACCCTCTCTTGCGTCTAGCATATTCAGCGCCCACGAGGATTCGAGCGTTATGGTTGCGCCGTTTTCCATTACGATAAATCCAAACGCGCTGTCCTCAACCGAGAATTTCTCCGTATCCCACGGCCCCCACTTGTTGCCCTGGTCAGTGTCGCGATTGAGCTTGTGATAGGCGGTGCCTACACAGTAGCGGGGCTTGTAATTATTCATAACCCAGAGAGTGAGGTCAAGCGCGTGCGTGCCTATGTCAATGAGCGGACCGCCGCCCTGTTCGTGCTCGTCAAGGAAAACGCCCCAGGTTGGTACGGCGCGACGGCGAAGAGCCGTAGCCTTTGCATAGTAAATCTCGCCAAAGGTGCCTGCGTCCGCCTCTGCCTTCATATAAAGCGAATCGTCGCGGAATCTGTTCTGGTATCCGATAGAGAGAAGCTTTCCCGTCCTATCTCTTGCCTCAAGCATCTTCTTTGCCTCGGCGGAGTTTATCGCCATAGGCTTCTCGCACATTACGTGCTTGCCCGCTTCAAGCGCGTCAACCGTAATTGTGCTGTGTGAGCGGTTAGGAGTGCAGACGTGAACTACCTCTATGCTCTCGTCGCGAAGAAGCTCCTTGTAGTCGGTGTATGCGACGGCTCCCGCGTCACCGAACTTGTCGAGCGCAGCCTCGGCACGCTCTCTCTTAATATCGCAAAAGGCAACGAGCCTGACCCCATCAACCTTTTTCAGAGCAGGCATGTGCTTTTTGTTTGCAATTCCGCCACAGCCTATTATTCCAACTCTTATTTCTCTCATTATAAAAGTCCTCTTTTTGTAAAGAATTGTTATTAAATATTACTTTCTTGCTACGTAATCACAGCTATCAGTGATTTTCCTTACCATGGGGCAAGTAACCCTCTCTCTTACCGCGGGAGCCACGAACCTTACGGCATTTCTTATGATGCTTCTGACGTTTTTATCGTGGTAGGTGGGATAGCTCTCGTGTCCGGGCTGGAAATAGAATATCTTACCGTTCCCCCGCTCCCACAGACATCCTGAGCGGAACACCTCACCGCCCGAATACGAGCCTATAAGAAGAAGCTTATCGGGTGTAGGAACTACGAAAGGCTCTCCGTAGGTTTCCTCGTGCTCAAGGGTGAAGTATCTGTCAATATCCCTCGTGATAGGGTGGGCAGGCTCAATTACCCAAAGCACCTCGCTGTCGCCGCTTTCGCGCCAGCAGAGATTTCCCGAGGTTCCGAGAAGATAACGGAAGGGCTTGGAGTGGTGCGCGGAGTGCAGGAATATAGCACCCATTCCGTCAAGCACCGCATCTCTTATCATATACGCAATCTCGTCGGGCACCTTACTGTGATGCATATGTGCCCAGAATATGAGCACGTCGGTTTCATCAAGTATTTCCTTGGTAATTCCGCACGATTCCTGGTCGAGCCACGCTACGCGGACGCTTATATCTTCCTCACATTCAAGAAAGCTCCTGATTGCCTCGTGTATTCCGTCAGGATATATTGCCCTTACGTGCTCCTTTTCTCTCTCGTGTCGAAATTCATTCCATACAAGAACTCTTATCATAATGAAGCCTCGCTTTTGTTTTAAAATTTATCTGAATAAAGTATAGCATAAAGTGGAATTATGTGCTATAATATATTTAACTCAAAATATCAATTTTTTGCTTTGAGGTAAATTATGGCATTTCTTGAAAAGCGATATAGGCGAAACGGAATTGAGGTTCCCATACAGTGCATAAAGGTAAAAATGACACAGAGTGGCAGGCAGAAAAGCTTTCATTACCACGATTACACCGAGCTTTTGTTCGGACTGTCGGGTGAGGTTGTCGCATACGTCGGCAACGAAAGCTACCGTCTTACCGAGGGAAGCATGCTTATCGTACACAACTACGATATACACGACGTTCTCGGCACGGGAATCCCCAGTGAATACATAGTCGTCAAATTTTTGCCGTCAATACTGTTTACGGCAGAGCAGACGCTCTCGGAATATTCCTATGCGCTGCTTCTTTTACAGAATACGCACACGAGAAAGACCTTTTTTACAAAGGAAGAGCTCGCGGATACGGCAGTACCGTCGCTTTTTATCCGTCTTATGGATGAGTGGTACGGTGAAAAATTCGGATATGAGCTTTCGCTTCGTGCCGACGTTACGGTCATTTTTATGCACATTATGCGAAAGTGGCGCGACGAAAATCCAAATCTTGTAAGCGGCATTTCGGGAAGCGCGCACAGTGAGCTTTTGCATAAGGCAATTTCGATTATCGATACCGACTACGCCACCGTTACGGAAACCGAGTGCGCGGCACGTATAGGACTTAGCCCCTCGTACTTTTCGCGTATATTCAAGAGCGTAATGCAGGTGAGCTTTCCCGACTACGTGAACCGAATCCGTATGAGGAACGCTGAAAGACTTCTTCTTTCGGGTGACGTAAGCATAACCGAAATATCCGAGTGCGTAGGCTTTTCGAGCTGTGCATATTTTATAAGCTGCTTCCGTAAGGCGTATGGCACGACGCCCGCGAAATACAGAAAGCGCCTTCGCGGTGAATAAAATTGATAAATGGGATAGAGTTGTGACCGAGAGGACAAGCTCTATCCCATTCGTTATTACTTTCTCTTAGAATCAATAAAGTCCATAAATAAATTCCAGTCCTCGCGGCTGAAATAATGAAGTCCGTGTCGTGTGTGGAAGGACGAATCACCTGCCGAGAGCACGCAACGCGCCTCAGGAATATCCTCGCCGTGGACGAGTCCCTTCATTCCGTAAAGCTCGTATACGCGGTTTACGAGCGAGAGCGAGAGAAATTGATTTTCGGGGTCAGCCCATATATCCTCCTCGGCACTTGCAACCGCTATATGCCTGGGGGCAATGAGCGAAAGCAGGAAGTGCTGGTCAAAGGGAAGCTCACTTTCGCGTCCTGCATAGGTAGCGTACTTGGGGCAGAACCAGTAGGGGAATACTCTGGTGATGTCGGCAATGGTTTCGCCTCTCGTTCCGCGCGAGAGCGCGTCGCCCGAGGTGCCTGAATCGTTAGGGCACGCAAACCTGACTCGGCTGTCGTGAGCAGAGGTAAGAAGAGTAGTCTTTCCAAGACGAGAGTGTCCCGTTACCGCAAGATAATTCATATCAAGCGTATCAAGCGTTTGCGCGTAATCTATAATACGCATAAGCGCCCACGCCCAGAGTGTGATTTTACCTGGTGCGTCGGAGTCGGTGCGGTTCTTGACGAGCACCTTGGCAATACCGTCCTCAAAATTACCGTCGTCGCTCGTAATCTCATTATAATGTGCGCAAAGCACGGCATACCCTCTGTCGATTATTTCCTCGGCGGGATAATATTTCTCGGATATGATACCCGCAAAGTTAATGAACACGAAGAAGGGAATCTTGCCGGTGACCTTCGTGGGAATTACCGAATGGAACGGGAACTGAAGCTCCTCACCCTCGTAAATTGCGTGAAGAACGAGCTCACGGCGAATTGCCTTTCCCGCGCAATAGCGCTTATCGGCCTTTATTTCCTCAACCCACATCTTTTCCGGAGCCTTGGGCATTCTTCCGTATTCCTCAGCTTCAAGCATATCAAGGATTTTTCCTCTGACTGCGTCAAACTGCTCCTTGGTCGTGATTTTCTCACCAAACGGGCAAAGCACGTCGGGTACGTTAAGCGTCTTAAGTCTTTCGTTTATGTTTCTCATAGTCTGCCTCCTATGGTAGTATTCTAGTTAATTATAACGCCCGCGAAAACTAAAGTCAAGTATAAAGGCAAAAAACACTTTGACAAATGCGTGCGTGTGTGCTAATATAGTAGGCAAGAGATTAAAAGCGGAAAGGGGGCGGCGCTGTGAAGCTTGATATACCTGCGGGTGCGGCTTTTATAATAGAGCGTCTTGAGAGTGCGGGCTACCGTGCCGACGTTGTGGGCGGCTCGGTAAGAGATGCGCTTCTTGGGAGGCGTCCTGATGATTTTGATATAACCACGAGTGCACGTCCTGAAGCTATAAAGGCGTTGTTTTCCGACGTCCGCACGGTTGATACGGGACTTAAGCACGGTACCGTTACGGTGGTGCTTGACGACGGCAGCTACGAGGTTACCACCTACCGCATTGACGGTGAGTATACCGATTCAAGACACCCTGACGGAGTTGTCTTTACCGACGATATTACCCTCGACCTTGCAAGGCGCGATTTTACCGTAAACGCGATGGCGTACAGCGACCGTCACGGACTCACTGACAAATTTTTCGGAGTGGCGGACCTGAGAGCCGGAATAATCCGTGCCGTAGGTGACCCCGTGCGCAGGCTTGATGAGGACGCCTTGCGCATAATGCGCGCGATACGCTTTTCCTCAAAGCTCGGATTTAAAATAGAGGATTCGCTTCGTGCGGCTATATTTCTTATGAAGGACAGGCTTGCCCTCGTGTCGGTCGAGCGTATCTATACCGAGTGGATAAAGCTTCTTTCGGGAGTCGGTGCGTACGAGGTGCTTTCAGACTATGAGGAAATAATAACAGGTATCTTTCCCGAGCTTCGCACGCTTTCGCTTCCCGACAGGGGAAGATTTTGCGAATCGTCGGCACTCCCACGTATGCTTTCACTTTTTGCGATAAACGGGGGCGTCGAGGAATACGAGTGCGCTATGCGAAGAATGAGGACGGACAACGAAACGAGAGCCGTCGGCGCTCAGGTGCTCAGGCTATATCCCATATTCGCCTCGCACGACGAGAGGGAAATAAGGCTTGCATATACGAAGTATCCTATGGCTACGCTGAAGCTCGCCTCATCGCTGGCGGTTCTTCTCACGGGTGAGGGGGAGCAGGGCGCGGCTCTTCTTGACGGGCTATGTGCGTCGGGAATACCGAGCGCTGTGACCGAGCTCGCCGTGGGCGGCGAGGATATAATGTCACTCGGTGCGCGCGGAGCTGAAATAGGGCGCGTACTAAGCCTGCTTCTTAGTGCCTGTGCACTGGGCGAGCTTGAGAATACGAGGGAGTCGCTTTTAACTTATGCGTCAACTCTCATCTGAAATAGCATAAAATAGTAACGGGTGACGCCTGTCACCCGTTATTATTTTATGAGTGGAAAAATATATGAAGGTTTTGCTTATCGATATACTCGGTATGCGTATTCTGCTCGTATCGGGGAGTGTCGGGCGCGAGTCTTATCCTCATATAGCTGCACCGAAGAATGACCTCACTCTTTACCTCTCGGGATGTGAGGATGAGGTCGTGTGCAATATAGAGGATGGAGGCGGTGAGTACGCTATTCTTGCGCGTCATGCGCTTTATTTATACTTGTTTTCGGTAAGAGGCTATCCGTTTGGTGAATATGATATCGTCATAAACGGAGTAAATGGCACTCTTATAAACAAAAGGGAAGCCCCGGGGCAGTATATGGAAAATGTCGGAAAATGTAATGGAATATTTACAAATAAGTTTGAATTAAAGGGCGTTGGTGAGATAGACTATTACGAGGTATGTCTCGGTAGGTATATTTATCGTATATATGAATGTCACGACTGCCTCTCGGTGGATATGTCTGTGCTCGGGGCAAGAATCCTTATGGAAAAAACCTGTCGCGAGCCGCCCCGCTCGATGCTTGCCGCATCGTTCCTCGATGGGAAAATTCGCATTCGTGAGATGCGCTTCGGTAAGGGGGTGACGGTGCCCGACGCATACGCCATAGGCGCGGCGGCAGCGCTTTACCGCACCCGCACGGGAAGCAGTGAGCTCCGCGTCGAGGGTGAGTTTGGTAACGCACTCGCCACGCTATCCGATGACGGTGAGGTACTCGTCGGCTCCGAGTGCTTTCGGCATCTGGAGCTTGATATTTAGCGACAGGGGCTGCCTGGCCTGACCTCTACCGAGCGAAACGGCGTTGCTCTCGGTGTAAGCTTGGGGCAACGCCGCGATTTATAAATGTAAAAAATTTTATTGTTCTTGACTTGACTTCGCTTATATGCTAATATATTTTGTGCGTGTCACGCAAAATATTTAAGGAGTTCGCTATGGCTTTTGATGCTTGTATGCTTCGCGCGGTGCTCACCGAGCTTACCGAGCAGTTTCCCGAGGGTAAAATCGAAAAGGTGCTTCAGCCCACGGACGATGAAATAGATTTCGTTTTGCACTACGGCAGGACAAGCCGCCGTCTTATCTTCAACGTCGGTCCCGCCGCACCCAGAATCCAGCTTACCGATATTGCCAAGGAAAACCCCAAGGCAGCGCCAAGCTTCTGTATGCTTCTGCGAAAGCGCCTTGTAGGCGCGAGAATAGTATCGGCAGAGCAGCCTAACTTTGACAGAATTGCAAGGCTTAAGGTAATAGGCTACGACGAGATGGGCTACGCGGTTACTATGTACGTCGTCTGTGAGATAATGGGCAAGTATGCGAACTTTATCCTTCTTGACGAGGGCGATAAGATAATCTCGGCAATAAAGCCTATCGATTTTTCCGCAAGCTCGGTAAGGCAAATTCTCCCCGGGCTTACCTACGAATACCCTGCGATAAGCGACAGGCTTAATCCCGTTTCCTTTACAAAAGAAGAATTTCTGGCAGCGCTTGATGCCTTTGACAAATCACGGACGGTAGAGAAGCTTATCACCTCTACCTTTTCGGGCGTTGCGATACAGATTGCAAGGGAGCTTTCTTACAGAGCCTGCGGGGGTCTTGACGTGCCCCTTTGCGAGGTAAGCCGTGAGGGGCTTACCTCGGTTATATCGGACTGGCAGACTCTCTTGCGCACGCACGCCTACACTCCGACGCTTGCGCGCGATTCGCTTGGTACACCGAGGGACTATTCCTATATGGCAATAACCTATCTCGGTGACAGTGCGGAGTGTGCCGCGTACGATAGCCTTTCGACTCTTTTCGACGCGTACTTTGCCGAGCGTGACAGGCTTGAAAAAATCACTCAGCGTGCGCGAGACGTAAGGAACGTAATCACAAGCGCTATTGCGAGAACCGAAAGAAAGCTTGAGCTTCAGCGACGGACGCTTCTTGACAGCGAGAGGGCAGAGGAATACAGGCGGATGGGCGAGCTAATCACCGCCAATCTTTTCCGTATCCCCAAGGGTGCGGAAACGGTCGAGGTCGTCGACTATTACGACGAGGGCTGTCCTACCGTAACCGTGACTCTTGACAAGCGTCTTAGCGCCACGGCAAACGCCGGAAAATTCTATAAGCTTTATAACAAGGCAAAAACCGCAAGGCAGGTTCTTGCCGAGCAGATTTCACACTGGGAGGGGGAGCTTTCGTATCTTCACAGCGTAAGCGCCTTTCTTGAGGCAGCCGAGAGCGAGGCGGATATCGCGGATATAAGAGACGAGCTTTACTCGGCAGGCTACGGTAAGGGAATGAGGGGCTATAAGCCGCGCACCGCCGTCAAGCCAAGACCGCTCGTTATGACGACCTCAGGCGGCTTCACTCTTCTTGTAGGAAGGAATAACGTTGAGAATGACAGACTCACCTTCAAGGTTGCACGCAAGGACGACCTCTGGTTTCACACGAAGGACTATCCTGGCTCGCACGTCATACTGGTGACCGACGGCAGGGAGCCGTCCGAGCTTGATTACACCGAGGCGTGCGAGATTGCCGCGGGCTATTCGTCGGCAAGGGCACAAACGGTTGCCGTTGATTATACCAGGGTGAGGAATATCAAAAAGCCGCCCGCATCAAGAGCAGGCTTCGTGACCTACAAGACAAATTACACGGCATTCGTAAGACCGAGAAAAGCACTCGGCGACGGTAAATAAGGACAGGTGGAAATATGGTAGAATTAACCGACCTTCACAAGCATTTTATAAAGCAGCACCTGACAGAGGGTGAGGTGTGCGTCGACTTCACTATGGGCAACGGCAACGACACTCTCTTTCTGTCAAAAACCGTAGGTGAATGCGGCAGAGTATACGCCTTCGATATACAGGCGCTGGCGCTTGAAAATACGAGAGCGCATCTTGAAGAAAACGGTGCACCCGAAAACTATACGCTCATTCTCGCCTCTCACGACAGGGTAGGGGAGTTCGTGAAGGAGCCGATAAAGGCAGGAATGTTCAATCTTGGATATATGCCAAGGAGCGGAGATAAGTCGCTCACCACGAGGCGTGAAACGACGCTTGCGGCAATAAAAGCCGCAATGCAGCTTTTGCTTCCCGACGGTGTGCTTCTTATTGCCATATACCCGGGGCACGAGGAGGGCAGGCTTGAGGGTGAAATGATAAGAGAATACTTTAAAACGCTCTCAAGGTACAGATACTGTCCGTCGGAATTTCATATACTAAATTCCGAAAGCTCACCGTACTTCTTCCTCTTGGAGAAGTCCCCCAGAATATTTAACGACTGACGAAAAAGTGGTGATACGGTAAACTATTGTTTGAAAAAGGAGGTCAATGCGTGAAAAGAATATTAATAGCTTTGGTATGCGTAGTGCTTTTGCTCGCATTGGCAACCTCGGTGCTTTGCGCGGCAGCCGCAGACGGTGGATACGATTTTTCGCACGCAGGCTCACCTATTCATACAACGCTCACACCGTCGGATATAGCTACCCTTTATCTTGAGCGGGGCGGAATAACGCTTCAAGAGAACGAGGGAGAATTTTTAAACAGCTATTCCGACCTCTCGCTTACCGTGAGCACCGTAATCCCGAATGATGCGATAGGCTTGTCCTACGATTCTGACACCGGGACTCTCACGGTATCGTGTGAGGAGTATTGCTATCTCGGCAATGACGGAGAGCTCACCTGGTATCCTTACTCTATATGCTTTGGGGGCACGGATTATCCGCTTGCTGACGGTGAGCGCTCGCTTGCGCTCAGTGGCGTTGCTCCCGAGAAATCAGGCGACGAGGTGACGGTGCGCTTCCGCGCCGAAACCGAAATATCCGAGGGTGATATTGACGCCCTTATAAATCTCTACTACCTCACCGCAAAATATTCCTACGAGCGTGAACAATACGCGGTGCTTCTCTCGGCATACGAGGCGTATCTTGGCGAGATGCGTCTTTACGGCGATAAGGTACAGCGCTATGAGGAATACATGAGAGCGCTTGACGAATACAACGAAACGCTTTATGAGTATGAAAACTACGAGCTTCTTATGAAGGAGTACGAGGCAGAGCTTGCTCTGTATCTTTCTTATCTTCAGGCGTACTACGAGTATGAGACGGAGTACAGCGAATATCTTAAGTACAAGACAGCGGTTGACAGGGTGGCAAGGCAGCTTCTTCCCCTTGAGCTTATTAAGGAAAAAATGCGCGACGGCCGCGACCTGTATACCGTAATATTCGGCTCCACGGTTGACAGCGTAATTGAAAACAAGGCGCTCATAACGAGCTCTATCGTCGGCGTTGACCCCGCCGTCGTCGACCTTGCGGGTGATGCTACGTCAAGGGTGCGCGCCCATATCACGAGCTATTTTAACAAAGAGCAGCCCGAGGACAGGTATGAATATTACCGTGCAAATTATAAGGCACTTTGTACCGATTTCAGAGAGCTTACGGCATCGCTTGATAAGCTTTATCAGAATCCGCGCGTCAGAGGAATCCTTATAGCAGAGGACAAGGCGCGCAAATACTGCATTCTTCTTGCCCAGCTTGCCCTGATTACCGACGCGCTTATCGACGGTGAGGTGTACGACCTTGACGGCAACCCATCGTTTGACGAGAGCTATACCCTTGAGGGCACGAGAAGAGACGATATTCTCGGTGCGGTTTATCTTAACGATAACGACGCTGCGACACCCATCGACGAGGGAATACCGCCGTACCTTGCCGTGCCTACACCCCCTGAGGCTGTGCCTGAGCCCGCTCGCCCCGTGCGACCTAAGGCTCCCACCAAGCCTGACGAGCCGCCCCTGCCGGGACCCGTTCCCAGGCCTATCGTAAATCCCACACCGCCCGTCGCGAGTGACGCGGTCAGGGAAGTATACGGGGAGCTTACCGATGAGAAGAGGACAGCGCTTGCCGACGCCTATGCCGGCGGTACGCTTTCACCGCGCGAGGCGGGGACGCTTACCGTGACTCACCGAAGTGAGCTTTGCGATTCGCTGACGGCACAGCGCGTGCGCGTCACCTTTACGGACAGCGGTGGCGAGTTGTTATACGAAGCAACCGTCAGGGCGGGCGGGGATTGCATTTACGAGGGAGTAATCCCACAGCGCGCGCCCGACGCTGAAAACGCCTACCTTTTCGCAGGCTGGCAGGATAGTGAGGGAAATAGCGTATCCCTGTCGTCAATAAGCACCGATACGACTCTCACACCCGTATTTTTGGCCGAGGCGCGGAGCTATTCGGTGTCCTGGCACTTTGCCGACCGTGTGATAATTACACAGCACAGGGCGGGCGAAATACCTACACCGCCGGATGCCCCGACACCGCCTGACGAGGGGAGTCTTATGCTCGTCCACACGGGCTACGATAAGGAGCTGACGCCCGTTTTCGCGGATACCTCCTATACTGCGCTTTACGATAAATGCTACATAGTTCCCGCAGGCGGTGGCGGCGGTGATATAAGCACCGTAGACGGAAATACCTCACTCGACCTTTTCGGGTACGGTGACCGAAGCTTTTATATAGAAGCTCTGCTCGAAAGAATTGCGGGCAAGACCTCGCTTTCGGTATATACGACCGATGCCGAGATATCCTTCACCTATACGGACGTAATAAAAATGAAGGCGGCGGGAGTAACTCACCTGAGTCCTCTTATCCTCAGACAGGGTGAGGGCGCGTACAGCTACCGCATAGGACTTCTTTTGGGGGACGGTAATGCAGCCGTGTGCGAGGCTGCCCCCTCGGTGAGTCTTCCTGCCTCGCTTGCCTCGTACGATTCTGTAAGTCTTTATACGGAAAAAAGCGGCGCGCGGGAATACGTCGGGTATAAATTCAGCTCTTCAAAATGCGCCTTTTTAGCGGAGGCTAACACGCTCTACACGCTCGCCTCGGAATACAGACTCTCGTCCTTCCTTAGCGAGGGTGCGGAGCTTGACTCGATACCGAGTGTTGTGCGTCCGGGAGAGCGCGTGCTGGTCAGAGCCTCGGCTGCCGAGGGCTATACGGTAAGCGAGACCCTCGTAACCGATAGCCTTGGTAACAGGCTACAAATCGACAGCGGCGGATATATCGTGATGCCGTATTCCGACGTGACGGTGCGCGTTGTTACAAAGCCCGTTTACTACACCGTAAGCTTTACTCTTGACGGAGTTACGCTTGCCACGCGGCGAGTGCGCTACGGAGAAGTCCCAACACCTCCTGCCGTCGCGGATAGAAGAGGTGACGGAGGTACGGTGCGCTTTCTTTGCTGGGACCGCGAGCTCTCACCTGCGTATTCCGACGCGTCCTATACTGCACGCACCTCGCTTACCGTCGACACACAGGACGGCACCGACGGTACGATGCCCGAGGCTGAGTCGGACGAGCGAGTGGTCGGTGAGATTGTAGCGGTGGTATCCGTAATAGCCGTCCTGCTCGTGCTGGCAATAATAATCAAGCGACGCTGTGACTAGAGGTCAAAAACCTGCCGAACGGGGCGAAAAATTAACACGCCCTACGGTCAGAATGCAAATCTTCGCATTAAAATTTTTGGAAAACTATTGATTATGCACGCGCGCTTTGATATAATCTTATATAATAAATTAATAAACGAAAGTGATGATAATTCTCAAAATGAAACGCAAAGGATTTTTCGTAAAAGCGGTTATACCGTTAGCTTTAATTTTCACTTTACTGATGAGCCTGACCACCCTCGGCGCTGCCGCTGACGGCGGTGCGGTGAGCGAACCGTTTGCGGTTACATATCTTACGGCAAGCGACTCACCCGACGGGGTGGCAAAGCTCAGCGTTATGCTCGACGCCTCCGTTCTGGAGGGCGAGGGGCTGAGCTCGGATTTACCGGAGAAGCTTTTAAATGAAATAACCGAGGCTCTTTATGAGATTGCCTACGACTCGGTATTCGTTGTCAGCACGGCACAGCCCTCGCCGACACCGATTAACGCGTCGGCGGGCGGAAACGTGCTTCCCGATATAGACCTCAGTGGAATCGATATTGAAAATCTTGAGAGCTTTCTTCGTGACCAGCTCGATTTGATGACACCCGACGTTGCAAAGGAAAAGCTTGACAGGCTTATGGCGGGCGACTTCGACCACGTAATTGAGATTGCCGTTGATAAGTATCTTGATAACACGGGCTACACGGCAGAGCAGATAGAGGCAAAGACCTCGTCGGTAATGGATAGCATCATCGACGCACTTTACCAGGACGAGCCTCTCGTGGCGGAGGAAAAGAAGCAGCAGTCAGAGGTCAAGATAGGTGAGATAGTTACCGTAGTCACCGAATCGCGTGAAAACGGAGAGAGCATTACCTTTACTCTTGAGGATTTAAGCACCGTAAGCTCGATTCGCGTGGATAATATCACCGTTTTTGATAACGGAAGCTTCTCTCTTAATAAGGTAAGAGAGCTTATTGACACGCTTCCTTTGCCCTCTGAGATAAGAGGTTTTGACGACGGCGAGATGCAAAGAGAGCTTTCGGTTGTAGCCGAGTTCGTTTTCGGTGAAATTGCGTTTGACCTGACGGTAGGCCTTACGGGCGACTGTGATACCGTGCGTAAGTGCGCGGGCATCCTTGACGATTATTTTGAAATAACCTACGGTGACGGTGCGCTTTCGGTTACCGTAACCGTGCCCGAGAGTCTTTCCGACGCTCTTGCCAAGGCGCTTAACGAGGGGGATATTCCCGACTCGCTTAAGGATAAGCTCTTCTCGCTTGGAATGAAAACGGGAGAGGATATCGACCTTTATCTTAAGGATTTTTCCTTTGCGGATATGAAGGATATGCTCGCTGAGCTTGACCTTACCGATATACTGAGCACAGGTCCTCTTTCGGACTTTATTGACGTAGAGGGCAAGACCAACGACGAGATTCTTCTTGAAATCGACAAGCTGGAGCGCGCGTATAACCTTGCGCTCGATATTACCGCAGCCTTTATGGATAAGCTTCCTGAGGATAAGCTCTCTATGACGCTTCTTGAGGTGTACGACGGGGACGGTGTGATGAGGGCTCGCGATAGCGTGGACTTTACGCTTGAGGGGCTTTTCAATACGGTCAGCGAAAAATACGGCGCTCTTCTCGCATCGTTCTTTGATGAGGGCGAGATAGAGCTTGATATTGACCTGACGCTCACGCTTGAGTCGGTAAGACGCGTTACCTTTAAGGACGCGGGCGGTGAGATTTTTGCAGACGGCTTCTTACCTAAGGGAGCAAGCACCGCATACTTTGCGGGTATTGACGAGTATCAGGGCAAGAGGATTACGGGCTGGTATAGCGGAAGTGAATTTTTCACAGTGATGCCAGGACGTGATATTGAGCTTTTTGCCTACTACGGCGGACATCTTGAGGCATCAGTCGTATCGGGAGTTTTGGCAACCTACGCGCCTGGCGTAACTCACACCCTTTCTCTTAACACTACCTATCTTCCTATCTCAGGCGAATTCAGCCTTAGCTATCAATGGCTCCTTGACGGTGAGGAAATAGACGGTGCGACGGACAGCACCTATACGGTATCTGACGTTGCCGACAGCGGCTTTTACAGCTGTATCGTATCGGTCAGCGAGGGCTCGTATTTTAAAAGCGTGTACAGTGATGCTGGGGAAGTAAAAATCGACCCTGCAGGACTTGACGTCAGCGGTGTGCGCTGGAATTACAGCACGCCCTTCGTCTATAACGGGCAGGGGCAGAGCGTATCCCTCGTAGGACTTCCCGCGGGAGTTACAGCGTCCTATACCAACTATAACGGCAGCTTTGAGCCGATAGATTACACACCCACTGATTCGGGTACCTACATCACCAGCGTAAGACTTGCATACGACAGGGAAAATTACGTCCTTTCGGGAAACGCGTTTTCCTTTACGCTGGAGTGGAGAATAGTAAAGGCTACCGTTGATATGAGCGGTGTAAGCCTTCAGCCCAAGACCGTCTATTACGACGGTAATCCTCACAGCATTGAGATAACGGGCACGCTTCCTTCGGGTGTTACCGTAACCTACACGGGCGGCGGCACCGACGTCGGTGAGTACCTTGTGACGGCGCATTTCTCGGTCAATACCAAAAACTACAACACCGTCCGTCCGCTTGAGGCAAGGCTTACCATTCTTCCCGCATCGGCAGATATTCCCTTAGGACCCGGCGAGAGGGAGGTCTTTAAAATCTACAACTCAAGCGGAGAGCTTCTCGTAGAGCTTACCGCGAGTGAGCCGATAGCAGACGGCATTGATTTCAAGGCGTATCCCAGAGAGCTTTCGACGCTTGACGACGTAGACTTCAAGGCGCTCTTTGGCGGCGGCAAGGAAATTTTCTTCAGTGAGGTGTACGACCTTCATTTTGAGGACTCCGTCGGTGAAACGGATATAGAAAACAACTCCTTTACCGTAAAGCTCCTCATACCCAAGGCGCTCCGGGAAAGAGAGAGGCTCTCGGTGCTTCATCTTTCGAGCGGTGTCGCAACCGTGCTTAGCGGAGTCACTCGCGAGGGTGATTATATGAGCTTTGAGACCGACGGCTTTTCCCTCTTCGCCATAGTTGCGGACGAGGATGCAGACGAGCTTCTCTGGCTCTGGATTATACTTCTCATTATAATAATTATCGTAGTAATTCTTATCGTATTCAGACGCCCCGAGGACGGTGAGGACGAGAGTAGCGAGCCTGACACCGACGGTGAGCCCAACTACGATGCTTCTTCTGAGGATACACCCACTGCGGAAGCACCTACCGATGAAGCACCTACCGATGAAGCACCTACCGATGAAGCACCTGCCGAGGAAGAACCCACCGAGGAAGAACCCACTGAGGAAGAACCCACTGAGGAAGCGCCTGAGGCTGTGTCAGCACCCATCGATACGGTAGCCGTGAGATACAGAAGCTCGTTTACCTCAAGGCTTATTCAGTCAGAAGCGCCGATTCAGGATTACTACACGACGCTTAAAAACTATATCCTTTCGTTTGAGGGAATAAAGGCAAGAACGAGCTTCGGATACGAAGCGTACAGCCTGCGCAGAACGCAGTGCGTAAGACTTAACGTCAAGGGCAAGGCAATTCTCGTAAATCTTGCGCTTGACCCCACTCAGTACAGCGAAAGCAAGTATCACTTTACCGTCGATACCAAGCTTTCCGACGTTCCGATGCTCATCAAGGTCAAGAGTGACCGTGCACTGAAATATGCCATCGAGCTTATTGACGAGGTTATGTCGACTCTCGGCGTTGACCAGGGTGATATACCTACGGTTGATTATCATATGCCGTATGAAACGAACAGCGCCCTTGCCGCACGCGGACTTGTTAAGGTAATTCTTCCTAAGGGAGTCAGCCTTACCGATTCGAGCGAGGTCGTTGAAACCGATATCGGAGCGCTTCTTGGCGGCAGCCGTGAGGCGTCCTCGGCACTTGGCGAGGCAGAGCGCATTATCGACGGCACGGATAATACGGCGAGGGCTGTCACGGCAAGATACAGAGGCTCGTTTACCTCAAGACTTATTCAGTCGGGTGACAGAGCACAGGACTTCTACACGGATATCAGAAATTATCTTCTTTCCTTTGCCGGTGTCAAGTGCAGAACGAGCTGGAACTTTGAAAGCTACAACAAAGGACGGGTAAAGCTTGCGAGAATTAACATCAAGGGCAAGACGCTTACCGTAAATCTTGCGCTTGCGCCTGGGGAATTCAGCCAGAGCAAGTACCACTTCACCGACGTATCTGCCGACCCCAAGCTCGAGAAGCTTCCTATGCAGATGAAGGTAAGAAGCGAGAGGGCGAAGAAATACGTAATAGCCTTGATTGACGAGCTTATGAAGAGCCTTGGCATAAAGCAGGGTGAGATACCCACGGAAAGCTACCGTATGCCGTACGAAACCAACGACGAGCTCGTCGCACGCGGACTTATGAAGCTCGTGCTTGCAAAGGGCGCGTCACTTGAAGAGGGTGACGTGCAAATGCAGAATATAGGTGAGCTTATTAGAGGTGAATTAGCGGATAATGCCGCTGCACCGACCGGCGAGGAGGTCTTCGTGCCCACCGAGCCCGTGTTTGCCGACAAGGTGCTGGCTGATGCGCTTCTTGACGATAAGAGTGCCGAAGCGAGCCTTGAGCACATACACGTACCTCACGGCATGGGCAAGCTTTGCGGGATAAATCTCGGAGAGCTTTGTATGCACTTTGAGGCAGGCGAGGTGGTAACGCTTGCCGCGCTTCGTGAAAAGGGCTTGATAGGCAAGGCGTACGGCAGAGTCAAGATACTCGCAGGCGGCGTTATGACTAAGCCTCTTACGGTTGTCGCTGACAAATTCTCGGTTCAGGCAATCAAGATGATAACGCTTGCAGGCGGTACTGCAAGGCAGATAGATATAGATTAGCCTGAAAATAAATGAGGGCAGGGGATTGCCTGCCCTCGCAAAAAAAACGGAGTAAATGATGAAAACCTTATTCTTACTTGCTACAAGATTCAGAGTTTTTTTAATAGAAATACCGCCAATGGTGCTTCTTATGCTCGTTTTGCGCCTGCACGATGAGTCAACGAGCCTCCTTGGCTTTTATCCGCTTGAGATATTCCTCGTTTTGCTTATGGCGTTTATCCTCGTTTATTTCTTCCGCGCGATTACGGTGTCCTACGATGAAATCCGTATGCACGGACTCTTTTCCTCGAAGGACAGAGTGTATATAAAAAAGGGGCAGACGCTCGTGCTTACTCTTATACCCAGAGGTAGGGTAAGAGTAGAGGTGCTCGGCACAATCGGTGACTCCCCGCTTTATAGCTGGATGAAAAAGGAAGAAACCGAGGACCACGAGATATCGCATTTCCGCGAGAGCTGCTACGGCGGCGCAAAAACCGTAAGGCGCATTCTCGCCTTCTACGGGGTAGAGGAGTCGGATATCTCGCAGGTTTTTGAAAACGAATCGTTTACTTGTGAGTACGATGCGGTAAAAATCAGCGCTGAGAATAAAAACGAGGTTAAGGAAATCCGTATTAAATATCTTACGGACATAGTATTCTGACAAGCGCACCGTATCCACGATATACTATAAATAAGAGCGAAGCTTCCTTGCTTTTTCGGAAGCTTCGCTCTTATTTATAGACTCCTTTAATAGTCGCATTACTTCAGCTTTTTCATCTCAAGGTAAGGGATAACCTCAAAGCCGCATTTTCTGTATACACTTACCGCGCGCCCGTTCTCCGCCTCTGCCTCAAGGCGCAGTATATGACCCTCGTATTTTTTCTCAATAAATTTGAGAAATGCAGACCCTATTCCAAGCCCTCGGTGTGAATCCTTGATATATATATCCTCAATCCATATGCAAGGCACACCGTACTCGGTAGAGTAGCTTTTTGCTATCATACCGTAGCCAAGCACCGCGTCGCCCGATTTAATTATATATCCCTCGAGATATGGTGAATCGCTGAGACACGCATTAATATCGGCACTGAATATTTCGTCCGAGCCGTTTGTCAGAACTGCGTCCGATGCGTAAAACACTCTCATCATCTCTACGACACACTCTCGGTCGCACTCTTTCATTTCTCTTATTATAATTTCCATAGATAACCTCAAAAATCCGAATAGTTGTAAATAATAATTGTCATATACAAGGAATAACAGTGAATTACTCGCCCGATTTGTATAGATAACAGTCCTTGTCGTGCGAATAAATAATACCTATTGCCTGAAGATATGAGTATATGATTTTTGGTCCAACGAACGTCATACCGCGACGGGATAAATCACGCGAGATTCTGTCGGACAGTTCATTTGTGACCTTGCCTGTTTCATAAACCGTAGCACCGTCCCAAAAGGCTTTTAAGTAAGCATAAAACGAGCCGAACTCGAAAGCGATGTTCTTGAATACCGCGCTGTTCTTTACGCTCGCGTCAACCTTTCGTCTGTTTCTTATGATTTTATGATTTGCAAGAAGCTCCTGCTTTTTATCCTCGTCATACTCAGCCACCTTGTCAATATCAAAGCCGTCGTATGCAAGGGTGAAGGCAGCTCTTTTGTTAAGCACGCATTCCCACGAAAGCCCCGCCTGGAAGGATTCGAGAATAAGCATCTCGTATAAATAAGAGTCGTCAAACCGCGGCGCGCACCACTCGCTGTCGTGGTACTTTACGTACAGAGGATTTTTCTCGTTGCACCAGGCACATCTTTTTATGTTCATAAAGGTCACCTTGGGGTAGTGGTATGTGCCTTTTTAATGCACGAAATCCAGTCGTCAAGGCTATTTATATTTAAGCTGTTAAGAGCCTTGCTATAATATTCAAAGCACACAGGGTGCTCGTTTTTCATCCATTCAAGTGACTTCTTAGGACCAAAGTAAGGATGCTGCATTATGTCGCAAAAAATTTCCAAGCTATCTGTAAGTAACCAATGCCAGCGGAACATTCCCTCTGTATCGTTTCTCTTAGCGCGGTTTAACATTTTGATACACCAATTTACACTTGACTCAATTTCTTCCGATGATTTTTGCTGACGGTTTTGTAAATGTGCAAGTACTTTTGACTGCAAAAGCTTTCCGCGCCCATCAGAATCTTTTATAATTTTTCCGTCATGGATTTGAATGAACTCGTCGCAACTGAAGTCTTTGTCAAAATGAGAAGCTGGATATACGTATACATCAAGCTGGACGCCGTTTACAAACGAAGTATCGTGATATTGCTTATGCTCTGATGAGATAACCAATGCGTCAAAATCGCTATTCAGGTTGTTTGTTCCGTTGGCAAACGAGCCGTAAAGTATAATGGAAACAGGGGTGTATTTTTGATTTAAATATTCTATAATTTTATCCAATGAAATCACCTCTTTTGAGCTTTTTAATTACGCTCATGATTTTCTCGTACAGTTGTGGATTGTTTTGATTTTACCACAATATCCCCTAATAGTCAAGTTTCCTACATAAAAACGGCGCCCATTGAGATGAGCGCCATAGCTTTATCACTTTTTTATAACCTTTTTACACCAGGTACGCTTGCCACAGTCAGGGCATTTTAAGTAGCGTGTCGTTCCTCTGTGCATCGCCCATAGCGCCTCATTGTAGGTCGGCACGATTTCGTGACCGCAGCCTTTGCATTTGTAAGCCCCTACGCTGACCTCAAGCTTCAGTGCATAGAAGCACGGTATCAGGAAGACTGCGCAAAGCGTAAGTATTGCAACTAGCATCCAGGGACCCTCGGGCATAAAAAACGCGATGATTGCAAGCCCCCCGATTAATCCAATGAAACTCACTGTCATAATCGTCCACATTGCATTCCAAATAGTCTTGTTTTTATTCTCTAATTCCTTTGCCATATCTAAAAGAAGCTGCTCGTTGGTCTGATTTTTGTTTTCCATAATAATTTTCTCCCCACTCAGTAATTCATTTACGTTGATACAAAGAATATCACAAAGCATAAGCATAAGCGAGCAATCGGGCATTGCTATCCCTCTTTCCCATTTCGATACCGCCTTGTCGGTGATATTCAGTTTTTCTGCCAGTTGCATTTGCGTCAGTCCCTGCGCCCGTCTGCACTCGGCAATAAACCTCCCGATTTTGATTTGATTCACACCTCTCACCTCCTTTCATAAACAGTATAACCGTGATACGGCAAAAAGTACACCTACCGTTGGTTTAGTGAGGAAAAATAAACCTAAATGCTCGGCAGCGCCGAGCTTGAAATGCCACATATGGTGGCTTGAAATGACGCTTTCCGCACCTTGAAATGATATGCTTTGCATATCGTGAAATAAAATGAATCCATATGTACCGCAGTGTATTTCAATCGCGAGGGCGAATTTCAAGACCGATAGGTCATTTCAAGAATCCCGCAAGGGATTCATTTCATTTTTTAAAAAAGATAACAAAAAAGGCTCTGCATAACAGAACCTTTTTTGCGAGTTTCGACCTTTGGTCGAGATTATCTCTTCGAGAACTGAGGAGCGCGACGAGCGGCCTTGAGACCGTACTTCTTTCTCTCCTTCATTCTGGGGTCACGAGTGAGGTAACCGGCCTTCTTAAGAGCAGGCTTGTTGTTCTCATCGGCAACTACGAGGGCGCGTGCAACACCGTGACGGATTGCACCTGCCTGACCTGAAAATCCACCGCCGCAAACGGTTGCAACGATATCAAACTTTCCAACGGTCTCGGTTACGCCAAAGGGCTGATTTACGATGAGCTTGAGAGTTTCAAGACCAAAGTAGGAATCTATATCTCTTCCGTTGATGGTAACGTTACCCGTACCGGGATACAGACGAACTCTTGCAACAGACTTCTTTCTTCTGCCTGTGCCGTAGAAATAAGGCTTAGCGCTTGTGTACATCTTCATTATCCTCCCTATTAGTCAATTGCGATAGGCTGCTGAGCCTGATGATTGTGCTCTGCACCGCTGTAAACGTGAAGGCGGGTAAATGCCTTTGCGCCAAGAGTGTTGTGGGGGAGCATACCCTTTACTGCAAGCTCCATTGCGAACTCAGGACGTGTAGCCATAAGGTGCTTATAGCTCTCTTCCTTAAGTCCACCGATGTAACCCGAGTGGTGACGGTAGAACTTCTGCTCAAGCTTCTTTCCCGTGAGAACTGCCTTAGCTGCGTTTACGATAATTACGAACTCACCGCAATCTGCGTGAGGGGTGAATTCAGGTCTGGTCTTGCCGCGAAGAAGGTTGGCAGCGAGAACTGCGGTCTTACCGAGGGGCTTGCCAGCGGCATCAATTACGTACCATTTGCGTTCAATGGTCTCGGCCTTAGCCATAAAAGTTGACATTAGTCATTCCTCCTGATATTTGTCCTGCGGAGCGTGTCCGCGAAATTTAAGCGATATGATTATATCACAAGCAAAATCCGTTGTCAAGAGCATTTTTTTAAAAAAATCGCGCCAAAACAATTTATAAAGGTCATCGCTCTCGTTTTCTCTCGTTTTCTCTTGTTTCCTCTCGTTTTCTCGCTTGAGAATTTATAAAAAAATTTGGAAAATTTATTGCACTATGCACAAATCAAGGAAAATTGCGTCAAAGCTCGGCGTTTTTAATACTGTCGCGCCCATTCGTGCGCGTCTTATATAAATAGAAGAAAATAGCTATTGATACAGCAGGGAATAGGGTGGCTACAAGAATTCCCGCCTTCATTCCAAGCGAGTGAGCAGTCATGCCGAGCGTGCTGGCAAGCTTGTGACCTGCCGCCGATGCTCCTACGGCATCGGTAATGGCTCCTACGAGCTGTGGTGCAACCGATGCACCGAGGTCGCCGCCCGCTGCCATAAGCGCAAACATCATAACACCGCCGCCCTTTACCCTGTCCTGTACTATGATGAGAGTTCCCGGCCACAGCATTGCCGAAAACAGTCCTGTCATACCGCACGAGATGAGAGTGAGCATAGGCAAGGTAGATACCGCCGCCACAAGATAACAGACGGTAGCACCGATAGCACTAAGAAGAAGCGTTCTCTCTATATTTTTACCGTATTTAGTATAAAGCGAGCGTCCTATTCCCATCATCATCGCAAACAGTGCCGCACCGAAAACGTCTCCCGCCGCCTTAGGAATCCCTATTGCCGCCTCAAGATAGCTCGACGCCCACTGTGCCATAGCAAGCTCGGTCGCACCGCCGAGGAAAATGGCGAAAATGCATACATAGAGAATCCCACGACGCATAATCGAGGTAGATGCCTGAGAGTCGGACGCTTCCTCACTTTTCATTTCGGGGAGCTTACAGCCGACGAACAGGAGCGTCGATATTACGGGTATAATAAGGAATATTCCCATAAGCACGTACCAGAGCTTCGTCGTGAAAATAACGAAGAACAGCGTGCAGAACAGTATAACTCCAACGACACCCCACGCATACATCGAATGCAGACGCGAAAGCTCTGCGTCCGGATTGTCGGAGGGCATAGCTGCGATAAGAGGGCTGGTCAGCACCTCTGCAAGACCGCTTGCCGCGGAGGCTATCA
>CAZDON010000008.1:0-4823 GCA_964507065.1 uncultured Ruminococcus sp. | reverse complement strand
CAGGTAAATATTTTCGCTAAAAATGAAAGGGGAGAGCGCGTAAATCAAAAGACCGAGAAAGGCAAGCGGCGGTGTGAGCTTTACCGCGATATGAGGATTAAGGTGCTTTGATAAAAATGAAAATGTAAGGTCCACTGTGAGCTGCGTTGCGAAATTAAGCACTATAAGAAGCCCCAGCGCACTGTATGAAATACCGTAGACCTCGTTGAAGGTAACGAATAAAAGCGGTGACACGTTTGCTGTCACCGCCATTGTTATACAGGTAAGATAGCAAGAAAGCTTTGCTCTTTTATTGTCAGACATCTTATAACCTCAATTAAAGAATATCTCGTAGTCGGCAAGAAAGCCGTTCTTTTCCATAAAGGGCTTTACAACGTAGTAGTAGCCAATAGGCGGCTCACCGTCCTCGGTCTGAATGCCCATACGGTCAAGTATTTTCATAAGAAGGAAAAGCTCGACCTTACGCCACTCATCTCTCTTTGCTTCGAGCTCCGAGGTGTCACCCTGAGAATAATCAATTTCGTAGTAGAGGTAAACGCCCTCGTTGAATACTCCGAAGAATGCGTAGCACAGCGAGAAATCGTCGTCACGCTCCCCGACAAATGCGTAAACATCATCGGGAGTAACCTTTAGCATAGGCTCGGTCTTGAAGAGAAAATTATCGTCAACGTCAAAAATAATATCAAGCATTCTACTTCTCTCCGTCCTTATCGGAGAGCGAATTGAATACCGCGATAATAACGTCCATCTGCTCCTTGGTAAAGCTGTACCTTACGTTCTGACCGTTGCGGCAATAAACTACCGTGTTTTCGCCGATAGCCTCAATAGCAGCTGCCGCGCCGTCTGCTGCGCTCGGCTTTTCATAAAATAAAGGACGGCCGTGAATATACTCCATATACGTCCTCATATAGGGCTTTGCCGATTCGTATTCGTTTCTTAATTTTTCGGACCACTCTGATACGGGGTGCCTTAAGGTGTATTCCTCGCCGCCAAGAAATTCGACTGAAACCTGAAAATGACGCGCAAGGTCAAGCATAGCCTTGTGGTCAATTGATACCGTACCCTTTTCCCAGTAGGAATAGGTGCTCTGCGCAATGCCGAGCATAGAGGAAATATCTCTTTGAGTCTGTCCCTGCGCCTTTCTGACTATCTTAAGCCTGTTATTCATAAACGGCACTCCTTTTTGTATATTTCGCACTACTATTATAAAACAAATTGATATTTTTTTCAATCCCATTTATGAAAAATAGCGAAATTTGATATAATATGCAAAATTACCATTGACAAATCAATATTATCGATATATAATATCATTGACATTGATATTTTGATGCATTGTTGTGAGGTTTCGGCATTATGATTGATTTTTCGGTAATAAGGAAGAACAAGGGCTACACACAGCTGACTCTGGCGCAGGCACTCGGACTGAGGCAGGGAACTGTCGCGATGTGGGAAAGCGGACGCTCCGTTCCCAGTATGAAGCATCTTCTTTTGCTGGAGGAGCTTCTGGGAATAAACGCCTCAGGCCTTTGCAGGTCCTTTCCGAAAAATAAATTCCGCACCGACGGGGGCGAGGTGAGATGATGCGGAAAATTGAGTATAAGCTCTACCGCTGTGCCGTCGTGAGCTCCGAGCTTGGTAAATATATCGCGTACGGAGTGCGCGCGTACCTATGCCTTGGCGGTCGAAGGCATCTTGTGGCAGAGCTTCGCGATATGTCGCTCGATAAAAGAACGATGGTATCCTTCGTGCATAGGCTGAATAAGCTAAACACCTCACCGTTTCTTATGATAAGAGAGGCGGAGAATATGCTTGATTTATAAGTATTCTGCTGCCGCGTACCTTGATATACTTGATTTTTCCTCCTTTGCTTGCTATAATTGATATAGAAAAATGCGAGGAGCAGTATATGAGTCTTTCCTTCTTTGATTATTATGAGAATAAAAACGGTATCGTTATAACGGGGCTTGCCTACGAGGAGCTTGAGGACGTTTTTATCCCTGAGGGAGTATATGAGATAGCCGACGGTGCGTTTGCGGGTGAGGATATAGAAACCGTGACGCTGCCCTCTACGCTTCGCAAGATAGGCGAGGGTGCATTCGCCAATTGCAGCTTTTTAAGAAGGATATACTTCGGCAAGGACTCGCACCTCGTGACCATAGGCGACCTTGCCTTTGACAGTACCATAATCACCGAACTTACGATACCTGACAGCGTCGAGGAAATAGGGGCCTTTGCTTTTATCTATTGTGAGTATCTTGAGGAGCTTCGCTTCGGCAAGGAGTCGCGACTCAGGTCGCTTGGCACCGAGGCGTTTCACGGCGCGGAAATAGTATCGCTCTGTCTTCCCGACTCTCTCGTGGAGCTGGGAGAGGGGTGCTTTATGGAATGCTCATCTCTTGAGTCCGTCGTGTTTAACAGCACCTCATCGCTTCTTATGGTAGGTAACGAGGCGTTCTCAGATTGCGAGATGCTGAAAATACTTTCTCTGCCGCCGTCGCTTGAGCTTATCGGCGAGAGGGCGTTTTCGGGCTGTGCGTCGCTCGGCACGGTAACCGTGCCGGATAGGGTATTATCTATCGGCAGCGGTGCATTCTTTGAGTGTTCCGACCTTGAGTGCATTAATATATCCACCGTCACTCTGAGCTCCGGTCTTGTGGCAGACTTCGTCGAGGATGAGAGCATCATAAAAACAATCGATTAATATTTTTGCCGTCTATATACTAACAATTATTTACAAAACAGAAGGGTTAGAGGAACAAAATTCCTCTAACCCTCTGTTTTAGAATAGATAAGATAAATCCTTAGGCTCATAGGTTGGTATCATTGCGATAAGCTTTTCTATCTGCATATTTCTTACGATTTCCTCAGGGTCAATGCCTCTGTCAATTGAGCGGAAGGCGATTCCGCACAGTGGGTGCTTCGATATAATCCTTGCCATAGCGCCCCTGTCACCCGAATACTCCGAAAGAAGCTTTTTTGCGAGCTCCCCAAGCGCTCTTGCCTCGCTTATTATCTCACAAAGCTTATAGTCGTAATATCTCAGGCTTACCGCAAGAGCAGGGTTCAGGCGTATTGCAAGCTCCAGCTCCTCTCTTTTACCGAGTATCAGCGCAACGCACGCCTTTTTGCTTGCGTCAACCGACAGCCTCAGCCTGTGCTGCATAAGATAGTTGGGCGATTTTACCTTGACGCGCCTGTATAGGGCGTCTACTACGACGTATCCCTCAGCCTCGACCGCCTCACCCTCAGCCTGGGAGTTAAGCGCCCGTGCAGCGTCAATACATTCAGAAAGCGAGCGAAGTGGATACGAGGCAGGCTTCCTTATGCCTATATCGGACTCTGACTCAACGCCCGTCAGGTTGTTTCTCGTTCCTATGTGATACAGTGTCGTTTTTCCGTATTCTACGATAACCTTGGTTTGAGGGCTGACAAGCTCAAAAATATAAGTGGTATCACGCCGAAGCGAGTCAAAGGGGATATTACCGTAGTTGTCTGCCTCGCGTATTATTTCGCCGAAATTTCTGCCGCTAAGACCCTCTATTTCCGCATAGTCGGCGTCTATCATACCGTTCGTCGAGAACTGCCATGCACCCCGCAGCTCATTGTACCAAAGCTTTATAATCGAGCCGTCGACCTTTTCCTGCACCCTTGCCGTATCCCAGTCTATTTCGTCGGCGTAATATTCGTTATGGTTTCCGAACTTCCTGAAGGGAAAGCAGACGACCGAAAGACGCTCGGTATCAATGATAATACCGCGTGCTTCCTGAACGAGCGGATTTGCAAAATCGCACTCGTAGCCGTAATTGAATATAGCAAGAGGTCCGTCGGTCTTGCTCTTTATAGAATATTCGCGCTCAAGCCTTTTCTGCCAGTCGTCCCTGTTTTCGGCTATAAATTTACATAAAAATGAGTTTTCGTTCACGAAAAATCCTCCCTTGCAATAATTTGCCGCCTATTCTGTTGAAACTATTTTATCAAACCGAAAACGCTTTGTCAATAAAGAGCACTGTACTGTATCAAAAAATGAGAGTGGGACAGTCGCCCAGGGCGACTGTCCCACGAAATTAAGCTATAATCTTAGGATTACTTTCTCGGCTTTCTGATTTTGTTAAGCTGACGGTTGAGCTTGAGAAGCTCTTCCTTCGTGAACTCAACGTTCACCATTCCCATCATAGAGGAAAGACGAAGCACGGTGAAGCCGCCCATCATCTGCATAAGACCGCCGTCTGCCTTAAGGTCAACGTCAAAGCCACCCGACTTCTTCTCGCCGTCCTTCTTGCCTGCGTTCATTTTCTTCTTGAGCTTAAGACCGAGTCTTATGAACCAGAGCTTACCGCGGAAGGACTTCATAATATCCGAAATCTTATCGTTAAGAGAGAATCTTCCCTCAACCTCAACGACGTCGAACCAGTTGAGAACCGTTCCTACCTCGCGAAGCACGTAATCCATATTCATCTCGTCAACCTTGCGGATAGTGCCCTCGTCGGAAAGCTCGCCCGCCTTGGCAACGATAGTGCTCTCGCCAACGTTCTTTACCTCAAAGTAGAAGAAGTGGTCGGGCGCTGACTTCTTGCCGACGCTCTCGCCGTTTACGAAAAGCTCAACCTCAGGCTGGTTAGAGTAGACCGTAACCTTAGTCACGTCCTCAACTCTGTCGATATATTTCTTGCCGCAAAGGTGTACGAAGGGCTCGTCGGAAAGCCAAGCCTTGTATGCAAAGAAGGCGTCCTTCTTGTACTTTCTGTCAATAGTAACGAGACCCTTGTGGTTCTGTCCGTTCTCGCCGCCCTCACTTCTCGCGTCTGCGCCGAAATCAAACA
>CAZDON010000007.1:0-30254 GCA_964507065.1 uncultured Ruminococcus sp. | reverse complement strand
CCGAGGTGTATCTCGTAGAGGGAGATTCTGCGGGAGGCTCTGCAAAGCAGGGACGAGACAGCCGCTTCCAGGCTATTCTTCCTCTGCGCGGTAAGGTTTTGAATGTAGAGAAATCAAGGCTTGACAAGGTCTATTCAAATACCTCTCTTATACCGATTATTCAGGCTCTCGGCTGCGGTATAGGCGAAGATTTTGATATTACCAAGCTCCGCTACGGTAAAATTATAATAATGGCGGACGCCGACGTTGACGGCTCTCACATAAGAATACTTCTTCTTACATTCTTTTTCCGTCATATGCGACCTCTGATAGAGCAAGGGCACGTATATCTCGCGCAGCCTCCGCTTTATAAGGTGCATAAGGGAAAGCAGCTGAGATACGCATTCTCGGACGCGGAGAGAGATAAATATATAGAGGAGCTTGGCGGACACGGCGTCGAGGCTGAAAGATATAAGGGTCTTGGAGAGATGGATCCTGAGCAGCTTTGGGAGACTACGATGGACCCCGAAACCAGAACGCTTCTTAAGGTAGATATAAAAGACGCTATTGCCTGCGACGAGATGTTCTCGGTGCTTATGGGCGATATGGTAGAGCCAAGACGCGACTTCATATCCAAGAACGCGAAGTTCGTTAAGAATCTTGACATTTAACAATTCCCCGAAAGGAAATAAAAATGGAACATAATTACAAAAGCTCTGACATAGAATTTCCGCTTCAGAAAATTGAGTCAAGAGATATGAGAAAAGAGGTTGAAACCTCGTTTATTGAATATTCGATGAGCGTAATTACCTCTCGTGCGCTTCCTGACGTAAGAGATGGAATGAAGCCCGGTCAGAGAAGAATCCTTTACGCAATGTACGAGGATAATCTTACTCACGACAAGCCATTCCGTAAATCGGCTACGACCGTAGGTAACGTGCTCGGTAGATACCATCCTCACGGTGACAGCGCCGTTTACGGCACTATGGTAAGAATGGCTCAGGATTTCTCGTTAAGATATACGCTTGTCGAGGGTCACGGTAACTTCGGTTCGGTCGACGGCGATCCACCGGCGGCATACCGTTATACCGAGGCGAGAATGTCGAGAATTGCCGACTATATGATGAGTGATATCGAGAAAAAGGTCGTACCTATGACGAGAAACTTCGATAACACCCGTGATGAGCCTACCGTGCTTCCCTCAAGATTCCCTAACCTTCTTGTAAACGGCTCGGTCGGTATTGCAGTCGGTATGGCGACAAACATTCCCCCTCACAATCTTCGTGAGGTTATAGACGGCACGGTTTACAGAATTGACAATCCCGAATGCTCGACTGACGAGCTTATGGAGTATATAAATGGTCCTGATTTTCCCACAGCAGCTCTTATTTACGGAACGAAGGGTATAAGAGATGCATACGAAACGGGAAGAGGCCGTATATATTTAAGAGCAAGGGGTAAGGTTGAGGACGAGCATAAGAGAATTATATTCACCGAGATTCCCTATATGGTAAACAAGGCTATGCTTATCGAATCGATGGCAAATCTTGTTAAGGAAAAGAAAATAGAGGGAATAACCGCGCTTCGCGACGAGTCGGGCAGAGGCGGTATGAGAATCGTCGTAGAATACAGACGAGATGCAAACGGTGAGGTAATACTCAACCAGCTTTACAAGTACACTCAGCTTCAGGACACCTGCTCTGTGAATATGCTTGTAATTGACGGCGGTGAGCCTAAGATTTTATCTCTCGGCGCGGTGCTTGACAGATACATCAGCTTCCAGAAGAGCGTTATTATAAACAGAACGAGATTTGACCTTGATAAGGCTAAGCGCGAGATGCATATCCTTGAGGGATACAAAACCGCTATTGATAACATTGACGAGGTTATCGCTATTATCAAGGGAAGTGAGTCAATCCCTGCGGCAAAGGAAGCTCTTATTACGAGATTTGCTCTTTCGGACGCGCAGGCACAGGCAATAGTCGAGATGACTCTCGGTAAGCTTTCAGGTCTTGAAAGACAGAAGGTTGAGGACAGAATTGCAAAGCTTGCCATAATAGTAGCCGAGCTTGAAGCAATTCTTGCCGACGATGAAAAAATCAAGGATATACTCAAAAACGAGCTTAACGAAATCAAAAACAGGTTTGGCGACGACAGACTTACCGAAATAGTTGAGGCTACAGAGGAAATTGACCTTGAGGACCTTATTGAAAGACACACCTGTGTAATCACGATGAGCCATACTGGATATATCAAGCGTCAGCACGCTGACGTCTACAACTCTCAAAACAGAGGCGGTAAGGGTATAATCGGTATGGGAACCAAGGAGGACGACTTCGTAGAGAAGGTTCTCGTTGTAAACAGCCATTCCTACATACTGTTCTTTACTACAAACGGTAAGGTGTACTGTAAGAAGGCATACAGAATACCCGAAGCAGGAAGAACCGCAAAGGGCTCTAATCTCGTTAATATTATTGAGGGACTTGCCGATGGCGAGAAGGTAACCTCAATGATAAGCATAAGTGAGTTCACTGAGGGTGAGTATCTCACTATGGTGACGAGAAACGGTGTTATTAAGAGAACCTCTCTTAAGGATTTCGAGTACCAAAGACGCGGCGGTAAGATTGCAATCAACCTTGATGAGGGTGACGAGCTTATCTTCGTGCGTCATACCACTGGTGACGAGAGCCTTATTCTCGCAACCAGAAACGGTATGTGCGTAAGATTTGACGAGAACAACGTACGCTCAATGGGAAGAACCGCCCGCGGTGTAAGAGGTATAACGCTCGGTGAGGATGACGCTGTAATCGGAGTTGCGCTCGTTGATGAGAGTAAGACGCTTCTTACAGTTACCGAAAACGGTCTTGGAAAGAGAACGGAGTTCTCCGACTTCCGCGAGATGAAGCACAGAGGCGGAAAGGGTGTAGCTTGTCACAAGCTTACCGAGAAATCGGGTAGACTTGCCGCAATAGCAACAGTTGACGAGGATGACGATATTATGATAGTCACCGACAAGGGTACTATTATAAGAATGTCCGTAGCCGATATCAACGTATATTCGAGAACGGCGGGCGGCGTTATCGTTATGAGAATTAACGACGGCAAGATTGTCAATATATCAAGACTTGAGAAGAGTGAGGATATAGAGGAAGAGAGCAACCGCATCGAAGAAGAGGTTAAGTCTGAGAATGACGCAATTGCCGAGAGGGCGACGCTTGATGAAAATCAGACGGACGATACTCCCGATACCCCCGACGACGACGGAGAGATGTGATGAAAAACAAAATCACCGCCATTTTGCTAACAATTGTAGTCATAACAACGGTGTTTCTTGGCTCGTGCGCGAAAAATCGTGATTACGTAGAGAGTGAGGTGCTTGAGGCAGCGGAGCGTCTTATAAGAAAATCCGTCAAGCTCAACGAAATCTACTGGGGCGAGGGTATCGCGCACGACCAGGACAAATCCGAAGCAAACGGAGCCTACTACCGTGCAAGCTCCGCATCGTGCTCTCACTACGGTATAAATACCATAGACGACCTGACGCAGCTCACGAGAGAAACCTTTACCGTTGATATGTCAAACCTTATTATAAACACCAAGCTTTCGTCTATCAGTGACGAGGACGGTATTCAGATATACGCAAGGTATTATCAGAAATACAGTGCGCTTGATGATACTCCTGAGTGCATTATGGTGTACGACAATGCCGAGGTGTTTTTAAAGGACGACGTTATTTACAGATACGAAACTCTACGCGTATCACGCGTTAAAGGGGAGAGTATTTTTGTGGGTATTGACGTCACGGTTATAAATGACGAGGGAGATATTCAGTCGTCCACCCTCGAAATTGAGCTTATAGAGGAGGATGCAGGCTTCAGACTCAATTCCCCTACCTATAAAAGATATACGGACGACGATTACTATAACGAATTACAAAATAAAATATAAAGAGAGGACACTTATATGACCTTCGCAGAAAAACTCGTAAGATTAAGAAAGATTAAGAAGCTTACTCAGGATGAGCTTGCTTGTGCTGTCGGCGTTTCCCGTCAGGCTGTTTACAAGTGGGAATCGGCTCAGTCCTACCCTGAGGTAGCTAAGCTCCTCGAAATCAAGATGCTCTTCAGCATCTCTATTGACGACCTTCTTGACGACAGCTTTGACATTCCGCTTCCTGAGAAGAAGAGAAAGAAGAGAAAGAAGAAGGAAGTAGCCGAGGAAGAGGTTATCTACGTTGACGAGGATGGCAACGAGATAGAGCTTGAGGACGGAGCTGAATACGAAGAGGTTGTCTACGTTGACGAGGACGGCAACGAGGTCGACTCTGACGACGAGTAATTCTTTCTTCGGTTTTGGCATAAATTCGTATAAATAGAAAATATCCGTCAAGAATAATCTTGAGGAATTTTTGACGAAATTTATGCTATTGTTAGGTTATATACTTACAACACAAAATGAAAAACGAAAAGAATAACAAGAATAGGGGCTTGGTAAAGCCCACAAGTGTACGCGCAGGCACAGCGCAGGCGCGTAAGCCCCGTCATACCTATGGGACGGACAAGAAAAAGGATTCTTCCCTAAAAAAGCTTGAGTTATCGAAAAATGACGACGGAGCTAAGCCGTCGGCGGCAAAAAAGAGAGAAACATTACCGCAAAGAGCGAAGAAAAGCAATAAGCTCTCGGCACAAGTGACAGCTCCCGCGCTAACGCGCGCTACAAGCTCTGCTTCTGTGGCAAGAGCTGAGGGGACGGAGAAAAAATCCCGCAAGAGCGGGCGCAAGGTAAAGATAATTTCCCTTGGCGGCCTTGCTGAAATAGGTAAGAATATCACCGTGTTTGAATACGGTGACGATATCGTAGTCGTTGATGCGGGTCTTGCCTTTCCCGATGATGAGCTCCCTGGTGTTGACCTCGTAATTCCCGACTTTTCATACCTCGTGCAGAACGCGCATAAAATTCGAGGCGTTCTTATCACTCACGGACACGAGGACCATATCGGTGGTATTCCCTATCTTCTCTCGGAAATAGACGTTCCTGTTTACGGAACGCGCCTTTCGCTCGGAATTATCGAGGGAAAGCTCGATGAGCATAAGCCGCCATTTGCACCGAGGCTTTATACCGTTGAGGCCGGAGACGTAGTGAATCTAGGAGTTTTCCGTGCTGAGTTTATCCACGTAAACCATTCAATTGCCGACGCGTGCGCCATATTCTTAAAGACGCCCTCAGGTAATATATTCCATTCGGGCGACTTTAAGCTTGACGTATCTCCCATCGATGGAAGAATAATGGACCTTACGAGAATAGGTGAGATAGGACGCGAGGGTGTAGACCTTCTTCTTTGTGAGTCAACCAACGCAGAGCGCGCGGGATATACCCCGTCGGAGCGTACGGTGGGCGGCTCGCTTGACAGAATTTTTATGCAGAACGAGTCAAACCGACTCATAATAGCAACCTTCTCATCTAACGTGCACAGAGTCCAGCAGATTATAAACGCCTCGGCGAAGTATGGCAGACGCGTTGCGGTTCTTGGACGCAGTATGGTAAATATTATAGGTGCTGCCGCAGAGCTTGGATATATGGAGATACCCGAAAATACTCTTATAGACATATCCGAGATTAAGAGATTTCGTCCCGAGGAAATAACGCTCATCACCACGGGTAGCCAAGGGGAGCCTATGTCGGCTCTTTACAGAATTGCCTTTGCTGAGCACGACAAGGTAAAGCTGTCGACCAACGACACCGTTGTTTTAAGCTCGTCCGCAATTCCCGGCAACGAAAAGCTCGTAGGTAAAATAATTAATGCGCTCGTGCGCTCGGGTGTAAGGGTGGTAAACGACTTGGTTGAGGACGTTCACGTATCGGGTCACGCCTGCAGAGAGGAAATAAAGCTTCTCATAGCACTGCTTAGGCCTAAGTACTTTATGCCTATTCACGGTGAGTACAGGCACCTTTATGCAAACCGTGAAATTGCCGAATTTATGGGTATTCCCTCATCTAATATTTTTATATCAGAAATCGGTAAGGTGCTTGAGCTTGACAGACAGTCGCTCGCCTTCGCAGGAAGTGTTACCGCAGGCAGAGTGCTCATCGACGGCTCCGGTGTCGGAGATATCGGCGCTACTGTGCTCCGCGACAGAAAGCATCTTGCGGAGGACGGACTCGTCGTTATCGTCACTACCGTTGATATCAAGGGCGGATACGTTATATCAGGTCCGGATATCGTGTCAAGAGGCTTCGTCTACGTAAAGGAATCGGGTGATCTTATGGCGGGTGTTAAACAGGTGTGCGAGAACGCACTTGACTACGTACTGACCAAACGGGTGCGTGACTATGCCGAAATCAAGGCTAATATCCGTGACAGTGTCGCGAAGTATATTTATAAGGAAACCAAACGCAAGCCTATGATAATTCCTATCATTTGTGAGCTTTGATTTTATCATTGGGAAGCGACACAGACGCTTCCCAAATTCATTTGAAGGGGGTGAGTGCGATTAAAAGAATAATGTTGTATATTATGGAAACATCTATGCTTCCTGAGGATGAGGAGCTTCTTTGCTTGCTTTGTGCAGGCTTGCCCGGAAAGCTTCGGGAAAGATGTGAGAGTGTACAGGCAAAAGAGCTTTACGTTGATAGAGTGATTTCCTATACTCTACTTTTGTATGCACTCGAAAGTCTTGGCAAAAACCCCGAAGAATGTGAAGTGCTATTTACAAAACTCGGCAAACCATATTTAAAATCACAAGATATGCGCTTTTCTATATCACACACGAGGGGTATTGTGTGTGTTGCAATTTCGGATAGTGATATCGGTGTTGATGCTCAGTCGCTGGACGAGCTTTCCCTTGAGAGAGTGGGAGCTCTCTCAAAGCGTTTTTTTGGTGACGTTTATATTGAATCGCTGGATATTCCTAATTATACGGATGATACGCAAAGCATCGTGGGCGGTGTGAAAATAGAAGCTTTATCCCTGACTTTGTGTGTTAAAAACGCTGGTGTGGAGCTGATTCCCACCGAGGTAAAATACGTCAGCGGTATTGACGGTCCTATGCGGAAATGGTGTGAATGCGAGTCGCTTCTCAAGCTCGACGGACGGGGTTTTTCCGCACTCGGGGATATCACTCGTATAGCAGTATCCTCGCGCGTTTTTTCCACTTGCATTAAAACCGCCGACGGTGCACTCGTTCATCTCTCTTTTGCTATTTCAAAATGAAGGTAAATGCCCTATGCAAAAAACGTTAAAGCGTGCCTTTCTTGATACCGTTCCCGTTATGACAGGTTACATAGTGCTGGGCTTTGGCTTTGGTATTATTCTTAAATCGGGCGGGCACAGTATTCTTCTTGCTCTTTGTATGAGTCTTTTTATCTATGCCGGCTCTATGCAGTATGTTGCCATAGGTCTTTTTGGCGGCGGTGCGTCAATGCTTACCGTTTTTCTGACGACGCTTATGGTAAACGCAAGACATATTTTCTACGGTATTTCAATGCTCGATAAATACCGCGGCACGGGATTGAAAAAGCCGTATCTCGTGTTTTCCCTGACTGACGAAACCTATTCGCTTGTATCAAGAGATAATCTGCCCGTGTCCTGTGAGAGGCGTGGTGACTACTACCTCTTCGTGTCGGTCATAAACCATATATGGTGGATTTTGGGTACGGTGCTCGGTGCTACGGTCGGCTCGCTCGTAAGCTTTAACACGGAGGGAATTGACTTTGCTCTGACCGCACTCTTCCTCACTGTTTTTATTGAGGGCTGTATAACGGCAAAGAACCGCATTCCCGCCGTTGTCGGCATCGGTGCTTCCGTGTTGTTTTTGGTGCTTGTCGGTCAGGATAATTTCCTTATCCCCGCCATGCTTGTAATAGCCGCCGTTCTTTGTCTTATACCGGATAACGACACCGAGCAAGAGCTTACCGACGCTGCGGAGTGTGAGTCGGATACGGAGGTGACGCAGGATGACTGATACGGAAATATGGATAGCGGTGTCTGTTATTGCGATAACCACGGCAGCTCTTCGCGTTCTTCCCTTTCTGTTGTTTGGAAGAGGTAAGAAAACTCCGAGAATTGTAAAAAAGCTGTCAAGAACCCTGCCTCTTGCAATTATAGGAATGCTCGTTGTTTACTGCCTGAGGGGTGTTAGCTTCACCTCGCCTGCAGGCTTCGTTCCCGCGCTCGTTGCCTGCGTCGTTGTCGCGGTGCTTCATATCTGGCGCCGCAATACCCTGGTAAGCATACTGTCCGGTACCGTGTGCTATATGCTGTTAGTACAGCTTGCGTTCTGATGCTAAAACGACAAAAGCTCAAAGAAAGTGAATTTTCTTCGAGCTTTTGTTATAAAAAACAAATGTGAGTGTCACATCAACGCCAAAATGAGGTCGATAAAAGTGGGCATAAGATATACCAGTGCAACGTAAAACACCATAATAAACACACAGGAAATCACCGTCCTTGTGACGGTTGGGCTGTGGCGCTCAAGATACCTTTTTGCATTTTCCATCATATCTTCAGGAATATAATATCTAGCCTCGGAGGAGTCTTTGGAGCCCTCGGTGTCTTTATTGATGATTGCATTTGTGTCGGAGCTTTCTGGGATAGACATCTCGCTCTTGTTATTGCTTTCATCGGCGCTTGGCTTTTCTTTTTTGCTAATACCGAGCTTTGCGAGGAATGAGAAAAAACGCTCCTTACGACGAAGCCTTCGTCTGGCTTTAAGCTCCTTTTGTTCGGCAATATATTCCTCGTAGGTAGGACGCTTTTCACCTGCAACGAGAATTAATCTTGCGGTCATGCCGCCTCGTCGTGCGAGGGAAAGTCTGGCGCACCGCGAATCCTTAAGACCAAGCTCAGCCAGAGTTTTTGCGGTATCCTCGCTATTCGTTTCGGTGCGAAGAAGTCTTTTCAGCGCGACGCTGATTCCGCTTTCTACGTAGTTCGTTATTATACAGGCTATAACAATTCCAAGGAAAGCAAAGAAGAGCACCTTGTTGATTTTAAAATCAAAGCCTATCTCAAAAAAATCGTTAAGATTAAGCTCGATATATTTATTATAAAAACTTTCAAGCATTTTGTATGTTCCTTAAATAAAGTATTTGGCTTGCAAACGTTAAGTGACCTGATATGTACACAATTGTTGTCATTTCACTTAAAATGCAAGCCAAAAAGTATTTTATTCCTCGTCAAGGAAATCCTTGCCGCAAATAGTTTTGAGAAGCTCGTCGAGGTCCTCGTTGTCCTCGTAGAAGAGGGTGAGGGACTTCTTTCTTCCCGTGCCTTTTATCTTGACTACTCTGCCAAGATGTGACTGTACGCGAAGCTCCATTTCTCTGAAGTAATCAACGATAGGAAGCTCCTCGTCCTCGTCATCTATCTTAGGCTTTTGCTTGTTAAGACGCTTTACCTCGTCCTCAACGGCTCTTACCGAGAGGTCAAGCTCAACTATCCTGTTTGCAAGCAGGGGCATAAGCTCGCGGCTTTTAAGTCCAAGGAGTGCTCTTGCGTGACCCGCCGAGATATCCTTGTTTGCTACCATCTCCAGCACCTCGTCGGGAAGGTCGAGAAGTCGCATCGCATTAGCTATTGCACTGCGGCTCTTACCGATTCTCTCGGAAAGCTCCTCTTGGGTGAGTGAGTGGTTTTCGATAAGCGCGCGGAAGGCAAGCGCCTCCTCGATAGGATTGAGATTCTCTCTTTGGATATTTTCAATAAGAGAAAGCTCCGCTGCTTCTCTGTCACTCTTGTCGAGGATAACCGCGGGAATTTCCTCAAGACCTGCTATCTTCGATGCTCTGAAGCGTCTTTCGCCTGCTATTATCTGGTAACGTTCGTCGGCGTACTCGCGCACTATTATGGGCTGAAGCAGACCGTTTTCCTTAATCGACTCTGCGAGTGATTCAAGCGCGTCCTTGTCAAAATACTTTCTCGGCTGGTCGCTCTTGGGGTCAACCATACTAATTCTTAGCATAGTTATTACGTTTTCGCCTGAGGATGAGCCTGCGTCGAGCGCGTTCTCTAAATATATCGCGTCAATGCCTCTGCCGAGGCCTCTGTTCTTTCTTGCCATTTTTATTCCCCTTTTTATTTATCGCCTTTATATTTCTTCTTGATTTTTTCAAGGTCCTCTCTGTCAACCCATTCCTCGGAATATCCGCAAGTAAGACATATATATCTATGTACACCGGCGGTCGCAATAAAACCCGTTCTCACGTAGTTGCCTGCGCCGTAGGCCTCTTGCTTTCCTTCGATACGGACGATATCGCTCGATTGACATTTTGGACAAAGCTTGGTTGTTTTCATTTTTAGCTCCTTTTGCCGGAAGAGAGTTAAATACGAGTCATAAGCTCCTTGGCTACGGCTGCATACTCAAGCGAGCCCTTTCCGTATGGGTCGTGATAGCAAATAGGCTCGCCGTATCCGGGTGCCTCGGAAATTCTTACGGTTCTTGAAATCGGCACCTTGAAGAGCTTGTCCTGATAGTATTTTTTAAGCTCGGAAACAACCTGATTCGTAAGGGTAAGTCTACCGTTGTACATAGTAAGAAGTATTCCTACTATACGAAGCGAGGGATTGAAGAGCTGGTGTATGCGTTTTATGGTGTTGAAGAGCTGTGACATACCCTCAAGCGAGTAAAATTCACACTGCATAGGAATAACAACGCCGTCAGAGATTGAAAGTGCCTTTACCGTGAGCATACCGAGCGACGGCGGACAGTCAATGAATATGTAATCGTAATTGTCCTTGATGCTTTCAATTCCTGAGCTGAGGTAATTGAGGCTCTCGTCGTCATTCGCCTCTTCAAGGTCGTGTAGCTCGATTTCCGCACCCGCAAGGTTAATAGTCGCGGGTATAATTGAAAGGTTTTTAAATCTTGTTTTGATTATCGCCTCACTGATGTCACACTTTCCGATAACAACGTCGTATATTGTCTTTTTGAGCTTGGATTTTGCTACGCCAAGTCCGCTTGTTGCGTTGCCCTGAGGGTCCATATCAATCATAAGCACGCGTTTTCCCTTGTTGGCTATCTGAGCCGATATGTTGACACAAGAGGTGGTTTTTCCGACACCACCCTTCTGGTTAGAAAAGGAAACGATCTTCGCCATTAAAGCTTTACTCCATTCTATGGTAATTGTACTGTTACGGGGTTAAAGGTCCAGACCTTTAAGGATATTATATATTATACCGACGGTAAAAGTCAATAAATTTGGGCAAATAATTTTAAAAAATTATATTTTAAGCCACTTTTTGCAAAGTGAAGAATAAAATCTACATTAAAAATATTAGCGCATCAGCAGCAAAAACGTCATAAAACTAATTGGTAAAATATGGTAATTATTTCACTGTGGAGATTTGACTTGCTCAGGAAACCGGAGGAATCATATTTGTAATTTATACATAAATGAAAAATTTTATCAAAAAATGCAATATAAAAATAAATATTAAAAACTAATTTCGTATAAATTTTTGGATATCCATTAAAAAGTAAAATAATCGCTCAAAAAGCGTATTTTGGCATAAAATCACGTGAAAAAACACGGAGCAAGCTAATAAAACTGAATATATAAAATCTTAAAACAAAATAGATTAAAATACACGTAGAAAACTAGTGGTAGCGTGTAAAAAATCGGAAATGTCCTTTTTGATTCGGAAACGAGAAAAAACTATATTTTTGGCAGCTGATTAGCATTAAAATTTACTTGAAATCAAGGTGAATTAGTAAAACAATTCTGATTAATCTAATATAGTACTAAAAACCTTAATAAACAGCACTAAAAACACGGAGAGACATCGTTTTGATGTTTCACATGAAACATTTTGCGGTATACTTGAGATATTGGAAGAGCAAAATTGATTAATCGGAAAGGTGGCATTGTAATAATATGGTGAGCCCCAAATTTATTGCGGATTGCCGCAAGGGGGCTTATAGCCGAAATGTTATAAAATTTCGTTCTATATTTTTATAACGCAAATTTGGTTATAAATTGCACTTCTGCTGTTTGATATTTAAATTGACTTATAATGAATGTAAGAGTAAAAGGTTTGTATAAACGAAACACCCTATTTTCAGCATACTTGAGTACTTTTTTGCAAAGCTTATTTAAGCTTTTGATAGTCGGACGTTCGATTATAAATGCATCAGACAAGTGCCCATAGGCTGCTTAAATATTAAATTGTTTTGTATTTGACTTCAATCTCTGTTGACTGCGCTCTATGTATGAATTTGTTCAGTTCACGCTAAAACAAGCGTTTTTTTGTTAGAATTAACATTATTATTGGATTCATTATAGAATTTAAAAATTAAAGCATTTACCGGAGGCGAAAAGGCGGCAACCTAATATGATATTGTACCTGCTGGGCGAAGCAGCTCTGCAAAAGGTGAGTGGTTTTGGGCAAACGGTATGCTTTGCTCATCGCACATCATTGAAGTTACAACGAGGACCTCTGGCATCTTTTGAATATATCCAGGCTTTGTTTGTCAAATGCGGATAAACTGACCCCTGTTGCGGAAAAATCGAACGACAAATCGTTTGTCGCTCCTCTTTTCATATAATACGGTTCTCTGATGAGGTATAATTGATAAATAAGAAGGGAAACAAGGATATACCTGTAATATGTGTTGCCAATATGTCCAAAAAAGAAAAACTTTAAGTATATGCCTTATTATATATCGTATAGAAAATGTGCTGTATACAGCTGGGGGATACTAAATTTGCAAATTAATATTAAGAAATGATACATATGTTACAAATCGTGCAAAATTGTAGCGAGGTGTGCTCCTTTTGGCTGAAAAGTTTGTGCGAATATGATGAGATGCTTGATTTGATGATATTGTTTCACATGAAACATTGGATTTTCCTTGTTTGTCTTGGAATTTGAAATATGCTTGTAAAAAACTCTATTAAAGTCTAAAAATAGAGTTTTTGATATCGGGGAGCTGCGCTTTGACGTATATAATAACTGTGTATGGAAATTTGCATATAACTATGTTTTTTATAATATGTTTTTGGTTATTTTCGGTTTTCACAACAAATAGAGCAATGTTTCACGTGAAACATTGCTCTATTTGCATCGCCTTCTTCATTATTATTTCTTTTTTCAAATAATATGCTTTAAGTAGGGCTAAGGTACTCGTCTGTTTATACTATCGGCGAGCTGTCTGCGGTTATATAATAAGGTAGAAAATCTGCTTCCGAAGCCTACAAACACATTGGTTTTGCCGTAAAATTGTGCTTTTTACGCCTTTTTGATCGGATTTCGGCAAAAGACACGGCAACTGATACATAATGATGGATATTAAAGCAAATAATCATATAGCTATGCACTTAATTAACTCTTAAATATGCAACAATTGTTATTGTTTGCATCTCTACAATTGCTAGTCGCTATATATTGTGGATTTATATGCTGTGATAAAAAGACGCAGCTTAGTCAAAATAGCATAATTTCGCCTGTTTTTTGTTATTTTTGAAGCTTACGACTATATTTAGCTTATATTTGTGTTGTGCTGTAATGATAAGTTGCTTGAATTATATCTCATTCTATTTTAGGATTGTAGTACGCAGACTGTGTGAGAGGCGGATGGTTACACTTTTGATTATAAAATGGTAAAATATGGCAAAATTAGCTTGCTCCGTGTTTTTTTGACGTGTTTTTTGGAGGTTTTTGTTGGTTTTTTAAATTTTTACGAAAATATCGTAATTAATACGAAATTACTTTAAGTAGAAATTTTGTATAATTAAGAATATTTAAACGCATACTCTGTGCATACTCAGAATTTTCGTTGGGCTTTTTGTATATTTTGACAAACAATTTTCAGCACTTACTTATTGGCTTTTTATACTATTGATTCATAATGTGCGTTGGATTGTTTCTAATAGTGTGTTTTTGCTGCTCTTTGACTATGTTTAACGACTATTGCTTCTAATAGTGCTTGCTTAGCCGATGCGTAGGGGCTCGCTCCTCTGGTTTGCGTGTTATTGTTGTGGGGATTTAATAAGTTTGTGCCGCGTGAGCTCCAAATTGACAGAGCTTTGATATCGTTTTTTGCGTTTTGATTGAGAGCAGACTTGTGTGTGAATTTGCAGTATGTGCTATTGACAATTTTTTTGCTTAGTGATAGAATAATAGTGCTTGGAAATGCTATTGCATAAAAATTCAATGTGCTTTTTGAGTATTTTTTGATTTAATTCGTAATCGGTACGAAACATTGCACTTGCATTGACTTTGCCCGGTTTATAGAGTGTATTTTGCTTTGTTTGCGGATTATTTGCGTTTTTAAAGAAATACACCTTAGCTCAATTTTTTTTGAACTATTTAACGTCTTAAGTGACAGAATTGAGATTATTATGAAGCAGATTTTAAACGGTAGCGCTGTTCTTCCGCCCGAGTGCGCGGATTTTACACCGCTCACTACCAGTGATGAATACAAGACACGAATACTAATCGTACGGCACGGCGAAAGTCAGGCTAATGCGGTAAGAGTGTTTCTTGGGCATACCGATATCGGTCTTTCACAGCGCGGTATGACTCAGGCTCGTGCTACGGCAGAATATCTTAAAAACGAGCCTATTGCGGCTGTGTTTTCGAGTGACCTTATCCGCGCATACTCAACCGCCCTCCCTAATGCAGAGCTTCGCGGGCTTCCGGTTTTGGCTGACACGGGACTGCGGGAGCTTAATATCGGCGAGTGGGAAAATATGAAAATCGACGATATTATAGAGCGCTACGGCAAGGAGTACACTGTCGGTTGGAAGCACAATTTTGGCACCTTCACACCGCCCGGCGGCGAATCTATTGCCGATGCGGGACGACGATTTTATGATGCTGTGCTTCGCATAGCCAAGTCCTATCAGGGGAAGTGTGTGCTCATTTGCGCCCACGCAGCTGTAATCCGAGGCTTTTACGCGCTTGTTTCGGGAATCTCGTGGGAAAGGGTTGCCGAGGAAATTGACTTTCCCTACAACGCTTCGGTTACCACCGTGTATTACGACGGAGAGCGTCTTGTCCCCTGGGAATATTCACACTCGGCGCATCTTTCGGGAATATAGAGTACCCGAGCAAATAAATGGGTTGTAAAAAACGAGGAAATTTTGCGAATTTCCTCGTTTTTTATATGGATGTTTTTGTAATGTCCCTTGGGGTATTTATACGCTCACACAAACGGAATGCGTTGTGACGGCGCCCGATGCTTGCACTCAACCGTTCTTGCGCACGGTTTCCGGCCAGATTTCATCGTTATTGATTACCTTAACTCCCGCTGTGCGACGGTACTCGCTGGGGGATGCGCCTGTGATTTTCTTGAACTGGCGGTGGAAGGTGCGCTCGCTGCCGAAGCCGCACTCGGCCCAGATTTCAGCCGACGCTTTTTTCGTTGAGGCGAGCATTGATTTCGCTTCCTCTATGCGCAAAAGTCCAAGCAGACCGAGGTATCCGAAGCCGAGGGATTTTTTTACTACGTGCGAGATGTAGTTCGCGCTGTAGCCTATTGCCTTTGCCGCATCGGTAAGGCTCGGATTGCTCGCGAGGTCCTCGCTCAGATAATTGATAAGCTTTACGAGAACGTGGCGGCTTTCGCCCTCGTCGCGCACGAGCTCGACCTGCCTTTCGAAATCGCAAAGCATTGAGAAAAGACAGGATTTGACGCTGTATTCGGAGTAGTCACCGTCCTCGATAAAGCGTTTTTCGAAAAGCACTCTTGACGCATCGCTCGCACTAAAGACCGAGCTTGACCCTACGAGTCCGCGGTTCGCATCGAGGAAGTCCGCGATGAGCGAGGGGGAGAACGTGTAGATAGTAAAATCGCTGACCTTGTTCGAGCGGTAGCTGTGCGGACGGAAGGGCAAAATAAAAATAAAATCTCCACCCTCTGCTCTTTGCTGCCGTCCGTCGACCGTTACGAAAAGCTCGCCCTGCCGTATAAATACGAGCTCGGCGTATTGATGCAGATGAAGCGGCCATCTGTACTGCTCCACGTGTCTGTGATGGGAAAATGCGGTGCCAGCACCGAAATTTCTTCTTTGAGTTATCATATGGCTCTCTTTCTCTTTTTGCGCGTCTTTACGCGTTGTATAAGTTGCATAAATTGTGAATTGTCCTTTTGTGAAACGCGACGGAACGCACAATACGACGGACAAATGTTATCATCTTTTGACTATAATAGTACCATTTTTGACTGTAAATGTCAATAGCTTTGTGTTATAATTGAGGTGTAAGGCTCTCGCGTGTATTTAATATACTCGCGTGAGAAAAATCAAATTTACCTGGAGGTAAGAGCTATGAAGAAAAAGAACGGAAAGAAAAGCTGGCTTGCCAAGCTCCTCGCTTGTCTTACGCTCGGAGCAACGCTTATAACGGGCGTGTGCACCGCGGCGTTTGCTACGGGCGATATTGTGACGGTTGGCGAGATGGTGGACATCAAGTCTGATTTTGCCGCCTATCTCGTGCAGGATACCGTGCGTGTCGAGGATGACGGCTACGTCGGCGCTATTCAGTACACCGTTTATCACAACAGTGCCAAGGGCACGATAAAGACGGGATACGAGGGCACTCCTGTGGTGATATATACTATCAACCACCCCGGCATTACCCGTGTCGGTACTGACAGCAACAAAACGATAATCACCTCTATGCTTGACAGAGGCTACGTCGTAGTCGTGCTTGACTACCTTAACAATGCCGATGCAAACTCAACGACGCTTGCTAACTCCACTCAGGCGTTCAGATCAAATCTTATTAACGATAAGATAATAACCTATTCGGACTTCCCTGACGGAAATCCCCGTGAGGTGTTCGTTGCGCCCTCGGGCTGTAACGTGCTTCTTAATCAGGTGTTCTGGCAGATAGATAAGCACTCTGTCGAGGGCACGCTTGAGAAGATTGTCGAAAACTGGAATACCGACTTCCGTACCGTTAAGGGCGGGGGCTTCCTCAAATGGGTACATACGGACGGCACGAGAAAGGAAGTTCTTGACGATACTCTCTGGTATAATGCCGATAAAACGCTCAATGCCGAAAGCGGCCAGTACACCTACGTCAGCAATACCGTCGCTACTACTATTACCGACTGCGTGGATCCCGACGGCAGCTTCATTGATATGAATCTGTATATGAATATCGTATATCCCACTTCCCCTGAAAGTGAGGTGCCCGTAATGTCGCTTGCGAACTCATCGCAGTATCCCACGACTTCGGTAACGGGTGCGGATCTTCGTCCTCATTCAAACGGCTTTCTTTACGAGGGATATGCTAACGTAGTATTTGATTACCTTTTCGAGCCGATGAACAGGGCGGCAAGCTGGGGCTACTACGACGGCAGCCAGGGTAACACCAAGGACCATATGAACTACGGTCTTATGATGTATAACGATAAGCTCGTAAATACCGCGGCTATGCGTTACCTCAGATATCTTTCACTCTCTGACAGCACCAAGAAATATAATTTTGACCTTGACGCCTTTGGCGTGTACGGAAACTCAAAGGGCGGCTGGTTTTCTTATCTCGGTGAGGAAATTCTGCAGTCTACGCTTGTAAAGGCTGAGGACTACGCGACGACCGCGGAGCTTGAGGCTGCGCTTGACCTGAAGCTTGCCTCTCTCGTCCCCGACCGTTATTATCAGGGACACGACGGTACTACCCGCTATCAGGCGGGCGCAGGCTCGATAAGCGCCGACGGATTTACCGTTCTTGCGGGTACGATGCAGCCCTGGCTTACCTATAACGGTGAGGAAATCTTATCGGGCGCTCAGCTTACTAACGCCTGCAACGGCTCACAGGAGGAGGACGTCAGCGCAGGACACGTGCCGATCTTCATTTCGGGCAATATGACCGACACGTACAACGCCGCGTACAGCTACTCCGTAAATATCTATAATATCTGCCGCGAGCTTGATATACCGCTTCTTCACTTTGAGGTGCCGATAGGACATACTCTTACGAGCGGTATGGATATGAACTATAACGTAGACACTTACGTGAACTACTTTAAGTACATAGGCTATTTCCTTAAAAACGAAGCGATAGATATAGCGTACATGTCACCGATGAACAATGCGGGTGACACCTCGCTTACTACTAAAATCGAGATACACTTTACGGGTATTGCCGAGCGCGGCGAGGTAGAGAGAATTACCGTTACCGCAGGTGCGACTGTCGTCAGCGGCGTATGGGAGCACTCCTTCGGCGGCACCGTATGGACGTTTACTCCCGACGAGCTTGCGGGCGATACGCTCTACACCGTGACCGTTCCCGCTGATTTCAAGGGTGATAACGGCGTGGCTATGAACTCGGTATACACCTCGTCGTTCAGAACGAAGGACGACGTTGCAACGAAGCTCAACGCTGTCGGCGAGTACTACTCCTTTACCGCACCCTCGGCGTTTACCTTTGGTAACTCCTACGTATTCCGCTTCCTCGTTACGAACGACGCGGCAAACCGAGCTATGCTCTATGCGGTTGACAGCACTACCGCAACCGAGGGAGCTCTTATCGGAAGCGTAAATCTTCGTGGCATGGGCTCGTATGAGATAGATATCAGCGACTTTATCGTAGAGAACACAGGGGAAAACGTAATCCTTATGCTTAAGGCAGAGAGCACCGTGGGCGACACCGTGATACTTAACAGTGCCGACGGCTCTGCTATTTACGAAAACGCAAGCAAAAACTCCAAGGTTACGTTCGTTAACGGAGCTACCACTCCCGACGGTGAGACTGCCGTTTCGGTTTACGTGTCTACTCCTACGCCGAAGCCGGATGCGGATAATCCTCTTTCGGTTTACTACGATAACCCCACGCACCTATTTACTTATGGGAACGTAATGGGCGGTGTTAGCACTTCGCCTGAAAACTACGGCAGACGCTTTACGGTTTCGTTTGACGTCTACGATACCGTCAGCCGCACGGTTCAGGTAAAGCTCAATACCATGACCAAGCGCACTGCGTACGGCACTATCGACTACAATCACGTGCTTCGCAACGTGACGACTACGGCAAACGGCTGGACTCACGTTGAGTTTACCTATGAGATATACGAGCCTGATTACGGCTTCGCATCTGACGGAAATACTCAGTCCCTTGCGGTCTTCCTTTCGCCTACGGGTAAGGAGTATGACGGCGTAGAGAAGCTTGCCTACATAAATAATCTTACCGTAACGGAAACGGTAACCGCCATAACCGTTGGCGCGGCGTTCCTTGCAGAGTGCGACGACGGAAGCGGATTTGAGTACAAGGCTCCTGAGGCTACCTCTCCCTTGGCAATTTACAACGGTGAGGAAAAGGTTGGCGAGTACGCAACGCTCGCCGAGGCGCTTGCGGCTTACACCTCGGGCCACACTATCAAGCTTCAGTCCGACTACACCCTTGCCGACGACGGCGTATATTCGGATATGGGCAGCTTTGCTGAGGTAAATATCGACCTTAACGGTTACACGGTATATTCCGAAAATACCACGGGTGCCTTCCTTTGGCTTAAGGCTACCAACTCTACGGCAACCGTAGTTAACGTCGAGGGCGGCTCCGTGCTCCTTGGAAGAACGGCACTTATCTCTTATGCCGATTCCTCCGCCGCAGGCTCAGGCAAGCGCTTTGACGTAAATCTTAATAACGTTTATATCGGCGTTATGCCGAACTCCTGGGCTACCGAGCTTCTTTCGACCTCTACCGTCACGGGCGGAGTATCACTTGACGTAAATATCAAGCTTAATTCCTCTGTAATAGATATTCCCGACGCCTCACGCGCCAAGGATGCTGCCACGCTCTTCGTAGCGCCTGCTACCTCGACGCTTAAGGTTAACTACACGGTTACGGGCGGTGAGATAAGGCTCTCGTCGCAGAGATGGATAACCGTTATTGAGAATGCAAAAATAGTTGAATTCCTTAAGGATTCGGGCGACGGCTACACCGTGCTTAAGATGCCCGAGTCTATAACCGTAGCGGTAAGCGGCTCCTATTTCACCGCAGACGGCTACGCAAGATACGAAAAGGCATCAGTCAGCGAGAATATCGCGACATATACGCTCGTGTGCGATGATAACTCTACCCGTTACGGCGTTATTACCGATACCTATGCCGATTCCTCTGCTTATCCCTTCCTTATATTCAAGGACGGCGTTCTCGTCGGCGGACAGACCGGTCTTTCTGGCGCGGTAAGCGCTGCGGCGGGATATCTCAAGGGCACGGACCTCGGCGAGGCGCAGGTGGAGATACTTATGAGATGCGACTACGTCAACGATAAAGAGGTATCGTTCGGCGCGTCGAACGGAACTATCCTTATCGACCTTGGCGGTTATACGCTGACTCGCGAAAAGATTATTATTAACGCGGTAGTAAATTCAAGCACTGTATTTGACTATGCAACCGGTGTTATCTTTACGAACGGCAGAATTGACACAACCGCGAGGACAGGTGTAATCGGCGCAACGCATTGCCTTACAACGACAACGAATGTCAAGACCTTCAATATTACCTTTGATAATATAACGATGGGCTTTGGCTCTGCCTATGCGGATACCGATGTTGCAGGTGCGTTCTGGTCAATATGGCAGAACGGTCACACCACGAATACCATAACCAACCTCACCATCAAGGACTGTACGCTTGACCTTGAGACCAACGCTCCTACGGGCGGTGGCACTCTGTTATCGCTTGGTACCGCGGCGGCAAAGGTTAATCTTAAGCTTCTTGGCGGCGAAATCGTTACCAACGGCGCGTCGTATAAAGTCGCGACTACCGATTCGGCTGATACCGTTACGGTAGGACTTGGAAGTGAAAGCACGCTTCCCACTCTTAAGGTTGCTACGGGCGGTACGGCTATCAGCGACTCCTTCAAGACCGATGCGGGCGACTTCACCAACTTTGAGAAGAAGAGCACCGAGGGCAGCTACGACCTCTATGAGCTTACCGTAAATCAGAACGTCACCGACTACGGAATTATTCCCGGTGAGTATGAGGACGCTGCCGCATATCCCTTCGCGCTCTTTATGGACGGCGAGTTCGTCGGCGCGTACGCTAAATGGAAGGCTACTACCGTGGCGGCGGGCGACGTGCTTAACGGCAACGCAGACAAGACTGCATACGTTCTCGTAAGAAGCAGCTACACGACCACGAGCGACTCGGCAAACGGCGGCGCATTCAACAAGATGAACGGAACTCTCGTCGTTGACCTTGGCAAGAATACGCTTACAAGAGGCGCGTCGGGACTTATATTCGACTTCTACTACAGCTCTGGCAATACCTCGCCTGTAAACGTCGTAATCAAGAACGGTACGCTTCTTTCAAACGGCTCCGCAATATTCGCAAATCAGATTAACGCGGGCACCTCAAGCGTAACCAAGAAGTGGAACGTCACCCTTGATGGCGTTACCCTCGGCTTTGCCTCTGGTGCTACTAAGTCAGGTGAAGCGTTCTGGGCATCCTGGACGAATCCCACGTTTACAGATAGCACAAAGACGGAAATATCTGTACACTGTACGTTGAAGAGTGAAACTAAGGTTACTTTCAACGACTGTACGCTTGACCTTTCGACGAATCTTCCTGCAAATACCCCCACGCTCTTTGACTTCTCGGATAACAATTCCTACGACCTGATGACGAATAAGCTTACCATAAACGGCGGTAAGATTATCTCGACGGGACTTTCGAGCGTAAACATATCCACCGTCAACTCAGGTAGCGACACCGTTACCTTTGGTAAGCTTGACGGCAAGTACACGACACTTACCACTCCCACGACGGCGGTAGACTTCAGCCACTATACGGGCGCGTTTACTACCGCAGAGGGTACGAAATACTTTATCGAAACGGCTGACGACGGAACTAACTCCACCTACGAGCTTCTTCCTATGACCTTCGGTAATATGTCGGCTACTCTTACCGCAAAATACTTCTCGGCATACGATTATCCCTTCTTCGTATTTAAGGATGGGGTGTTCAGCGGCGCATATGAGAGCTGGCGCCTCGCTATTGATGCTGCTAAGTCCTGCGTTGACGAAGAGGCTGAGGCTTCAAGCACCGCAACGATAATAGCAAGACGCGACTATGATATAAGCAAGACTAATACAGCCGGCTTAAGCGATGCGGGCTCGAACTTCAACACCGCAAGAGGTAAGATAGTTCTTGACCTCAACGGCTATACGATGAATAACGTTGATACCTATTTTATAGATACTAACGTAGATTACTCAACGGCAACCTATCTTGGTTATGCATCTTCGCTTACGGTGAAGAACGGAACACTTAAAAACAGCCGTGGTAGCAATCTTCCGATGATAGGCTTCCAGCATTATAACACCTCAGCGGCAGACGATACTAAGGAATACAACCTCGTATTCAATAACGTAACCTTTGCTTTTGGAACAGGAGCCTTCTCCATTGTTGACGAGTTCCCGGATAAGACGGGTGACGGTATTATCGCAAACTATGTATTTAACGATTGTATTGTAGATTTCGCTAACGCTGCAAGCGGTGCAGTAGCCTTTGACCTGAAGGATAACAAGACGACTATGATATCGTCGTTTACGTTCAACGGTGGATCTGTGGTTGCAAGCGATTTGTCGAGCTATATCCTGGTAAGACAAAATACCGTAGATACGGTTGTCTTCGCCGAGGGCACAGACGGCAAGTATATGAGCCTGACTCAGTCTGCCGACGCGGCGGCTCCCACCCTGACCTACAAGAACGCGGCAGGCACGACTCTTACGTTCGGTAAGGAAAGAAAAGACGGTACTAATATGATATACCGCCTCGGTGAGCCTGTGACGGTTAAGTACGGTGCGATACCCTTCACGTACGCAAATCCCGAGTTCTATCCCTTCGTTGTGTTCAGCGGCACGGGTACCTTCTGGGGCGCGGACGATACCTTCCTTGATACGGTATCAAGCTACGACAACGAGGGTATTATACACACCGCAAAGGATAAGCTATCCTCTAACGTATGGGACGGCACGAGCTACGGCGACTCGCCGCTCACGGCAATAGTTCTTATGAGAGCCGACTATACAATGGCGTCGAACGAAACCTACAATAACCTCGCGCAGATTCTCGGTGAGGTAACGGTAGATCTTGACGGACATACGCTCAGAGCGTCGCAGTCAAGAGTAATCTTCCCGACGAGCGTTAAGCCCTGGGGCGAGCGCGGCGTATTCCCGACCACGATAACCGTAAAGGGCGGTAATATCGAGATATTTAACGCTCCCATTATTAACTTCGAGCCCTGGACGGGTGACACTACGAGAGCAGACGATTACGTTGCAAATAAGCTCTTTACCTACAACTTCCACGGCGTTACCGTAAAGGCGCTCGGCTCGGCAACCGCTGTCGCAACCAAGTACAGCACGCATTCGGGTACACCGAACGCGATAGCGAACACCTTCGTTAACTTCACCGATTCCACGGTAGACCTCAGCGGCTCTACTGCGAATACAGTCAATATCTTCAGCACGGGTAACGGCAAGTGCCATACCACCTCGACCTTTGCGGGCGGCAATATCGTTGGCAAATCAGGCTTCTCTATGGTGGATTCTTCTGCTGACACCACAGGCTCGTTCAGCTTCGCAAAGGGTACGGACGGTAAGCTCACTACTCTCACCCTCACGTCAGGTACTGCGCCTGCCGAGGAGTTTGACAGCACGCTCGGCAAGCTTGTGTTCGTCGCAAGAGTCGGCGGCTATGAGCTTGTACCCGTGAGCGCCGCAGGACTTAACGTAAAGTCCAGCATCTCGCTTTACAGTGACCTTTACCTCAACGTCTACGTATCAAAGCTTGATACTCTCGCGTCCTTCACGTTAGGTGGTGTAACCTACGATACGGACGATTTTGAGAATCTTGAAACGAAGGTAATAGATAACGTTACCTACTACGTAGTATCGATTCCCCTTACGGCAAGCGACGCGCTCAGCGACGTTAAGGTTACGACCTCGATACTTCTTGCCGACAGCACTACTCTTGACGGCGAGTACACCCTCAACGTCGTTACTTACGCAAGGAAGCTTCTTTCGACCTCGTCCTCCGAGATTGAAAAGACACTTATGCGCGACATCCTCTCTTATCTTCGTGCAGCGTACGGCTACTTTAACGTGGCAAACGACGCGAAGCTTTCCGAGATAGACACGATACTCGGTACTGGCTACGACGGAGCAAACGCACCTGCGTTTACAAATGCGGCGGTTAAGCCTGCTTCGGGCAACGGTACTAAGGGAGCTACCTTCATTCTTAATACCGCGCCCACAATGCGCTTCTACCTTGACGGCGCTGACGCAGACTCCTTCGTGTTTAAGCAGAACGGCTACGTAGTTCCTTATACCAAGGGCACCGATAACGTCGGAGCGTACGTCGAGGTAACGACCTATGCGTACGGACTTGCGGGCAACGTAAGCTACACCGTAAGCGGTACTGATTTCGCAGGCGAGTTTAATCTCAAGTCGTACTACGACTACGTAAACGGCGAAGAGTATACCGCGGACGATAAGGCTGAGCTTATAACGCTTGTAGAGAGATTTCAGAGATACGCAGAGAGTGCGCTTGCGTACAGAACCGAGGTTCTTGCAGGACAGTAACTACGCCTTCCCTTGTGAGGGAAGGTGGCACGAGCAATCGCGAGTGATGGATGAGTAGACTTAAGTGTAAAATAAAACTAATAGCACACTTTTACGATATAAACTACTCATCCACCGCAAGCGGTCCCCCTTCCCTCGCAAGGGAAGGCAAAAGCTTAACACAATAAATGCAAGCTAGCTTGCATTTATTTAATCACGTGATTAAATATTTTCGCGCTCTCGCGCGGAAAATCATAGGAGTTTAGCGTGAATTATAACTAACATCGAATTTAATCTTTCGGTTAATTCACGTATGAATTTTCGCTATTCGGAGCCTTTTCCGAATAGCCGCAGAAGCGGTTTTGAAAATTCGCCTGTCATTAGTGCAGTCGCCTCAGGCGACGGAATGGAGTTTAGTATGAAAAAGACAAGAAGAATAATCGGCGCTCTCTTGATTCTGTCAATCGTCTTCTCACTCGGCGTTTTCGGCTTTTCCCTCGTGGGCTCAGCCGCTGACCTCGGTGAAATTGACGTATGGCTTATCGGCGGACAGTCAAACGCCGTAGGCTACGGAAACGAGGCGCCGCCCGAGGCGGACACTGACTACCGCTACTATTCGGGCTTTACCAATACGCTTTACTATAACGAGGGCGAGCAGTTCGTCTTCGACAGTAAGGATATAGAGTACGTTGCAATAGGTAACGGAACTACCGATATGAGATGCGGCGCTGAGCTTGGTATAGCGAAGTCACTTGACTCTACGGGCAGGATGAACGCCGTTGTCAAGTGCGCGTACGGTGCGACCTATCTTTATCCCTACGTACCCTCGGACTCCACCTCGAGCTCAGTTTGTAATAAGGTGGGAACGTGGACCTCACCCTCCTACGTCGAGAGGGCAAATATGTCAACCGATGATCCTGACTATGCGACTCTCGGTATGTACACTCCTATCGGCAGTGAAACGGCTGTTGATATTCCCAACGTCGATACTACGGCAGCTATAACCCAGGGAATTGACGCGTATAACGGCAAGCCTATTGTGGGTAATATGTATAATATGTTTATCGACACGGTAACGAGCGCGGTAACCGAGCTTCGCGATAGGGGCTACACTCCCGTTCTTCGCGGAATGTGGTGGATGCAGGGCGAGGCAGAGAGTAATGACGTTACCTACGCGTCGCTTTACGATGAGCTTCTTGAGTGCCTTATTAACGATATAAGAGCCGAGATGACCACTCTCTTCGGTGAGAACGTGCGTTACAGCGCTATGCCCTTCACATCAGGCAATATCTACAGAAATCCAACCGCATCCGTTTGCGCATATCTTCACGATATCAACCTTGCGCAAAAGACCGTTTCGGAAAAGCTCACTAACGTATTCTATCTCTCTAACGGTGACGATGACGAGTGGGGTGCTACGGTCGACGGCTATACCGACCAGAGCTTTTTTGCTCAGCAGGACGGCTGGCACTTCACCTCAACGACACAGCAATACTTTGGTGAAAAATTCGTTGAGTTCGTCCTCGGCATAAACGGTGAGATACCCGTAGGTGTCAAAGGCGAGGGTATAGGCTTTACTGGCGGCGGTCTTTACAAGGCAGGTGACTCCGTAACTCTTACGATAACACCCGACACGGGTTATACTATTGACTCCGTAACCGTCAGCGTTGGCGGCGGTACTGCCACGGCGGTTTCGCTTACCGACGGTAAATATACGGTAGAGAGCCTTGCCGACGATACTCTTCTTACGGTAAATACTACCTATTCGGGAACTAATCTTACCGACACCGAATACGGATATATTTTCGCAGAGTATGACGACGCAGCTAAGTATCCCTTCGTAATCTTTACTGAGGACGGCTTCTTCTCGGCGACGAACACCTGGGCCAAGGCATTGTTCCAGGCAACGCGCGCGATGAATAAGACCTCGGATAAGCACGCAGTGGTGCTTATGCGTGACGATTATTCAACTGTCAAGGACCTCGACAGAACTAATGACCGTATTCAGTATATGAACGGCACCGTTCTGGTTGACCTTAACGGCAAAACGCTCACGCGTAATACCGCAACGCTTTTTGACGTGCTTGGAAGCCATTCCAGCTCGACCTACACGTCAAGAGTTGAGGTAAAGAACGGTACGTTGCTTTCCTCAGGCGGCGCGTGGACCACGGCGGTTGAGGGCAGCGCCGATATTCTCACTCAGAAGAAGAGCTTTGAGCTTGAATTTACGAACGTGACCTTCTCGTCGAGCGTGGCGTGGACTCAGCCCCTGGCTCTCGTCGTATGGATAAATGCAAATTCGCCTGCACTCGGTGTCGACCTTGACGCTACCTACAACGGCTGTACCTTTGATATGACGAATGCGGGTACACAGCCTCTGTTCAGAGTAAGCGACGTGCTTGATGGCAGAACGGGACAGGTAAACGCCAATATCACCGTAAACGGCGGTAATATTATAGCGGCGTCGAACACCTTTACCCTTGCGAGCCTTGACACGGCAGACACTCTCAGAGTAGGCGAGTACGAGGGTAATATGACCACGCTTACTCTGCCGAGCGGTACTACGGCTCCCACCACCGCCTTTATCGGTAATGACGGCATAGGATATTCGTTCACCGACGGTGTGACCTCAGGCGACAATACGGTCTACACTCTTACCGCGGGCGGAAAGCAGATAGACGGCTACGGCTTCGTTCCCGAGGCGTCGCTTTCCGACTATTTCGCTATCTTCTCAAAGGACGGATTCCATACGACGGCATCCACCTGGGCGGGTGCTCTTACCGAGGCTAAGAATCTTATTGATTCGAGAGCCGACAAATGGGCGGCGGTATATCTTCTTAACGATTACTCGACCGTAAAGACCACCGACGCTAATACTAACATCTTCCGCTATATCGAAGGACACCTCGTGGTTGACCTTGGTGGTGACAAGACTCTGACGAGAGACGGAGCTACTCTCTTTGACATCTACGGAATAGGCGCGAGCGCAGATTATCATACCACGATTGAAATAAAGAACGGTACTCTTGCTACCACAGGCGCACAGATAATGGCGTTTGACGTTGCGAGCAGTATAACTGAGGCTACGGGCAAGAAAAAGCTTACCATTGACGTAAGCGGCGTTACCTATCTTGCAAAGGCAAATCTCACCCAGCCTCTTGCCTACACCGTATGGAACAACGCAAATACGGGCATCGGTATGGACCTCGTGCTTAATTATACCGATTGCACCTTTGATTTCGCAGGCTACTCTAACGGAAAGCATATCTTCAAGTCCTACGACCTTCCTGCGAGCGATGTTACCAGAACGGGATACGTCGATGCTATTACCAACGTATATGGCGGTCAGGTGCTTCAGGTCGGAACGAGCTGGATCATATACGGTGACTCTTCTGATAAGATCTATTTTAACGAGTATGACGGCAAGTTTACTACCTTTACTTGCGCTACGGGTAGCAAGCCCTACGACGGCGGCGGCTCGACAAACGGCAACATATCTACTCTGAAAAATACAGCAGGCGATAAGCTTCAGCTTACCGTATGCACGGCGGGTACTGATTTCGATACCTACTCCTTCTCGGTATCAAGATATACTCCTTACGGATATATTGCCTACGACGACTACGCTACCGAGTCCACAAAGCCCCTTGCGGTGTTTAAGCCCAGCGGTACGTCGTACACCTATACGCTCCACGATACCTGGGTCTCGGCGGCAAACACGGCAATCGTTACCGACGGCTCGGTTATCTACCTGAGAGATGACGCGCAGACGCTTTCGGACGCTGCGCCCTCTGCTGTCAACGTTAAGGGTACTGTTACGGTAGACCTTAACGGACATACGCTCACCAAGGCGGGAAGTAAGTATGTGTTCGACAGTTACTTCGGTAACACGAGCGAATTTTACGCGCATATCAAGTTTAAAAACGGTACTCTTGTAAAGGCGGAAAGCGCTAACTGGGCAGGATTCTTTTGCCTTAACTACGGTACGGGAAACAAGGCGCTTGCTACGGTAGACTACACCTTCGATAACGTAAGGTTTGTGAATAAAAAGACCGACACATTACTCTTCTCGGGGTTTGAAAACGGCTACAGCACGTCGACTACGGTCGGTACCAAGACTACGGCAACCTTTAACAACTGTATCATCGAGGCGAATGGCGCTACTGTATTTGAGCTTCTTTGTACGTCCGCTACCGCAAGCAACAAGAGCGACTTTGATATTATTATAAACGGCGGTCGCATCGTGTCCTCTACCGCTATCACTACGGCAAATCTCTACTTAAAGAACGATGACGATACCGTCAAGTTCGGCAAGTACGACGGTAAGTACACCGAGATAGCGCTTAGCGCAGGCGTTGCGTATCCCGCGTATACGGTCGTGTTTGAGGCTGTCGACGGCAGCGAGCTAAGCTACGCGCTTACAGGCACTGAGGACACCTACAACGTATACGAGCTTAAGGCGTCCGAAGTGACCTCCTACGGCAAGATTCCCGGAAGATACGACGTAGCCACCTATCCCTTCGCGGTATTCAAGGACGGTGCGTTTATCGGCGCGTATACGAAATGGACTGACAACAACGACAGCGATGGTACGTCGAGCGCGTTTGAGCGCGCAAAGGGCGTCCTGCTCGGCAAGACTGCCGCTGACAGTAACGCAACCGCCACGGTGCTTATGCGACGCGATTTCGTGTCTACGGTCGGCACCTACGACGGAAGAAACAATAATTACAGCCAGCTTGGCGGTACACTTGTTCTCGACCTTGGCGGCTTTACTATCACGACTGACACGCAGCCTATATTCACCGCGCACGCAAAGGCAACGAGCGATTTAGTTCACGACACTCCCGTTTACGTAAAGAACGGTACGATGCTCGTGGGCAGCGCTCCGATTATAAAGGTGAATCAGACGAATACCGATACCTATAACACTGAAAAGACTTTTATATTTACCTTCGACGGAGTTAATTTCGGATTTGCTGAGGGCGCAACGGAAAAGAACGTTATAGGTTGCTCCGCTGACACTGCAAATGCAACTGTTGGAGTAAACGCTGAAATCAACCTAATAAACTGCAATATAGATATGGTCACAAACGCACCTGACGGTGTGAGAATTGCGTCGGTGCTTGAAGCGAATGAGCTTGTTGACGTAAAGATAACCGTATTGGGCGGAACAATTAAGGCTGCAAGCTTTGCTAACTCGGCTATCGGATACTTTGGCACGGGTGATAGCATTACCTTTGACAAGTATAACGGAAGCTATACCGCGCTGAATCTTCCTGCGTCGGTAACGCCTACCGCTACTGTAAACGGCGGCGCGCTTGCGTTTGTAAAGCTGTCAGAGGATGCGGATTCTGTGACATTCGCGCTTGCTCCTGCGGTGGCGGCAGACTTCACTCCCCAGACGAGCATTACGCTTGACTCAAATCTCATCCTAAACGTCTATATCCCAGAAAACGCTTATCTCACCGAGGTAACTCTTGACGGTACTACCTACGAAATAGCCGACCTCGTAGCAGAGGATAGCAAGTATCACCTCACGGTTGAGCTTCCCGCGGCAGAGGCTGCAAGGGAAATCACCCTCACCGTAGTATTTGGCGACGAGGCAACGGCAACCTATACGCTCTCGACTCTTAAGTACGCGGTAAAGCTTCTTGAAAGCTCGACCTCGACTACCGAAAAGACGCTCGTATGCGATATGCTTAACTATATCAAGAGCGCGTATACCTACTTTGCAGAAACCGAGGATGAAATCGCGAACG
>CAZDON010000006.1:0-31686 GCA_964507065.1 uncultured Ruminococcus sp. | reverse complement strand
GCTTGGAGTATCACGCTAAAGGCGAGAGCCTGTACTTTTTCGCCAAGCTTTACGCTTTTATTATAATCCACAGTTCTTTTTTACTTGACAAGGTGGTGTGGTAGGAGTAAAATTAATTTGTAAATCTTTTCAGGGAGGCTTTACCTATGAACAAATCAAAGCGCGGCGTCGTGCTTCTTATGACCGACCTTTGCGAGGAGTGGCTCGATATATATAAAGAAAGCGGGCTTGACTTTCTCGGTCTGCATACGATAGTCGCCGAGTGCAACAATGACGACTATATAAAGTGGGCGCAAAGCGATGAGGTAACGAGACTCATCAGAAGATTTGAAGAGGCAGGCATCACCGTTGAGCACGAGCTTCACAACGCCTACTCTCTTCTTTCGAGAAGCTTTTTCGAAACCTCTCCCGATATGTTCAGGGAGGAAGGCGGCGTACGCACCAACGACTACAATTTCTGCCCCTCGTCAAGCAAGGCTATCGGGATTATCGAATTTCAGGCGTTTATGTTCGCGAAGGCACTCGGACAGAACTCGCATAACTATCACTTCTGGGCAGACGACAAGGCGGGTGCGTGGTGCAGCTGCGACAAATGCCGAGGTATATCAAACGGAAACCAGACCTACATATTCTCAGAGGCGGTGCTTCGCGGAATCAAAAAGCACGACCCCGAGGCGCGCGAGTGCTATCTTGCATATCAGGATATGAGAGCCGCGGGGGTTAAGAAGAATCCCGACCTCTACCTTGAATTTGCTCCCATTCACAGAGCCCTCACCGAGCCTATCACGGCAGAGGCAAACAAGGGCGACAGAGAGCTTCTTCTTGACCAGATGAAGTACTTTGACAAGACCTACATTCTTGACTACTGGCTCGACGAGTCACTCTTCTCAAAATGGAATCGCGCAAACATCAGCGAGCTTCCCGACCTCGAAAATATAATCGAGGCGGACGTTAAGTATTACGAATCCCTTGGAGTCGATGCGATTACGACCTTCGCCGCCTACGTCGATAAAAGCTACTTTGACAAGTACGGCAAGGATAAAATTATTCGTTACTGCAAGGCTCTTGCGAAATAGGCTGCTTCATTTTAGATTATAACCGAAAAAGAGTGGAGCTCCCCAAAAACGGGAGCTTCGCTCTTCATTATTACCCTTATATTATGTCAAAGAAGATTTTTTCTTTCCGTGCTCTTTTTGTAATCTATAATTTACAAAGCATAAAAATCTCTGTAAACAGCGGTAAAGCGGCTATCGAGCTTCATATCAAGATGATAATGCCCGAAATACCATTTATCGAAGTCGGCAACACTCATAAGCTCCGTGAGAGCCTCGTTATCATAAAAGCTCTCAAGCTTTGATGCGTAAAGATACTGTGACATAGCGCCGAGGGCGAGCGTGGGGCAGGAGTGCGTAATCACACAGTCGATATGTCCGCACGACGAAAGCGTGCGTCGTGCGCGCTCCACCTCGTCCCTCGTGGGAAGCTCTCTTGCCCACCAGGAGTAGCCCTCTTGCCTCAGATGCTTATCTACGCTCGTTGCGCCACCGAAGGTAAATATGCGCTTGCCCTCTATTTCATAAAGCCCGCCGCGCAAAAGATGATAGACGTTTGAGGAAAGCCTGCCCACCTCACCGCCGAACATACTCACTCGCGGGAATGCGTCAAGCAGGTCGTAGTTCTCGTGATTTCCGTCAACGAAAAGAACCGTTATCGGCAAGTCCCCATAAAGCGAGAGAAGCCCGTCAAGCTCCCCACGCAGCATAACCCCTGCGAAGTCACCCGCAACGATAATATAATCGTTTCGTGTAAGCTCGCCGTTCCAAGCGAGAAACGCAGGGATTTTATCATAATCAACCAGCGCGTGCGTATCTCCCGTAACGTATATCATAGCGTCACCGCCCCCTCAAAAATTTAAAAGCGTCCCTTCAGAAAGCAGAAACCGTCCCGATATCAAACGTAACGGGGCGGTCTTTTATTTTATGCTTTAAGCTGTTTATTCACCTGAAAAAAGCATCTCTGCCTCGCTCTGTGCACTTTCTCTGACCTCGTCGTAATAGGTCATTTCCGCAAGAGCAAAGTTCGCATAGTCAAGGTTGTCAAGATTGCTTTCCTTGATTTTTCTTATGGAAGAGAACATAAGCGCGATGAAGAAGAAGAAAAACGCGCCGCACGCTATGCAAAGGAAGATTATAGACTGCACCTTCCACTTCGCACTGCCGATATTGCTGAGGTTGAGGAAGGTCCAGCCGCCGTTGAGGGCAAGCGCCTCAGGCAAAAGGATTCTCATAAAGCCGTCCCATACGATAAACATAACCGTCGCCGCAAGAAATATTGCCGCGAGAAAGCCGAAGAGGATTACGGGGAATATTCCCTTCTTCTTCGCTCTGTCCGAGCCAGAAAGCTCGGTAAGTCTTTCATTTGCTCCCTGAGCAAACTCGGCAGCAAGCTTTGCCGAGCGGTATCTGTACTCGTTTTCAGCCTCCGCCGCCTTTTCCTCGTCGTCGCGGACGTAGGATACCATAACCGAGCCGTCAGGACAGGGCGTGTCAACGACGCGCACCCAGCCGAAATGCTCAAGCTTTTTCATTTCAAGCTCTGCAAGCTCCTGATTATCAGGACGAATAACCAGATTTCTCTGCTTTAACATTTATCCTACCTCCTTAATCGATTTGCTCTGTACCGTTGCCCTTAACGTAGAAGGAACAGTAGCGGCAATACGTAATATAGCAATTCTCGTCGGTTTCTCTCGTGTACTTGGTCTTATCAATGATGAACTGACCGTATACGTAGGCAATCTTACCGGGCGTGTATGCAACCTGCTTTGAGATAACCTCGTCCTCTGCCTTGTTGACCGCACGCTTAACCATGCGGTAGTTCGACCTTGAGCAGATGGGGCAGGTATCCTTGTCGAAGGACTTAAGCACCGCCGATGCCTTGAGGTGATAGAAAAGCGGATAGAGTCCCGCACCGATTACGCAAGCGAGAGTACCGAGAAGGTCCATAGAAATGAACTGCATAATAAAGTTCTCAACACCCGCCGAAACGTAGATGATATCAAGAATGATAACACCCACCGTAACTACAGCAGCAACTACTATGGAAAGAATCAAGCCGCGCGCAATACCCTTGCTGAAGGGACGGCCGCTGTGACCGACCTCACCTCTGTTCTCAACGACGAACTTCTGCGTCTTTTTCTTTGCGTGGGAAAATGCAAAGAGAAGCGAGCTTATGATAAACGCAACGAGAAGCACCACGGTCATAAGCTGGCTTGATACAATCTTAAAGACGTCGCCAAGCCCGAAAAGACCGAGTGCGATGTTTATCGCCCACATACCCATAGTTATAACGGCAAAAATACCGAGCATAACTACGGCGGTGAACCACGGAGCCGCAAGCTGCACCTTTATTTTTTTCTTGTAATTGAATACCTCGGTTTCATCCCACTGCTCTTTCCTTGAAAGATAAGTGTTTGTGACTTTGTTAGTCTGAAATTCCATAAGATACCTCCTAACCTGCTCGTGCGAGAGCACGAGAATAATAATATAGATATATTTTAGTATAAATAAAAATAATTGTCAACAAGAAAATCCTTATTTCGTTCACATTTTTTGTTGTATTTCGCATTTTACCCAAAATTTGTGTCCGTTTATTGTAAACTATTTCTTTACACTCCCTGATATAAGCTATGATTCACCCCCGTGTATATATGACCGCGCTTTTTAAAGCTTTCCGCAAATAAACCGCGCAGGTAATACGAAGAGGCTTCCTCGGCGTGATTCCGAGGAAGCCTCTTCGTATCAGGCAACCCTTCGGCACTTTGGAATTTCTCCGCGCCACTGTCAATTACTTGACGAGATGCCTTTTGATTTTTCTTGAGGTCGTCTTCTCAAAGGGCTCAGCTCTCAGCTCAAGCGCCTTGATATGCTTAAACGCGGGGAGCGTGCGGTTAAGGTCGAGGATTTTCGCGTGAAGCTCGTCGTAAACAGTCTTTTCATCCGTTCCCTCAGGATAAACCTCGGAGTCGGGATACACGATGGCAGTAAGAATTACCGTTTCTCCGTCATCCGCCTTTCTTCCAACGACTACCGACTCGGCAATGCCGCTGATATTCGCGAGGTATTCCTCTATTTCCTCGGGAAATACGTTCTTTCCGTTTTCAAGCACGATAACAGATTTAAGACGTCCCGTAATGAAGATATAGCCGTCCTCGTCCATATATCCGACGTCACCCGTTCTATACCAGCCGTCGTCGGTAAACGCCTTCGCGTTTTCCTCGTCGTTATTGTAGTAGCCGAGCATTACGTTGTCGCCCTTGACCTGAATTTCGCCCTCGTCAAAGCCCCTGTCGTTCTTACCGCGTGACTCAATACGGACGGTACAGCTAGGCACCGCAGGACCTACGGAGCCCGCCTTCAGAGCATAATAAGGGTTAACCGAAATAAGAGGCGAGCACTCGGTAATGCCGTAGCCCTCAGCAATAGTGATGCCAAAAGCGTCAAACTGCTTCATCATCTCAGGGTTGAGAGGAGCGCCGCCGGAAACCATCTTGTTCAGCCTTCCGCCAAACGCCTCGAGCACCGACTTGAAGAATACGCGACGAAGGTCAATTCCTATCCTGCGAAGTCCGTTTGAAAGCTTGATTAGGAATTTAAGAAGTCCCTCCTTTCCGCCCTCCTTTGCCTTCGACATTATTTTGTTATACATCGTAGTAACGAAAAGCGGAACGAGCACGAGTCCCGTAGGCTTGAACTCGGCAAAGTTCTTCATAATGCGCTTGAGCGAGTCGTTAATGCCTATTTTCATTCCGTAGTTCATTCCGGAGAGCATACACGCAAGCTCGTAGGTATGGTGCAAAGGAAGCACCGATACTATGGTGTCGTCCGGGAAGAATTCAACAGTCGCGCAGGCGGAATTTACCGTAGACCAGACGTTTCTCTCGCAAAGCATTACGCACTTGCTCGTGCCCGTCGTGCCTGAGGTAAAGAGCATAACCGCAAGCTCGCCGACATCACGGTCGGTCACGTTAAAGCCCTCGGCGGCTCTTATTTCCTTGCCCTTCACGATGAGCGTCTCAAGAGGAGTGATTTTTTCGCTTGCCTCTGCCGCCTTGTCCATAGGGATGAAGGTCTTAAGGCTGGGGTGGCTCTCTATTGCAGAGCGAAGCTTTTCATTAAAGGATTTTCCGTAGATGATAGCCTCTGCCTCAACACCTGCGAGAAAGCCCTCAATTTCCTTGACGTCAAGCTCCTTGTCCATCGGTATAATTACACCGCCGATAGCAAGCGTTGCCAGATAGGACGCAACCCACTCGGGCGAGGTTTCGCCGATAACCGCTATCCGCTTTCCCGAAAGTCCAAGGGAATTAAGTCCCGCGCCAATCGAATACACCTTATCGCAAAAATCACGGTACGACAGCGACACGTATTCCTTGCCGCTGAGGTAAGAATATATAATCTTATCACCGTGCGTTTCAATGTTGGAAAGATACTCGGAAATGCTATGTACCTCTTTAAAAATTCTTTCCGTTTTCTTTTTTCCCATTTTTCAGTACTCCTTTCAAAAGCTGGGTTAAAGTGCCGAATTTGCAAATAATTATTTTCATATGCTCAAAACACGAGCACTATTCATCATAAGCAAACGGGGCATAGCTTGATATGCCCCGTTTCCGAAGAAATCAGTTTTCCTCCATCCACTTTTCAGCGTTTGCCTTGCTCATTCTCTTTATATCCTCTTTAGGATACTTCGAATCAGCGCCACCGTTTACGTAGAGGAAATACTTTCCGTCAGCGGTGATGTAGAGGGTTTCCTCATAACCGTTAGCGTCGCCGAACATACCGAAGGTATTCTTCTTGACAATGCTGGAAGCAGCGGTATCGTAATCTACCTTGCAAATGGTCTTCTTCATTTTTTCATCTCCTTTATGTATTTGAATTATATCAAGATATATTTTAGCATCCCTTGAGAGCTTTTGCAATAGTTTTTACAAACTTTTATAGCTTTTAGTGGGATTTTTATAGGAAAATCCGCACTTATTTGCCATATGCCTTTCGTTTTCCTATTCTTCTTATGGGAAAATCTGGCAAAGCTCCCAACCTCTCGCACGAGAGAATATCAATTATCTCCCCGGCGCTCTCGACCGTAATAAGAAAGCTCCTCTTGTTTATTCCCAAGGCGTCAAGCTCATCCTGTCTGTCAAGAACGTAGGTGGGTCTTGAATTGAATATCCTCGACCTATGCTCCCTCTCGCGAAGAATAGGAAAACGCTCTCCGTATCGGTCGACGAGCGATAGCCTGCCGCACTCCTCGCATCCGCCGCACTCCTTTGCCGCACAGCGCTCGGTAATCATAAGCGGAACTCTTCCAAAGACAACGGTTAGCGATTCTATATCGCGCGCCTGTGGCAGAGTAAGCTCAGGCGAGAGTGTCACGTCGCAAAGCCCCGTGGCTCGAAGAATCTCAAGCGACTCCCCGTTCGTCACGTTAAGTCCCATATCTCCGAGCACCGAGAAGCCAAGCTGCTGCGCGAGGGCAAGGTGTCCGATATTGCTAACCAGGGCACGCGTGATGCCGCGCTCTCTTATTTTGCGAAGCTCGCTCGCAACGGATTCCCACTCACGCGGCATAATCACCGGAGGAAAAATCACGCCAAGCGACCCTTTATCAGAGGCTGTCGCTCTGTGGCAGGCACTCATAGGAAGAAACACCGTGTCAAAGCGCCGAAGCGCCGACGGCGACATTTCCAAAAGCTCGAAATAAGCTTCCTCGCGGTAAACGGTCGCCACAGTGAAGCTACCGCCCAAATCAAGCCCCGAAACAGACGGCAGCTCGGCTTTATTCACAGAGGGCGCATTTACTCCAAGAATATCCGAGAGCGGACGAAGAAGGCTCTCATCAAGCGCCTGTATGCCAAGCCTGCGAAGCTCGTTTACAGCCGACGGCGGAAGATTAATTCCCTCGCCCACGCTAGCAAGAACGCTCCCTGCCTCGTAACAGGTGCCCCCAAGCTTCTTAAGCCTTGCTATTACACTATCCTCGGTAAGCGGTGCGGTCCTCGCCGCATCGGGAGCAGCTCCGCTTACGGTAACCGAAAGCTCCCCCGATACACCAAGCAGCCGCGACCTTACGGTAAGGCTGCATTCAAGCAGCGAAGGCTTTCCTAGCTCAAGCGTTGCCCGCATCGCAACCGAAGGTCTTTGGATAGCATAGTCGGGCGTCTTGGCATCCTTGCTGTTTTGCTTATCCTTATCACTTCTGACACCCGTCATTGAGGATAGTCTTTCGGTGAAATAACCGTCCGTAAATCCGTCGCGCGAGAAAATCTCAGCAAGACGGCGAAGCTCGTCACGGGTTGCCGCGCGCTTTTCGTCTAGCAAGCGCCTGTAAATAGAAACGACGCCGAAAACGTAAGAGGCAGATTTCATTCTTCCCTCTATCTTCAGAGAGGACACGCCCGACTCTATTATTTCCGGGATATGCGAGGCGAGCGAAAGGTCCTTTAGCGACAAAGGATACTCACCGCCGTTATACGGCAGACGGCAGGGCTGAGCGCACTCACCGCGGTTTCCGCTCCGTCCGCCTACGAGCGACGAAAAAAGACACTGTCCCGAATGGCACACGCAAAGCGCACCGTGCACGAAAATCTCACATTCGGCAAAGGACGACTCGCAAATCTCTTTAATATCGCGAAGCGAGCATTCTCTGGCAACGACGACCCTCGGCATTCCTAAGGCATAGGCGAAATCTGCGCCTGACGTATTATGGATACCGAGCTGCGTTGACGCGTGAAGCTCAAGCTTCGGCAAATTCCTGCGAAGAAGCGAAATAAGACCGAGGTCGCACACGATAACCGCATCAACGCCAACCGAGTAAAGAAACTCGCAAAATTCGAGCGCCGCGGAAAGCTCCCTATCGTAAATCAGAGTGTTTACCGTGACGAATAGCCTGACACCGCTTGCGTGACAGACGCCGACTGCATATTTAATTTCTTCTCTTGTAAAATTCTTCGCGTATGCACGGGCTCCGTAAAGCTCCCCGCCTATGTATACGGCGTCTGCCCCAGCGCAAAGTGCGGCAATAAGGGCGTCCATATCTCCGGCAGGCGCAAGAAGCTCAGGCAGGGCGGTGACTCGCCTCATAGGTCTTCTCCTTATGTTATTTTATGCGTTTGCTTAGCACGAGCGCAAAATCAAAACGCCTTGTTATTTATTCGTTTTTTGCTATTATGCAAACAGTTCTTTGCAAGCGGTGGCGATTACGTTTACTCCGGTGCCAGCTACGTTTTCAATTATCACGTCGCCAACGGTAACGCTTCGGCTAAGAAGCGCTTCGTTGATTTCCCTCATCACGTCACTTACCAGTGACTTCGGCACCGCCCTCTCGGTTCTTACGGGTGTTACCTCCCCGTCGCTGCAACGCACCGTAGAGGTGACGGTTCTTTGTGGATTCACACACTCGTCCGTTGCATAGTGGGCGCCCCTCTTGCAAGCGTTGCCCTCGACGCAAAGCACCTCATCCTCGCCCCCTAAGGTCACCCTGAGAGAACAGCCTCTTGGGCATACTATACAGGTAAGCTCTCTTATCTTTTCCATATTTTCCCCCTAAGGACTACTCAAGCCCTACTCTTATCTCGCCCGATTTACCAACGAGCTTATCCTTGGCGAGCTTTACAGTCTGCATCTCGGCAGGCAAAAGCTTAAGCACTCTTTTAGAGTACAGCACCTCGTCGCCGTATTTTATCACGAGCGTCTTATTCTCGAATACGTCTGACACTCTGAAATACAGCGTGGTATCGCACGCCTCGGTTATTCTCTGAGGAACGGTATATCTTACACCGCCAAAGGTCGTTACCTCAAGAGAAATCGAACCTTCACGCTTTCCCATAACGTACTCTGCCGCCGCCTTTCCTGCAATTGCCGCCTCCTCGGACACGTAGTCCACGAGGTCGTGCACGTGAAGCACGTTACCGCAAGAGAATATACCCTCAATTTCGGTTTGCCTGTTCATATCGACCGTCGCTCCGCCGGTGCGTCTGTCAAGAGAAAATCCGAGACCTGTCGTAAGCTCGTTTTCTGGAATGAGTCCGCAGGAAAGAAGAAGCGTATCGCACTCGATGTATTCCCTCGTCTCGTCAATAGGCACGCGGTTTTCGTCAACCCTTGCCACCGTAACACCCTCGACTCTATCCTTTCCGTGAATTTCCACGACGGTATGGCTCGTCCTCAGAGGAATATCAAAATCATTAAGGCACTGCTCGATATTTCTCGCAAGACCGCTTGAATATGGCATAAGCTCCAGCACAGCCTTAACCCTTGCGCCCTCAAGCGTCATTCGTCTTGCCATTATAAGACCTATATCTCCTGAGCCGAGTATAACCACCTCACGCCCAGGAAGATAGCCCTTCATATTCACGTATCTCTGTGCGGCTCCCGCGGTGTAAACGCCTGAGGGGCGTCTGCCGTAGATGCCCAGCGCACCGAGAGGTCTTTCACGGCAGCCCATAGCAAGCACCACGGCGCCTGCCTCTATCTTGAAAATACCGTATTCCTCGCACCGCGCGGTGACCGTCTTATCTCTGTCAATTCCCGTCACCATAGTATTCAGCATATACCTTATGCCGTATTTTTTGACAAGCATCTCGTAGCGGTAGGCATATTCGGGGCCTGTAAGCTCCTCGCCGAATTTATGCAGCCCGAAGCCGTTATGTATGCACTGACGGAGTATTCCACCAAGCGCACAGTCGCGCTCCAGAATTACTATATTGCGAAGTCCGCTTTCGTACGCGCTGACCGCGCACGCCATACCCGCAGGACCGCCGCCTACGACAACGAGGTCGTATTTGAATGTTTTTACCTCTGCCATTAGCCCTCACCCTTTGTTCTCGAAAGATTTATAAGCGAGCCTCCGCCGCGCTTGGTAATCTCAAGAAAATCCACCTTAAGCTCTCTTGCAAGTATCTCTGCCACCGACGGCGCGCAGAAGCCGCCCTGACATCTTCCCATTCCTGAGCGTGTGCGACGCTTGATACCGTCTATATCCGACGGACGCGGATTAGTCCTTATTGCCTCTAAAATCTCGCCCTCGCTTATCATCTCGCAACGGCAGATTATGTGCGCGTATTCGGGAAATCTCTTGATTATTTCATTCTTTTCCTCATCGCCAAGCTCGCGGAAATAGTGCATAGGACGGCGCCTGCCCGAAAACTCCTCTCGCGGCGTAAGCGTAACCCCCTCACCCAAAAGAAGCTCTGCTACGTATTCAGCAATTGCGGGCGCCGAGGAAAGCCCCGGGCTTTCTATTCCCGCACAGTTGATAAAGCCCTCCTTTACCACGCCTATCACGAAGTCACCCGTGGTCGGTGTTGCGCGAATGCCTGCAAATGAGGTTATAGTCTTTGAAAAATCTATGCCGCTCACCTGCTCGTTTGCAAGACGCTTTACGTGCGAAATTCCCGCACGGGTGGTGGAATTGTCACCCTTATCGTCTATATCCTCGGCATTCGGGCCTACGAGCAAATTTCCGTCAACCGTCGGTGTAACGAGCACGCCCTTTCCCAGCGACGAGGGACAGCGGAACACCGTGTGAGAGACTCTCTTGCCCTCGCTCTTGTCAAGAAGCACGTACTCGCCGCGGCGAGGCTTTACGGCAAAGCCCGCGTCCCCAACGAGCGAGGCTATCTTGTCCGAGTACACACCCGCACAATTAATAACCCACCTTGCCTCGACGCATTTGCCCCCAGAGGATGAAACTATATAGCCGTCGGAGCTTTTTTCAATGCCGCACACCTCAAAATCAAGCTTAAGTATCGCACCGTTGTCGATAGCATTGCCGACCTCTGCCATACAAAGCTCGTAGGGGCAGATAATAGCACCGCTTTTCGCAAGAAGCGCGCAACATACTCCCTCGGCAACCCCGGGCTCAACCGCAAGAACCTCGTCGCGCGTGTTAAGAAAATAAAGCTCCCTGACTCCGTTTTCCTCACCGCGCGACTTAAGCTCAAGCAGAGTTTTTCTGTCATCGTCATTAAAGCCGACGACGAGCGAGCCGCATCTTTCGTATTTTACGCCAAGCTCGTACGCATACTCCTCCATAAGCTCCGAGCCGCGCACGTTAAGCCTCGCCTTAAGAGTACCGGGCTTTGCGTCGAAGCCCGCGTGGACTATCGCGCTATTCGCCTTGGTTGCGCCCATAGCAACGTCGCTTTCCCTCTCAAGAATCACGACGCGAAGATTGTATTTAGTCATTTCCCTTGCAACGGCGCCGCCCACGACGCCTGCACCTATAACCGCTATATCAAACATTGAGAATACGCTCCCTGAATTACTTATAAGGATATTCTACCATAAATATTATATAATTTCAAGTACCGAGCGAAGGTGCGTTTTATTTACCATTTTTTATTTTTCGTTTTTTATAAAGTTATTTTTTATTTATTAACATCATTTTCACAAAGGTATGGTACAATAGGATTGTAAAATAAGAAATATCCGCCGACGCTATGCCGTATCGGCGCGTGCCTGCGGACCGTTTACATATGAAAGAGGGGTACATTTTATGAAAAGAAAAAATATAACGAGATTGCTGCTGGTGATGTTGCTGATATTGACTATGCTTTTCACCACCTCGTGCTCGCTCAATAGTCTTAACTCCCTGCTCAATCCCCCGTCGGACGGCGACACCGATAAGGATTCGCTCCCACCCACGTCGTCCGAGAATGAGGACACAGCCACGGACACCGACGATGAAAAATATATGACGCGAGAAGAGGTTGAATCGCTTATCGCGGGAATAAAGCAGAACGTCACCGTCACCAACAACGATATTGATATCACCTCAACCCACGAGCAGAATCTCCTCGCGGCAAGCAAGGGACTGCTCAGCGCGGTAAGCATTGCGGCAAGCTTTGACGTGACCTACGCGTACGGCGGCGGTCTTTTAGGAAAGCCCACCTACAAAACCGAAACGGTAACGTACGGCGGTGCGGGCGTCATTTATCAGCTTGATAAGCAAACGGGCTCCGCGTATATAATCACCAACTATCACGTGGTCTACAACGTAGAAGCAGATACCGAGGATAAGATAAGCGATAATATCAAGATATATCTTTTCGGTCAGGAATACAGCTCCTACTACCCCAGCCTTGATTACTCTATTCCCGCGACCTACGTGGGCGGCTCAATGTATTACGATATTGCCGTCCTTCGGGTAAGCGGAAGCGAATTACTCAAGTCCTCAAACGCCGAGGCGGCACAGTTTGCCAACTCCGATGACCTTTCGGTTCTTCAGACGGTTATCGCGATAGGTAATCCCGAGGGCGAGGGCATATCCGCTACGGTAGGCGCTGTAAACGTTGACAGCGAAAATATTACTATGTACGCACCCGACGAGGAAACTCTCGTCACGATGCGCGTCGTCCGTATTGATGCTGCGGTAAACAGCGGTAACTCAGGCGGCGGTCTGTTTGACGAGAACGGTCACATAGTCGGTATTGTAAACGCAAAAATACAGTCAAGCGAAATAGACAACATAGCTTACGCTATTCCCTCGAACATTGCTAAGGGCGTTGCGGATAATATTATCTACTATGACACGCTCAACCCCGAAAACGACTCGGCTTACCGAATGATTATGGGCATTGAGGTAACCATTGCCGATAAGTGGAGCGAGTACGACACCGAAACGGGCAAGGTCCACAAGGTGGAAAAGGTTTCGGTAGCCGCGGTTAATGCAGGAAGCATTGCAGAGGGCAAGCTCGTCGCGGGTGATATAATCAACTCTATTTCAATTACGACGGGGAGCGACACCGCGGAATATCAGGTAAAGCGCACCTTCAACGTCTTTGATTCAATGCTCACCGCGCGTCAGGGCAGTGTAGTCGTAATAAACGTCACGAGAGGTACACAGACGCTTGACGTAACCATTGACCTTGCGGGAGTAACTCCTGAGGCGTGGTAAAAATAACACTTTACGATGAAAAAAGAGAGAACAAATTGTTCTCTCTTTTTTCATCGGTGAAGTTTTTGCTATGATACGATTGCCCGTTACGGCAAGCTCCTATCTTGACAAAGTCAATTATAACGATGCAAAGCATCTCATAACTTGCCGCCAGGCAATCATAACTCATAACTTGCCCCTTGGGCAATCATAACTTTTTATTATCCCTGATATCCGCCAAGGGCTACGCCGATAGACATATTATCCTTGACGCTTGCGTTTACACTCGTCTTGTACGCATCGTATTTCGCTGCGTTATTAAGGTAGGTGTAGTATGCCTCTGCAAGAACAGGCTCATTAGTAAACATCGTTTCCATGAAGGTTACGACTGCCGCTGCGGCTCTTGCCATTGCAAGGTAGAAGTCCTGAAGTCTCTTACCAAAAGCGGTTTCCTCAAGAACGTAAGCATTTGCCTTGTCGCCGTACTCCTTAACGTCGTAAAGCTGAGCCTTGGTAATTGCATTCTCGTCCTTCGCGGTTGCGTTGAAGGTTTCGGAGATCTCCCACGCTCTCATAATGTTCCACTCGTACTCGACGGGCTGGTCCTCTGCCGTGATGTACTTGTTGGCAACCTCCTCGATTACGACCGCACAGTTGAACTTAAGTCCCTTAGCGTCGATGCAAAGACGGTTGTACGCGCTTCTGTCCTTCTCGTCGACACCGCCCGCCTCAACGGATACACCGGGCTTGATGGTTGCATTAAGAATGCTCTCGGTTGCAGGCTTCGTGCTGAAGGTAAATCTCGGGTCGGGGGATACTATCGAGCATCTTATAACGTACTCGGTCTTTTCCGTGCCGCCGTAGGTTGTGGGAACCTCCTTAATGAGGTAAGCGGTCTTTCCGTCCTCGGAAATCTCGATATTGGCAGTCGTCTGAGCAAGCCAAGCAAACTGATGCGTTCCGTCGAAAATAATCTCGTCCTGAACGACAACGGTCTTGCGGTTGTTGGTAAAGAGCATACCGCGCAGACACGAGGTTGCAAGGTCACCGTATGCGGTAACGTTGTCAACGATAGCCTTCATACCGTACTCATTGTAGTCGTACTCGATAAGCTCGCCGCCGCCGTTAAGCACCTGTCCCCACGGAACGGTTTCCTCGTCCGAGGTAAGAGCGATAACGTTGTTACCCTCTGCGGTCATTCTATAATACGCGTATCTGTACTCGTCCTTGCTGAAATAGCCGTATACGTTGTAGTTCTCGGAGCCAAGGTCGCAGAACCAGATAAAGTTGTGATTAGCGTAGATGAAGTTACCGGAGTCTATCTGAGCGTGAGAAGCGTTGTTCATATTACCCATAAGACCCGTGTAAAGACAACCGTCACCGAAGTAATCTCTCGAAACGATACCGTCACAGGACTCGAATACCCAGGTAAGCTCAAGGTCCTCAAACGCCTTCTGTCTGTCAAGAGTAGCGTACTCAGACTTGTAGGCAAGAATGTCGTAGATTCCTACGCTCTTACGCTCAAGCTGGTCAAGACGGATTGCGGCAAGCGCCTCCTGGCCGAGTACGTCTGCTGCGTAGAAGAACATCGACGAATCCATATAATCCTGCCCCGAGTCGTGATAGTTCCAGAACTGATATCCGGTAGACTGAGTCGTACCCGTGTCGGTCTTGATGTACGAGGGGAACTCGCACTGTACCGCAAAATAGAAGGTCTTATCCATCGCCCACATATTAAGGAATCCGCTGTCGTCGCCCGTAGCCGACATAAGCGCCCAGATCATCTGGAAGAGCGATACGGTAGAATATCTCCAATAGTTGGGTGACTCGATGTACGAGCCGTCAGGCGCGTACATTCCAAGACCGTTGTTTGCAAGAGTCTTGGTGTTGTTTTCAAGAATAGACTTGCACTCCTTAACCATAGTAGCGGTGTCAAGAGCCGTGCCGCCCGCGGGACGGCTGCTGTCGTTTGCGACGAGGTAATCAATACCGAGAATCGCAAGCGCACCCGTTACCATACCTGAGGTACAAACCGCGTTCCAGTTGTTCGTGTTGGTGGTATAGAAGGTTGACGAGCCCTGACGGCGAGAGGTAGTAAAGGTCTCGCTCTCGTGGAGCTTCGACGCGAGTATACCGTCGTGAACGCCGTTATCCCAGATAGCCTTCTCAATAGGCGTGAGGTCAAGTCCCCACTCCTTCCAGGTGTTGTACATCCAGTCGTACGCTACGGCGTAGGGAGTAGTAGCGTCGGCGGTGTTAAGGAAGTGACCGGGTCCCCAGTGCTCCCACTTCGCCATAGCAACGGCAGCCTCGTAAGCAAGTCTTCCGAAGGCTTCCTTTCTCGTTACCTGGTAGCAGAACGCGAGGTCCTTGATAAAGTTGTTGTAGTTGCCCGACTCGTTAAGACGTCCTCCGTCGTAGTCGTAGCCGTAGTTGTAATACTTCTTCTCGTAGGTGTAGCCCGTAATATTAGCAGCGTTTACCTCAAGGTCGTGAGGGTTAAGCACCGCGCCGTTCTTGTAGTAGGTCTTGCTGACGGTCACACCGTCGTCCTTGTATTCGACAACCTTCTCGGTCTTACCGTCAAGGTACTGACCGGCGCCCGTGGAATCTATGGTCTTGTCGTCTGCAAGCCACGCCTCCCAGCCGTATACAAAGCTGTCGTAGCCGTTATCCACCACGGTGCCCGTAGCGGTTTCGGTCGACGTATAGCTTCTTGCCCTGGAGCTTGTGCTAGAGTTTCTTCCGAGAACGTAATCTACGTACGTGGTGAGGTACTGATTAAGAAGAGGATCGACGCTTGCGTCGGTATACGCCGCGTGAAGCTCGTCGAACTTCTCCTGAGTTGCGTGAAGATAGGGGTGAGTAAAGTTGTTGGTGTTGGTCTTGGTTCTTGAATAATACTCGTCACCGCTGATGTAATCGTAGATGAACATGCACATATAGTTGAGCATCGTTTCAAGGTCCTCATCTCTGTTGAGAAGCTCATCCTTCTCAGAAACGATTATAAGACCCATATCGTCATAGGTAACGAAGTAGCCGTCAAAGAGCGTTTCTACGTCGTCAAGAGCGATTACGACGTACTCCTTGCCGGTATCCTCATCGGCAACCATCATAGGCGCTGCGGTGAGGGCAACGAGCTGACCGTTTACCGTAGCGGTATCGCGTCCGACGGTAAGAAGAGCCGAGCCCTTATCCGTCGCGAAGTCGTACGACATATTATCGTCGTGCTTGAAGCTGGGATAGCCTATGTAATCAAGCACCGCCTGGAAGGGCACGTAGACCTTGCCGCTGCTCTTTATCGGAGCTCCGTAAGGCTTCTCGGTCACGCTGTCGGTAAAAATCGCCTTTCTCTGCTTTGCGTAAAGACCGTAATTAACGCCGACCTTAAGAAGCAGAGCCTCGTTTACGTACTGAATGTTTGATTTTTCACCCGTGCCCGAAAGAATCTCTATCACCTTCGCGGCACTGGTGTTGATTTTCTCACCGTATGGCTTATCCTCGGTGCCAAGGGTAAGAATGTCCTCAATCGGAACGACGCTCATTCCCGACTCGCCGTTATACATCGCCATATTGTCAAGGCAATAGCTCTGACCGTACGCGGCATCCTTGTCAGCCTGTGAATTTCTGGTGGGAAGACCGTATCTTATGATATCAATGCCCTTGGTCTTGCCTGCGCCGTAGCAAAGCGAGGTGTCGTAGTATCTGGTGGTCGAGAGGTCAACCGCAGTACCCTGCGCCTTGTTATCAATCGAGGTAGCGGTCGCGGTATCAAAGGTGGATGCGTATCCTACGTATATTCTAAGCGAGATGGACTCAAGCATCTTCGATGAGTCAAGCACGCCCTTACAGGAGTTTGCGGTATTGTTGGGCATCGAAGCGCCGCAAACCGAGCCGTCGCAATCGTCTACGTGATACCTTCTGAAGCAGCCCGTACACATTCTGTAATTCGCATCGGGATTGTTATCCTCGGTTCCGAGGTCGAATACGTACGCTACGCGTACCCACTCGTTGGTCATATCACCCATAAGGTTATAGCAGGAGCTGAACGCGCCGCCCGCGGTGGGAAGATAAAGCTTTCCGCCGTTGATTCCCGCAAGAGCCGTGGTCTTTCCGTCGGTAGTGCCGCCGACCGTTCTTAAGTAAACTATGGTACCCGGGTTGCCGAAGTCGGTCTTATCGTCCGACTTAAGGTCAAAGGAAACGACGGCTCCGCCGCTGCGCGGCTGATTCGACTGATAACGGAACTCCATAAATCCGTCAAGGCCCGAGAGGTTCTCAACACGGAGGAAGTAGTTGTAGCTGAAGTCCTTTGCTTCCTCATAATCTATATAAAAGTTGTTTTCCTTTATACCGCCGTTCATACCGTTCATGTAATCCCAGCCCTCGTCGAAGCCTCTGTAATAGATGAGCTTCGAGGTGTTTTCCTCCTCAGTGGCAGTCTCGGCAAACGAGAATACCGTCAGGCAGGAAACCAAGGAGGCAAGAATAAGCAAGAACGAGATGATTCTTGTAAACTTATTTTTCATACTTTTACTCCTAAAAATTAATAAACGGGAAATTACTTAAGCAATCCCTGGACGTGGTTAACGAGGTCACCTATTCCGCAGAAGGTTCTTACCGAGCAAACGGAGTCGATAGTGCTCTTCGATTCGGCATTTGCAAGCTCTATCTTATCCATATAATTGCTCTTCATCGTATCGTACTGACCCTTGCACGCCGAAACACCCTCGAAGGTGTCGTCGAGATACTCCTCACAAGAGAAGCACACCATAAACGCCGCGTAGTAATCATCCTTATACTTCACGTTCGGTATATCCGCCATCTGAGTGACGAACTGCGTGCTGTAAACCTCAACGTTGAGAAGCCTTGTCTTAAGCGCCTCGTACGCGCTCACAGCGCTCTGTACGACCGCCGTATCAAGTCCCGCAGAATCGTTTCCGATGAGGTTCATATTGTAGTAGTTATCCGATGCCTCGTCAAACAGGGGCTTAAGGTCGGCATAGCTGGTATAGTTAGCTATATTAGCCATCTGATTAACGAACTCAACGGTATTCTCTATAAGCTGTGTCGTGTAGTCTATCTCAAGTCCCGAAAGAAGCGCCTTGTACTCGGCGTTCTTATTCTTGATTGCGGTGATATCGGCATCAACAACGATGTCCTGTGCGTTTCTGTCAAGGTAGTTGTCAATGTACTTACACACGCCCGCCTTGTCAACGTAGTTGGAGCCCGCCGCCTCAAATACCGCAAGCTTTGCCTGAAGGGTTGCCACGTGCTCAGCCTGCATTTTTGCGGAGAAGTAGGTGTTTACAGGATCGTATATGCTCGTCTTTGCGGTGGAAAAGCCTGAAAGATCTGCATTGTAATTGTTCTCAAGAAGAATTCCTCTTGCGAGGTACCACTGGTTTCTTATCGTACCGTCGGTATCCGCTTCCCAGTCTGCCTGGGTCGTGTCCTTAAAGAGATTAACGAGATTTATAAACCTCTGTGCGTTGTTGTTTTTCACCGCCGAAGCAAGCTTCGTTCCCGCATTTTCATACGCGGTAATCGCACTCGATATTTTCGTTCTTTCGGCAGAATCGGTAAACATGCTCGTGAGCATTGACTTAGCCGCGCTTGCCGAGGGGTAGGTCTCTGTGGCCTCGTCGTAATGTCTTTGCATCGACATTGAGGTGGTCGCCGTAGCAAAACGGTCCATTCTGTTTACGAAGGTCCTGATATTGATATCCTCGGTGTAATAAAGCTTCCAGGTGTCGAAATTCGTAATCGCGGTGGCGTATTCCGCGTTATCCTTATTGAAAAGCTCACCCGTGGTGGTAATATAGCTCTCAATTACGCTTATCTGCGTCGCTCTGTCCGCGATATTCGCAAGACCCCTTTTCATATCCGAGAGCGTCTTGATCTTGGCGGTCAGCTGCGTTACGTTGTAGTTCATCGTGTCGGTCTTGAGCTTCGCAGCATCGCTCTTATCAAATGCAACGAAATCGTCAACCGCCTTCTTGATCGCCGTGGTATTAGCCGCCGCGGTGTACGCCGTGCCCGTCCAGAAGGTGTTGATATACTCGCTCTTAATGAGCTCGTACGCAGCGTATCTGTCAGGCAAGCTGAGGCTCGTATTCAAAACCGAGCTTACGTTACCGACAAACGCGTCCGCAGGGGTAAGTCTGCTCATATATTGAGGATCGCAGATTGCGGTTGCCTGATAGTAAAGCACGTTGTCAATGCAGAAGTCGCCCGAGCGCTGGTCCTGCTTACCCATACGCATAACGAGAGGATACACCCACGTAGAGTTCTTTGAGTCGTAATTTGAAATAGCTCCTATGCAGGTTCTCGCAACGGCGCCCGTGCGGTCAACCTTTGCCTGGTTTGCATAGACGTAAATCATACTGTCGGCAGGAAGATAAAGAATGGTGATATGTATCCATCCGCCCGCCTTTGCCGCCGTAACGCTCGTCTTCGCGCTTCCGATATTGGCAAGCGACTCTACCTTAGCGGTACCGTTGTTTCCGTAGAACTTAAAGACGTTAATCTGTCCGTCGGCAGCCGCGTGAGTGTTCATCGCCTGAGCGGTAAGCTCCCAGCTGTTATTGCTCGTCGCCTTGGTGCATACGTCAAACTCCATTACAAAGCCGTTAAGAGGCGTCTGCGAGGGATTGTCCTTAACCTTGTCGAGCGTATTGTACGCAGGCTCAAGATAAATCGTACCCTCGGTGTTCTTGCTGTAGTCCATCTTAACATAGGACTTTGAAGCAGAAACCGTAGAATCCATGTCGTAAATATAGGGCGCGCCCGTATCGTCCGAAACAACGGTAACGGCACCCGCGACACTGCCGCTCGTACCTCTTCCGGTTACAGAGCCCGTCTTTCCCGTGTCGCCGCCCTCAAAGCTGTCGTGAACGAGGAAATTAACGCTCGCATAGTCCGAGAATTCCATCCCCTGTCCCGTTTTACCATCGCCCGTACCGAGAGCCGCAAAGGCGCCGACCGCAAGGCTGGCAACCAAAAGCGCCGAGAGTATCAGCACGGCAATAATCCTTTTCGTGTTTTTCATAATTCCTCCTTAAGAGTTATTAGTTTTGTAACGCACTCATTATAACACTCTTTATTATATAAAATCAATGCGTACGCTTTATTTTTGTATATTTAGCACACAAATTTCTACCTTTTGCACAAAGAAAAAACGGAAGGAATAAGGCTTTTTCCTTCCGCTTTTTAACGTTTAAACTGCGATACTCCGCATCGTGTCCCTGCTCTACGGCGAGACGGCGTGCCGCGTGCTTGGCATACACGCGCCATGTTCTTGGCATACACGGTGGGAGTAAACCCCCGCCCTACGCCCGCAAAGGAAATCGTAGTTGATAATCTCGCGGCGAGATTATCTGATTCCGTACTTTTCAAGGATATAGTCCATATCCTTATCGCCTCTGCCAGAGAGATTGATAAGCACCGAGCCGTTCTTCATCTCTCTTGCTAGCTTCATTCCGTACGCAACAGCGTGAGCGCTTTCAATAGCGGGAATAATTCCCTCAAGGCGCGAGAGGGTGAAGAATGCGTCAATGGTTTCCTCGTCGTCAACGCCGTCGTACTTTACTCTTCCGAGGTCGTGAAGGAAGGCGTGCTCAGGACCTGACGAGGGATAGTCGAGCCCGCTTGCAACCGAGTAAACGGGTGCGGGGTCACCGTTTTCATCCTTAAGCATAAGGCTGTTGAAGCCGTGCATAACGCCCTCTTCTCCGTAGACGAGGCTCGCCGCGTGCTGACCGAGAGTTCTGCCGGTTCCGAACGGCTCAACGCCGTAAATGTCAACGGGATAATTCAGAAATCCCGAAAAGAAGCCCGCGGAATTAGAGCCGCCGCCAACGCAGGCAACGACCGCGTCGGGAAGCTCGCCCGTCATCTCAACGAACTGATCGCGCGCCTCGATTCCGACGACGCTCTGAAAATCTCTTACCATCATAGGAAACGGATGAGGTCCTACGACCGAGCCGATACAGTAGATAGCGTCCTTATAATCTCTGGCGTACGCCTCAAACGCGGCGTCCACCGCTTCCTTGAGCGTCGCAAGACCGTGAGGGACCTCTACGACGTTAGCACCGAGAATCTTCATTCTCGCGACGTTGGGCGCCTGCTTTGCTATATCGACAGTACCCATATAAATGTCACATTCAAGTCCGAAGTACGCGGCTGCCGTTGCTATAGCAACGCCGTGCTGTCCCGCGCCCGTTTCGGCAATAAGCTTTTTCTTGCCCATATACTTTGCCAGAAGCGCCTCACCCATACAGTGATTAAGCTTGTGCGCTCCGGTGTGGTTCAGGTCCTCGCGCTTTGCGTAAAGCTGTACGTTTCCAAGCTTTGCCGAGAGGCGCTCCAGATGAGTGACGGGGGTGGGTCTGCCCTGAAATTCCTTTCTTATTCTACGAAGCTCGTCGATGAATTTTCTCGACTTGCATATGGTGAAATACGCGTCGGTTATTTCCTCCATAGCGCGCTTCAAGTCGTCGTTTACGTAGGCTCCGCCGTATTTGCCGAAATAGCCCTCGGCATTCGGATAATGCTTGAAGTAAGTATCAAAATCAACTCCGTTAAATATCATTTTTAAATCCTCCTCAAAAACAAAAAATCCCCGACAGAAAAGCACTGTCAAGGACGAAATAAAAATTCCGCGATACCACCTTGCTTCGTGATTTCTCACGCACTCATCGGGATACTTCATACCCCTGCCGACTCACGCGCGGCGTGCGTTGCAGAATACTCTGCGACAAAATCGCATTTGACTGCACCCTCAGCGGTCCATTTGATAGCCTGTTTTTCACCCGACTCTCAGCACCACGGGCTCTCTGTGGAGGCATAGCTACCTTTATCTCCGCGTCAACGGTTTATAGCAGAATTATATCACCGCCCACGGGGTTTGTCAAGCACTTTGGATAAAATTCGGCAAAAAACACGCGGCAGGGGGATAGCGTGATACCCTTAACTGAGTATCACGCTAAACTAAAACCAACAGAAAAAGAGCAGGCATACAAGATTTTCGTCTTGGCACGCTTGCTCTTTTTTGTTTGTATAAGGTTTTAAAAACGAGAAATGCTTCAGTCCTCTGCCGCGTCAGCCTCCGTCCCGTCGGACGGTGCTGCCGTATCAGCCTTCGCCCTCTGTGGCGGCTGGTAGTTAAGCAGGAATATACCCGCTGACACCAGAAGAAGCGTAAGAGCGAGGTTTATAGGATTAACGCTCTTTGAGTCGGGAAGAATAAGCACCGAAAGGATAGTTCCGAAAAGAGGAGTTGAGAAATTAAATATCGTAATTTTCGACACGGGGTTGTACTTAAGAAGAATTCCCCAGAGTGAATACGCGATAGCCGAAAGAAGCGCGAGGTAGGCAAGGATTGCCACGTCGGCAAAGTCCCTGACGTATATTTTACCGCCGAAGCACAGTCCCACGATTATCATAAAAGCGCCGCCCAGCATAAACTGATAGCCGCTTAAGGTAACGGGGTCCTCGTGCTTTGAAAAGCGCTTGATAAGCACGCTTGAGGTTCCCGCCGAGATAGCCGAGAAGATTACGAAGCAATCTCCGAGGAAATTCATATCAAAGGTAAGTCCGTCGAGGTTTACCATAATAATTCCCGCAAAGCCCAGCACGCACGCCACGATTTTCTTTGCCGTAAGCTTCTCTTGCTTGAAAATCAGTGCCGATATAAGAAGCGCAAAGAAGGTAGACGAGCCCGAGGCAATAGTTCCTTTAACACCCGTGGTGTTAGCAAGTCCTACGTAGAAGAAAAGGTACTGAACGATAGTCTGGAATACGCTTATAATTCCAACCCTTGCAAGATTTTCGCGCCGGGGATAGAGGAATTTTCCCCTTGCCACGCTGAAAATCAATATCGTGAGAAGTCCCGCGAAGAAAAATCTTACGCCAGCGAAAAGAAGAATGGACGGAACGCTCGGCGAGGCGCCCCCCTCGCCCGTCATTTCAAGAAGCTCGTAGCCCGTTTTAATGGCAGGAGTGGCAGATCCCCAGAGCGCGCAGCAAAGCAACGCAATCAGAATAATAGTCAAAGGATGCCTGAAAAAGGCACCCTTATCGTTGGTATTTAAGTTCATAGCTTTATAAAAACGTCCTTTGCTTTATCAGTAAAGAGGATACTTTGAGAGAAGCGCCGCGACTCTTGCTCTTACCTCGTCAGCGTTCTTGTCAAAGTCCTTAAGAGTCATACCGATGAGCCTTGCAACCTCGGTGAGATCCTCAGGGCAGAAGCCGCGGGTAGTGACTGCCGCGGTGCCAAGACGGATACCGCTGGTAACGAAGGGCTTCTGTGTGTCGTAGGGAATCGCGTTTTTGTTAGAGGTGATTCCAACCTCGTCAAGAAGATGCTCAGCTTCCTTACCCGTGCATACCTTCATACCCGTAAGGTCAACGAGAACGAGGTGGTTGTCGGTTCCGCCCGAAACAAGACGGAAGCCCTCCGCGATAAGACCGTCGGCAAGCGCCTTGGTGTTCTCGATAATGCGCGCGGCATATTCACGGAATTCGGGCTTTAAAGCCTCGCCGAAGCAAACGGCCTTTGCCGCTATGGTGTGCATAAGAGGACCGCCCTGCGTGCCGGGAAATATCGCCTTGTTGATAAGCTTTGCAATTTCCTCGGCGTTAGAGAGGATAAGACCGCCTCTGGGACCTCTCAAGGTCTTGTGAGTCGTGGTGGTGGTAACGTCGGCATAGGGCACGGGCGAGGGATGAAGTCCTGCCGCAACAAGACCTGCTATGTGCGCCATATCTACCATAAGGTATGCGCCGACCTCCTTAGCGATTTCCGAGAACTTTTTGAAATCAATAACTCTGGGATAAGCCGATGCACCCGCAAGAATAAGCTTAGGCTTGCACTCAAGGGCAAGGCGTCTTACCTCTTCGTAGTCGATAACCTCAGCGTCAGAGGATACGCCGTAGGGAACGATATTGAAATACTTACCCGACAAATTAACGGGTGAGCCGTGGCTGAGATGACCGCCGTGCGCAAGGTTCATAGAAAGAACGGTATCACCGGGTGTAAGAAGAGCGAAAAATACCGCCATGTTCGCCTGCGCTCCCGAATGAGGCTGAACGTTAGCGTAGCCTGCACCAAATAGCTTCTTGGCGCGCTCTATTGCAATAGTTTCAACAACGTCAACGTACTCACAGCCGCCGTAGTATCTCTTTGAGGGATATCCCTCGGCATACTTATTGGTGAGAATAGTGCCGTTAGCCTCCATAACCGTTTCGGAAACAAAGTTTTCCGAGGCGATAAGCTCGATTTTGTTTTTCTGTCTGCCAAGCTCCAGCATTACAGCCTCGTAAAGCTCGGCGTCGTTTGTCTTAAGAAGATTGTACTCCTTCATCTTTCGGCTCCTTTTCAGTTATTCTTCTGAATTTAAAAACATACAACGATTATACCAAAACCGGCAGTAAATGTCAAGACAAATTAAAAATAAATAGCAGATGCCAAAAAAGCACTATCGACGAGGCTGAGTGTCTCTGCTGCACGCGTGATGCTTTCTTTAGCAAAACAAACAAAAAATGCGTGCACAAGCTGAGGAAATCAGCAAAATATGCACGCATCATTTCGTGTTTAAAACACTCGTTTAGTAAATATGTGTTTACTTATCTCGGACAAATCCCGCGATGTCTCTTTCGGGTATGAACTCGTCGTCAAGCGCTATTCCGTAAACCTCTTCGTACTTGCTCTTGCGCATTTCCATATCAAGCGAGTGCATTCTGACTCGGTTTTCGCGAGGTGAAAGGTCGGGGTCGGGATAGATAGGGGGCATTACGTGAAGAATGTGCTTGACGGGCAAAAAGCCTGCCCCGTCGGGCTTCCCGTCGAGATTTCTCATCTCGGTAAAGGTCGGGATAACGGGTACGCCAAAGCGCGCCGCCCAGTGATATACGCCGTCACGGAGTGCTCTCGGCTTTTTGTAGTTAAACCACATTTCCTGCTCGGGATATACGAGAATAAAGTCCCCTCGCCCGATAAGAGCTTCAAGCGCGGGCGTCAGCCGCTTTGCCATATACTCGTGAAGCGCCGATACGGGAAGCGTGCTTGCATTGTTCATAAGAAATCCGAAAAATCCCGTCATAAAAATATTCGTTTCCTGAACGACGATGTCGTGACGCTTACCCCTGCCGCACGCCATAGCGACCATTCTTACGGGCGTTGAGTCGGTTGGGTTGTAGTGGCTTGCGGTAATAAACGCGCCGCCGGTAACACCCTTCGCGTTTTCAAGGCCGACAATCTCGGTGTCAGCATTCACCTCGCGTGTGAGCTTTTCCGCCAGCTTTCTTGCCACGAACGTCTTTATTCGGTTTATCGGCTTCTTCCGAAGCAGGTCAAAGGGCAGTATCACGCGCCTTCTGTCCTCGTCGGTTACGACAGGGTCGGACAGCTCCACCTTCGCGAAGGTATCACCGCTTGCCAGCGCGTTTTTTATATTTTCGATAACGAGCAGTCTTTCCTCTCTTGCAGTCATAGCTTGCCTTTCGTTAAAATGCCGCGGGTGCGGTTAAGCGCCCTCGCAAATCCTTGCGCAAAGCGTCTTAAGTGCTTGCGTAGTATATCTTCGACAGCGCCTCGCCTGCCGTAACGTAAAGAGGCGTTTCGTTTCGGTAAATCTCCCCCGCGCTCGCAAGAAGCTTACCGCCTGCCTCAAGGTCGCGTGCGCGAAGCTCGTCCGTGTAGCCGTCGCGAGCAGCCCTAAGCTCCGCAAGGGCGGGAGTTTTCTCAGCAAAGTGCCAGAAAAGCTCCTCGTAAGGCACGCCCTCGTAATGCCAGGGCTTATTAAACATATTAAAATGAACGAGATGGAGCTCGGCTCTGTCTATATCTCTGCCGACGATTGCGTGCTTGTTCCACCCCTCAGAAAGAAACCTTACGTTGCCGTAGGTGAGGAAGTTGAGATAATCTTGGTCGGGTGCCACAGTCGGAAAATTGAACTCGCGCAGAAGATAGAGAAATTTATCAAGAAGCCTCATCTCCCTGAATTTGTCAAGGTCCATAACGAGAACTCCCGAATTAAAGTACTCACGCTCGTCCTTCATTCCTATATACGCCTTGACGTAATCGCAGAATACGGGCGTCGTTATAACGCTCTCGTCGGTCACTACGCCAAGCACGTTTCCCTCAAGGTTGACGTCGTGAAGCCTCGCAACGTCATCGAGAAGCACGATATCCGAATCGAGATACACCGCGCGGTGAAGCTCAGGATACATCGATGCTATAAAAAGCCTGTAATATATAGACTCTGAATAGTAATCGCGAAGTCTTACTCCAAGCGCCGCCTTAACGGGCTCTATATATTCGGTCACGTCATCGACTATAATTTTTATGTTTTTACCAACGGTTCGCTTTACCTCGCGTACTCCGCCGCGAGATATGCCCGACGTGAGAATATGCACGTCGTACTCAGTATCCTTATCGCAGTTTTCAAACAGCGATGCAAGCGACACCTCCAGGTATGGAATATATTTATCGTCGGATGCGAAAAATACGTTAACCGCATCGTTATTGCATTTATACGCAGCAGATGCTACAGCGGCGGTTTTTTCCATATTTTCTATCCCTCCTTTACAAAGCTTTCAAAATCATATCGTCGTATATGTCAACTTAAGTTTTCTTTATTGATAATATTTTGCCATCTTTCAATCACGTCGTCAAACGCATAGTCGTGCAAAATACCGTGCATTCTATCGGGCTGCCACGGCTTAACCGTCTGCGTCCTGAAGTACGGTAGCCATTTAATAGTCATAGCAAAATGACGGATAAGCGTTCCCTCTCTCGTCGACTTCTGCTCGTTAAAGCGACGGTTCAGAATAAGCTTTTTCTTTGCATATTTGTTGAGTGCGTGCTGGTCAAAAAGAAGCATCCTTTTATTTCTGCACAGGTCTATGCACCGTGCAAAAGCTCCGTCCTCCTTCATTCTTTTCATATTGAAAAGCAGCACACCCGAATTAAGATATCGGTTTCCGAAGAAAAATTTTCCGAAATAATCGCGCACCCCCGCCATATGATAAGCAGCAATGTCAAGGTCGTAAAGCTCGGATATATCACCAATAGGCATAACGTCCGTGTCGAAGTAAAGAAGCTTATCGCCGACGCCGTCTATTCTGTCGGCAAAAAGGCGCGTCATAGCGTACGGCGTGTACGAGCTTTTCATATTCTTACTGTCGGCAAGCTCGCGCCTGAAATCCTCGCTGAAGTCAAGAAGATGAACGCACGACTCCGCATTACCCTCGCGAAGTATGCGCAGGAGCGTGTCTGCCATATCGCGCCCGATAGGTCTGTATCTTTCGTCGATGTCGGTAAGCTCCATAGTTCCGATATATAGGTCTATCGGTCTTTTCGTGTGCTTTACCGTAGCAAGCGCAGTTAAGAGCATTCCCGAATACACACCGTCGTTGCCGCACATAAGCAGCTTTATTCTGTCCATAGCAAAACCGCACTCAGTGCGACTCCTTTCAATGCATTAGAACCGCCCAAACGTCAAATTGTAAAGAGCACGTCAGCTCTCTGCCGCGCCTTGGGTCATTGGACGGTATTCGACGACGGCAATATCCGAAAGTTCCGCCCTCTGCGTCATAGCATCGTAAACCGCGCCACGAAGCGACGCCCTTGCCTCTCTCGGCGAAAGGCTCTTATCGGGATAAAACGGCCCGTCAACGTGTATTTCGCACCGAACGCCGCTCTTGCCGCGCTTTTTGTATACTCTCGTGAATGAGTACACGGGTGCGTCAAGCCTTACGGGATAATCAAACGAGGCGTCGGAAAACGGTCTGATGAAATTACAGTACGGCCAAAGATGCGCCTCGGGATAAATAGCAACCGTACCGCCGCGCTTTATCACGCGCTCAAGCGCCGCACCAAACGGACGGATAGCGCTTCTTTCTGTGGGCGTGGGGATTCCGCCAAGATGAGGCAACACGGGTCCCAGCACGGGCAGAGAAAAATTCTTCGAGCTTATCACCACGTAGCACCGTCTCGGATAGCCGATAAGATTCGGTGTAAAGGCATCGGCTATCGGCTGGGTGTGGTTTCCGTAAATGAAGTATCCCCGGCCACGCGAGAGCTTAAGCTTCTCTTTTCCTATATATTTTTCCCTGAATTTTATTTTCGTGTAAAGGAATGCACACGGTGCGGCTACGCATCTGTAAAGGAACCACGAGGCCATGCGATAAAAAATATTTTTCCTCTCGTAACGGTAGGAGCCGTCGATCACGCGCTCCTTCATATCGCCGCCGTCAAAGTCCTCCCCGTACGAGCTGTAAAGCCTAATATCCGAGGATGCCTCCACATTCTTTTTCAAAGACTTTCCATTTTTCATAAAAGCATTCTATCACATTTTGAAAAAAATTGCAAGAGGGGGCTCTCTAATCCGTATTCCACCAAAGTGAGAATTCTCGCAAAGGCCGAACTCAAAAGTCTTTTGCCACTCCACAAAGGTGAGAATTCTCGATTTGTGTTGACTTTTTCGCGCGCGTGTGTTAACATAAGTATAAAGACCTCAAGAACGGACTGAAAAGTGCGAATCTGTACGCAAATCACCAATCGGCGCTAAAAGACTTTGCGGGCAGCGACAAGCCAGTATACAACGAAAGCAAATCCGAATCATAGAACAAAAACCGACCGAAAGGAAGGATAAAAAATGGAGAATATCAAGGAAATTATAGCACACAACCTCGTCTGCTTGCGCAAGGATAGAAAATTTACCCAGCAGGAGCTTGCGTCAAGGCTTAATTACTCAGACAAGGCGGTGTCGCGCTGGGAGCACGCGGAAACGCTGCCCGATATCGAAACGCTTTGCAGAATATGCGAGATTTACGGTGTAAAATTTGAATATCTTCTTCAACGCGAGCAACCAAAAAAGAACAATCCAAATATAATAAAAAAGGACACACCGAACAAAATAATTATTATGCTGATAGCCGCCCTCTCGGTATGGATTGCCGCGATAGTCGCCTATTCGTATATGAATATCATTCTTAAGGATAACGCGTGGACGCTTTTTATATGGGCAATTCCCCTTACCTGTATGGTATTTCAGCTGTGCAACCGTTATTTTTTCAAAAACGTGCTGTTCAAATACATCCTCTCATCGCTCATCAACTGGACGCTGATTCTCTCGGTTTATCTTCAGCTTATAAGCTATAATATATGGATGCTTTTTATAGTTGGAATACCTATACAGATAATCATAGTTCTTTTAGCAATTCTCAAAATGAGCAAAAGCTGACAGTAGCCTCTGACTCAAATAACACGATTTCAACGAAGGAGCAAAATGAATGAATCCCCTACTTATTGCACTTATATCCGTCGCAGCACTCGTGCTTCTTTTGCTTCTTGTCTTAAATATCACTTACAGAATGGCATTTCATCGCAAAGACAAGGATAAGCACACCGAGGCAGACGACGGCCTTGACAAGGACGGCTACTCGCAATTTCGCGAGATTTCGCTTGACCTTATTGAGAATTTTATCAAAATCCCGCACGAGGACGTGTATATCACGTCACGCGACGGACTTCGCCTGCACGGAAGATATTTCCACGTAGCCGACGGACGCCCCGTGGCAATACAGTGCCACGGCTACAAGAGCACACCCACGAGGGACTTTTGCGGCGGCGGTGTTATGACTATGGATATGGGCTTTAACGTCCTTATGATAGAGCACCGCGCCCACGAGGAAAGCGAGGGCAACACGATATGCTTCGGCGAAAAAGAAAAATACGACCTCGCTTTGTGGATAGATTACGTTATTTTACGCTTTGGCGAGAAAACGAAAATTATGCTTTACGGAATGTCTATGGGCGCGGCAACCGTGATCCTTACATCAGCGCTTGACCTTCCGAAAAACGTACTCGGAGTCGTAGCGGACTGCCCTTATTCAAGCGCGAAGGAAATAATAAAAAACACCATAAGAGGAATGAAGCTTCCCGATGCGCCACTTTATCCTCTGGTAAGACTCGGTGCAATCATTCTCGGTAAATTCGACCCTAACGAAGCAGACGTGGCGAGAGCCGCAGGCGAGCACAAAATCCCGATTCTCTTAATTCACGGTGAGGGCGACACCTTCGTGCCGTGCGATATGAGCAGAAAAATATACGAATCTCTTAAGGACGACCCACTGTGCTCGCTGAACACCTTCCCGAATGCCGAGCACGGAATAAGCTATCTTCACGACACGCCGAGATACATATCGCTGGTGAGGGAGTTTTGCGTAAAGCTCGGTGCGATAGCAGAGTAGAACGAAAAGAGCGCGACAATGCGGCGCTTTACCACGAAAGGATAAGTAAAATGAATATCGGAGAAATCATACACGGCTTCAGAATCACGAGTGAAAGGGAGCTTACCGAGCACTGTGCAACGCTGTATCTCGGCGAGCATATCAAAAGCGGCGCGTCGCTTATTTTCTGTCAGCGCCCCGACGCAAACAAGACCTTCTCGATAACCTTCAAGACCGTTCCGGAGGACGATACGGGTGTATTTCACATACTGGAGCATTCCGTGCTTTGCGGCTCTCGCAAGTTTCCCGTAAAGGAGCCCTTCGTCGACCTTCTGAAATCCTCTCTCAAGACCTTTCTCAACGCCTTCACGTTCCCAGACAAGACGATGTATCCCGTAAGCTCAAGATGCGACAAGGACTTTCTTAACCTCATTGATGTTTATATGGACGCCGTGCTTCACCCTATGGCGCTTTCGCGTCCTGAGATTTTTTATCAGGAGGGCTGGCACTACGAGCTTCACGAGAAAGAGAGCGAGATGACCTACAAGGGCGTCGTGCTCAACGAAATGCGCGGCGCGTACTCCTCGGTAGAGGACCTGGAGGGCGAGTATATCACGAGGCTTCTCTACCGAGGCACTCCCTACGCGTGCGATTCGGGCGGTGAGCCTGACGCGATAACGACCCTCACCTACGAGGATTTCAAGCGCGCGCACGCAAGATTTTACCACCCCTCAAATTCCACCGTATTTCTTGACGGTACGGTTGACCTTGAAAAAACGCTCTCGCTTATAGACAGCTATCTTTGCGAGTACGAAAGGCAGCCTGCGCTGCCCGAAATCCCCTCACCAAGTCTTGTCGGTGAGCAGGCGCTCGTAGCAGAATACGAAATTGCCGAGGGAGAGAGCGAGCAGGGCCGTGAGCGTATTTCGCTTTCCTTCCCGACCTTCAGCTACCTTGAAAGAGAAAATCACTCTGCCGCTATCGTGGCGCTTGAATCCATTGCGGGCTCAAACGAGTCACCCCTCAAAAAGGCAATTCTCGATGCAGCCCTTTGCGAGGATATGCAGCTTTATCCCTACGACGGAGTAAAGGACAACTCCATATCGGTTATATTCAAGAACGTCAGAAGCGAAAACCGCGAAAAAATAATCGAAGCATTTTACACCGAGCTTCGCAGGATATTATCGGGCGGCATTGACAAAGAGCGGCTTGATGCCAGCATCAACCGCTTCGCGTTCCACGCAAAGGACGCTCAGGCAGGCGGCTATCCCTTTGGTATAGCGCTTTCAATTGCGGCAATGGACAACGCTCTTTACGGCGGCGACCCGTACGACTCGATGAGGCTCGACAAAACCGTTTTCCACCTTCGAGAGCTTTATAAAAAGCCCCGTGGCTACGAGGAGCTTCTTTCGAGAATTTTCCTATCCCCCCCATATTATGCAAAGCTTATCCTCACCCCATCTTCAACCCTTGGCAAAAGACGCGACGACGAGATAAGGGCGAGGCTCAAATCGA
>CAZDON010000005.1:0-32582 GCA_964507065.1 uncultured Ruminococcus sp. | reverse complement strand
TTGTATATGTTTCGTCATATTGGGTGTAATCGTCCGTAGCCCAAATGATATTCTTACCCGAAGAATTGTCTTTGAGAAGAATATTTAAGAACGTGGAATCTAACGCCAATATGCGATTTTCTTTTATATCAACTTTAATTTCATTCGCCATTTTAGTTTACAATCTTGAATTGCTTAAAAAGGTTAAAAGGTCGTTTATATCTTTTGCCCTTGAATAAGCGTCAATAGCGTTAGGACAATTTGCTTTTTGTTGGTTAGATAAGCTCATATCATTGCAAATCATTTGTTTTATGATTTCAGTTTTTGCTTTCTCTAATCCTTTTTGAATAATATAATCGTTTAAGTTCATACTTGTCCTTTCATTTTATAACATTAAATATGACAAACTCCGTCATATTTATACGCTTATTTCTTTTGTTTGAAAATTTCTTTTAAGTCCTCAATCGCCATTTCTACGTCCATTGTGTGGAACATAAGGTAATTAACGTTCATTGTTTCAAACGGTGCTTGCTTATATATCTTATTGCTTTCTTCTTCCGTATAAAAATGCCAATAGCGGTAAACGTAACCCATCCAAAACAAAACGTCATTTGAAAATGCTTCACGCTTTGCGGTAAGCTTATCTTTACAAGTAGCGATAAGCTCTTCTAAAAGATATTCTTCGCCCGCCCATTGCATACGGTTATATTCAGAATCAAGATTTTTTGCGATTTCACCGTTCATAAACGTTTTTACAAGACTTTCGACATCGTATTCAGTATCAGCAAAGAGTTCAAATAGACGACCTTGTATATCGCATAATTTTAGTTTAAAAGCATCCATTAGTTATCTCCTTTTAATGCGTCGTCTAAAATCTCGTCAAAGAATTTTCCTTCACGGCGATGCAACTTACATATTTCATTTGCAAGCTCTATACCTTTCTGACGGTTGCCTTCGCTTACCTTTCGTAATACTTTCTTTTCAAAGAAAGAAAGCTCGATTTCTTTCTCTACTTTTATTGCTCTACAAGCCTTTTCAGTAAGAGCAGCGTATTGTTTACCGAGCTGCAGCGCCGACAAGCTGTTTACAAGCGCTATATCCGTAATATTTTCCAAGAAGAAGTTATCAATGACAAAGAACATTCTATCGTTTGCAATACTGCCGATAGCTAAATCTTTACCACTTGTCATAGTGCTATATTTGTCGTAGAACTTACTACCTTTAATTCTTTCCATTCTTCCACGATGATAAGCAACAATCATAGCCCAATCAATATTCGCAGGAATTTCAGCTGTTGCAAGTTCGCTTACATCAATAGATACAATGTAAAATTTTGATTCTTCAAAATCGCAAATAAGAGTAAGCGGTTGTTCGGGAGTTGTTCCCATATAAAATCCTTTACCAAAGTCACATTTCTCACGGCTGATAGGGGCAATCTCTCCAACCAAACCGCTTTTTGAGCCGTGATAAAGTATAACACGCCCATCATCAATTTTGAGAGAAGATACTTCACGCTTGACCTTTTCTATAATCATATCGTAAACGGGAACGTTAAAATCTTCGCACAACGCAAAAAGACCGTCTCCTGCAAGACGAGTAGGCTGAGAATGCCCGTTTTCCCAACGGTTTATTGTTGCAAACTGAACACCGATTTTTTTAGCCATTTCTGTTTGGCTTAATCCTGTATATTGTCTGATTTTTTTAACAAGTTCTCGCATAAGCACCACCTATAACATTTATTACATTTTATATTATACCGATTGTTATATCTTTTGTCAATAGGTTTTGACCATTATAATTCTCTCTTTTGCGAAAAATGCTTGAAATCCGCTATCGTTTTTGTTATAATAAAGAAAAATATGCTTTGGGGGTATTTTGATTTGGTAAGACTTGGCAATGACTGGGACGAGCTGCTTGCAAATGAATTTTCGAGCGAATATTATCTTTCGCTCCGTGAATTTCTGAAAGCTGAGTATTCTACACGGAAAATATATCCCGATATGAACGATATCTTCAACGCGCTGAAATATACGCCATACCGTGACGTAAAGGTAGTGATTCTCGGTCAGGACCCATATCACGGGCAGGGGCAGGCGCACGGACTATGCTTCTCGGTTTTACGCGGAGTGAAGAAGCCGCCCTCACTCGTAAACATATTCAAGGAATTAAAAAGCGAGTACGGAATAGACGAGCCTGCGACGGGTGAGCTTGTCGGCTGGGCACGGCAGGGCGTTTTACTTCTCAACACCACTCTGACGGTCAGAGAGGGCGCGCCTATGAGCCACAAGGGGCGCGGCTGGGAGATACTTACAGACAGAATAATAGAGCTTCTCAGCAAAAGAGAGTCGCCTATCGTCTTTATGCTATGGGGCAGCCACGCGAGGTCAAAGCGCTCGCTTATCACATCCAAGGGACATCTTATTCTTGAATCGGCGCACCCAAGCCCGCTTTCCGCCTACGGCGGATTCTTCGGAAACCGTCATTTCCTACGCGCAAACGAGTTCCTTATGGCAAACGGCGCTGAGCCTATCAACTGGGCAGATAGCGAGGGCTTATCCTGAGCTTTGCCAAAACTTGTAAAATCGACTTGATTTTAGCAGAATTTAGTTGTATAATAAAGAAAAGAAACAACCAAAAAGGAGTTTTTTCACCTATGAAGCTACTTGAGGATAGAATTTTAAAGGACGGGCGCGTGCTTAACGGTGACGTGCTTAAGGTAGACAGCTTTCTTAACCACCAGATAGACGTCGGTCTTATTGCGGAGCTTGGTAAGGAGTGGAAGAGGCTGTACGACGGCTGCGGTGTAAATAAAATTCTCACGATTGAAGCGTCGGGCATCGGAATTGCCTGCGTTGCGGCTCAGTTTTTTGACTGTCCGGTTCTTTTTGCAAAGAAGTCGAAGAGCTCTAATATCGGTGAGGACTTCTACAGCGATTCCGTGGTATCCTATACTCACGGCGGCACCTATAACGTGATTTGCTCGAAAAAATATCTTAGCCAGGGCGACAGAGTGCTAATTATCGACGACTTTCTTGCCAACGGAAGCGCGCTTCGCGCACTTTGCAGCATCTGTGAGCAGGCCGGCGCTACTATCGTAGGTGCCGGAATTGCGGTTGAAAAGGCATACCAGGGCGGCGGCGATATGATACGCAAAAGAGGTATCCGCGTAGAGTCGCTCGCTAAAATACGCTCTATGAGTGACGACGGAACGATAGTATTCGATTGATTTATGAATAAAGGAAAAGCGGAGAAGCTCGTTATTCTCCGCTTTTTTATTAAAAATTTCTCTCCCTCGCAAAATTGCACGTGGGAGAGAAATCATTTTACCGCTCTTCGCGGAAATATGAAAGTCCAAGGGACGCGGGAGCCTGATTGTTTTTGCTGCCCTTAATGCTCGTAATGATAAGAACGATTACGGTCATTACGTAGGGTATCAATTTCAAAAGCTCCTTCTCGGTGGGATTTACGTCGATATAGAAAGCCGCAACGTAAAGCGCAGCGAAGATAAACGAGCCGAGAATACTGAAATTAGGCTTCCAGAGAGTGAAAATAACGAGAGCTACGGATAGCCATCCGAGAGCTTCTATCGTAGCGGCGTTTTCCCAGCTTCCCTTGATATAGTCCATAATGTAGAAGTATCCGCCAAGACCTGCAATACCGCTTCCGATAAGGATAGCGCCGTATTTATAGGCTGTAACGTTTACGCCCGCGGCATCTGCCGTAGCGGGATTTTCTCCCACCGCGCGAAGATGCAGTCCTGCGCGCGTTTTCTTAAGAAACCAAGCGGCAATTATAGCGATAGCTATAGAAAGATATACGAGAATACCGTGAGAGAGGAAAATCTTGCCAAAATCTCCAAGCGCATCCGCAAACGGAAGTCCCTTTGAAACGATTTTTCCCGCAATCTCAAAATTCGCTCTGTCGGCGTCGGATTTCAAAACGCAAGTATCCATAAAGAATTGCGCGAAGCCGTTGCCGAAGATTGTAACCGCAAGACCCGTGATATTCTGATTGCATCGAAGCGACACCGTAAGAATACCGTAGATTCCGCCAAGAGCCGCAGCAAACAAAACCGCAAACAGAACAGAAAGGAATATCAAAAGGAACCAGGAGGCTCGGCTTGGGTCGGAAAGCGCCGCCATATATATAGATACGGCGTAGCAGCCTCCTGCGGTACCGACGCACATAATTCCCGGAATACCAAGATTAAGATGACCTGCCTTTTCGGTAATAATCTCACCAACGCAGCCGAAAAGGAATACGGTTGCCAGCGCTATCGCGCCTACGAGAAACGATGTCATTGCTTGTCCTCCTTTTCGTCGTTAAGCTTTGCTTTTTTGGGGAAGATTTTCGAGAAAAGCTTCTTTATTCCGTCAAACGCTCCCTCGCGGAAGACTATTCTGTACGAAAGGAAGAAGGTTACGGCGATAACCGCGAAGTACACTATGCCTATTACGATATTGGCGATAGCGTCATTCGTAAATTTAAAATCCTTACGAACCTGAGTCATACCCTTGGAAACAAAGGTTATAAACAGGCAAGAGGCTATCATTATAAGAGGATTAAAGGTTGCGAGCCACGCTGTCATAATAGCGGTAAAGCCCATATTAGAGGCTGAAGCCGTGCTTACCGTGTGGTCGATTGCACCTCCGATAAAAGCACCTACGAGACCTGCAATAGCGCCTGAAATTATCATCGTACGGATAATAACCTTACGTACGTTGATACCTATGTATTTTGCCGTATTGTTGCTCTCGCCGACTACCGCAATCTCGTAGCCGTGCTTACTGTATTTGAGATACGCATACATCCCCCCTGCGAGCAGGAAGAATACGAGTATTATCAAAAGGTATTGATTTCCGAGCTTAGGTATCGTTCCCTTCTCTATAGGAGTAAGAACGCCCGAGCCCGTCTTTACCCAAATAGTGATGAAGGTAGCGACAAGTCCTGACGCAATATAGTTCATCATAAGAGTAAAGAGCGATTCGTTTGTATTGAACAATGCCTTGAATATCGCGGGAATAAGAGCCCATACGGCTCCAACAACGACACTAAGGATAAGTCCTAGTAGCATTACGATGAAATCGGGGAGCTTACCTCCGAGGTAGAACATAACTCCGACGTAGGAAAGGCATCCCATAAGAATCTGTCCGTTGGCTCCAAGATTCCAGAACTTCATTTTAAACGCGGGTGCAAGCGCCAGCGAAACACCGAGAAGTAGCGCGGTATCCTGCAAAAGCAACCAGATTCGGCGCGAGGTACCTAAAGCTCCCGAAAAAAGCGAGCCGAAGAACTGAAAGACGTTTTTACTGGAGAAGAGCGAGCAGATAATTCCGCCGATGAAAAGACCTATGATAATCGTGCTTGCGTAAAATATAGCCTTTTTCTCAAGGCTGATATTGTCGCGCTTAACTATATGAAATAACGGTTCTTTTTTCGTGCGCTCACGATGAATCTGTTCTTCTTTCGTGCGTTCGTTCTGATCCATTACTTCTCTACCTCCTTACCGTCTCCCGATTTTACCATCAGGAGTCCTATTTCGTCCTTCTTTGCAGTGCGGGCGTCAACTATACCCGATATACGGCCTCCGCTGACAACCATAATGCGGTCGCAAAGGGCAAGCAGCACGTCAAGGTCCTCGCCGACGAAGATAACGGCAACGCCCGACTCCTTCTGCTTAGTCAACAGATTATAAATAGTGTACGATGAGTTAATATCAAGACCGCGTACGGGATAAGCCGCCATAAGAACGACGGGCGACGCCGCGATTTCTCTGCCAACCAGCACCTTCTGGACGTTTCCTCCCGAAAGACGGCGGACCGGCGTATGGTCAACGTCAGGAGTCGAAACCTCAAGCTCAGAAACAATACTGTCAGCAAGAGTCTTAGGACGCTTGCGGTCTACGAACATTGAATTTCCCTTGCGGTAGCTTCTCAGCATCATATTATCGGTAATATCCATATTTCCGACAAGTCCCATTCCAAGACGGTCCTCAGGAACGAAGGAAAGTCTGACGCCAAGCTCACGAATCTGCAGGGGTGTCTTATCGCAAAGGTCCATTATTTCGTCTTCGTTAAAAAGAACCTTGCCTTCATTTACGAGCTTTGAAATCTGAAAGCGGCTCATTCCGGTAAAATCAACCGTCGTTCCGTCCTCGTAATGAAATTTTTTCTCAGCCGCCATAGCCTTTACCTGCGAGAAGGTCTTATGATAGAATGAAACGGGAAGACCCTTTTTAGGACGGTTGAAGATAACGGCACCTGAATCAAACTCCTTTAAGCCTGCAATAGCCTCAAGCAGCTCGCGCTGTCCTGAGCCCGCAATACCCGCGATACCGAGTATCTCTCCCGACCTTGCAGTGAAGCTAATATCGTCAAGCACCTTAACTCCGTCGGAGTTCGTCATATTAAGACCGCGTATTTCAAGTCTGTCGCAAACGTTCTTCGGCATCGGACGGTTGATATTGAGCTCAATCCTCTGTCCGACCATCATTTCGGTAAGCTCCTGCTCGTTGGTATCCGCGGTGTTGACCGTTGCGATATGCTCTCCCTTTCTCAGAATCGCCACTCGGTCGGATATCTCCATAACCTCGTTGAGCTTGTGTGTAATAATAACTATCGATTTTCCGTCCTCGCGCATAGCGCGAAGCACTCCGAAGAGCGTCTTTATTTCCTGCGGAGTCAATACCGCAGTCGGCTCGTCGAGAATAAGTATATCTGCCCCACGGTACAAAACCTTTATAATCTCGACAGTCTGCTTCTCGGAAACCGACATTTCGTGGATTTTCTTATCGGGATCTATATTAAAGCCGTACTTCTCGCACATAGCGAGAACACGTGATTTTACATCTTTAAGATTATATTTGCCGTCGTTTACGCCAAGGACGATATTTTCAGCGGCAGAAAAGACGTCTATCAGCTTGAAATGCTGATGTATCATACCAATTTTATAGCGAAACGCATCGCGTGGAGAGGCAATAGTCGCCTCTTCTCCGTTGATGATAATTCTACCTGAATCGGGATAGTAAATACCCGCTAACATATTCATAAGAGTAGTCTTGCCACATCCGTTCTCACCGAGCACGGAGAGAATTTCTCCCTTACGAATATCCATATTTACGTTGTTGTTGGCAACCGTTTTGCCGAATACCTTAGTAATATTTTCAAATTTAATAATGGGCTGAGCTTCCACTATGCTTCCTCCCTTAACGGATTTTTTGGTGGGAATAAAATACGGCGTAAGGCGGAGCCGAAACCCCGCCATTACGCTGTTCATTATTATAAATTACTGCTCAACGACAGAAGCGCCGATGGTGATACCGTCAATAACGATATCAAAGTAAGGAGCGGAACGGAATTCGCTTTCTGCGAAATAGGTAACTCCGCCCTCGGTCTTGATAACGTTGGTCTCGGGAACGAAATCGCCGGCGTCGTCAACGTCTGCCTGGTAAGCGGTAAGGTGTCCGTCCGCATCCATAGTAATAGCAGCTGCCTTAGAGAAAGCAGAGGTATCAGCCTTAGCGTTATTTACGGTGAACTTAGAGCAATCAAATACCTTAAGAGAACCGTCCTTAAGCTGAGCCTTTACAGCATCAAGCTTAGCCTGAGTGCCCTCAGCAGCAGCGGTACCAAGCTCGGTGATAACAACCGACTCAGTATCGATAGAACCGGTGTAATCGGTCTTGATGTCCTCGCCGCCTATTACGCAATCAAGCATATACTCGAAGTAAGGAACCCAGTTGATTCTCGAAGCGATAATGAAGGTCTCGGTCTTACCGGTAGCACCGTTGTAAGCAACGTTGGGAATGCCCTTGTTCTCGCAAGCGGTGGGAGCGCCCATAGAGTCAGCGTGCTGAGAAATGAGCTTGCAGCCTGCGTCGATAAGAGCCTCTGCGGTAGCCTTCTCACCGGGCTCGTCATACCAGGAGTTGGTGTAACGAACTTCCATAGTAGCGTTGGGAACTACCGAGCGAACGCCAAGGAACCATGAGGTGTAACCTGAAATAACCTCAGCATAGGGGAACGCGCCAACGTAACCAACCTTAGCCTCTTCAGCGGTGATGTCATCACCGTAGAGCTCAAGAAGCTTAAGTCCGGCAGCAACGCCTGCGAGGTAACGGCCCTCGTAGATGGATGCGAAAGCGTTCTGGAAGTTTGCAAGGTTCTCGGTGTGAGCCTTAGTACCGGTAGCGTGGCAGAACTGAACCTCAGGGAACTCCTCAGCAGCCTTGAGCATATAAGATTCGTGACCGAAGGAGTCAGCGAATATTACGTCGTAGCCCTCATCTGCGAAGTTTGCAGCCTCATCATAGCACTCGGTACCCTCAGGGATATCGGTGATGATGGTGTAGTTCTCTTCCTTAAGACCCTTGTTCTGGCAAGCGGTCTTAAAGGCCTCGATAAAGTTCTTGTCGTAGGTCGAGCTGGTTCCGTGCAAAGCGATGAGCGCAGCCTTAACCTCACCGGGATCCTTAGAGCCGCTGCCGCAGGAAGCGAACATAGCGCAGCATCCGAGAATCATTACTACAACGAGTAGCAGGGAAAGGATTTTCTTCATTTTGAGTTTCCTCCAAAAAAATATTTATTACAGGGTCACCCCATTGTAACCGAAAGAAAACAAGCACCCAGTCACCCTCACGCATTTCAAAAACTAATCGCCGAATACATAATTTAACTAAGCACTACGTATATAATACAACATTTGACAAAAAAATGCAAGAGTTTTTTCTTAATGTATTTACTCTTTTTTAAAGATTTTTTTGTGAATAATGACCAATAACGAAAAAAAGAAAGCAAAAGCGCTCCAAAAAAAGAACGCCATACGCCTAACGCACAGCAAAAAAATACGAAAAAGGAAAAGACTCGCCGGTGCATACCAGCGAGTCCTTAAAATGCTTATCAGTCTACGTATTTATCATACAGTGCGTCGATGAAGCAATCCGTAATAAGGTCCATACCTGCCTTATTGGGGTGAGTACCGTTATCGTATATTCGAGGAACGTGTACTCGTTTATGCCGCTATCCGCACACAAATCAACGACGGTAGGCCCCTCTTTGACGGCAATTTCGCGTATCGCAGAATTAAAGGCGTCGACACCACTCTTATGGCTTGTATTCGTGCTTCTTTGAAGGAGCGTGAACACGAATATATCGGCACTCTGATATTTCGCCTGAATTTTGTCTATCATTTGCGAGTAAAGAGTCTTGAACTCAGCGGCGGTAACCTTATTTTCGTCATTAGTACCGAAAAATACGGCAATTATATCAGGATTCGTGCCTGCGTTATCGCCCGTATCGTCGTGAAGCTGCTCGCATCTCGAAAGACCGTGGCCCGTTCCGGATAGCAAATCACCGGACCAGGAATTTTTCGTCCTCTAATCTTTAAGCTTATACAGATTTATGCAAGAACCGTAATACCGAAATAGGCAAGCACTATAACTCCGAGTATAATTCGGTATATGCCGAATGGGGTGAAGCTATGGCGCTTGACAAAGCCCATAAGGAACTTAATAGCAACGAGTGATACGAAAAAGGACACGGCAATACCGATAAACAAGAGCGCAAGCTCAGCACCCGTTGCGGTAAAGCCATCCATTATAAAGGAAAGAAGCTTAAGTCCTGACGCACCTATCATAATAGGAATTGCCATAAAGAAGGAAAACTCCGCGCTCACCTCCCGCGACACTCCCGATATCATACCGCCAAGAGTCGTCGTACCCGACCGTGATGCACCGGGAATCAGGGATAGCACCTGAAACGTGCCGATTTTAAGAGCGTCGGTGCAGGTGAGGTCGTATATTGACTGCACCCTGAACTCACCGTCAGTACCCCGTCCAAGACGAAGCCGCTCAACAATGATGAATGCAATACCGAATACGATAAGCGATGCCGCAACGACGGCAAAGTGATCGGGAATATCAAAGAAAAGCTCAAGCACCACACCAACGACGCCGGCGGGTACGGCACCGAGAATTACCTTGCCCCAAAGAACGAGTGTACCGTGCCTTTCTTCCTTTGATTTCTTCCTTGAAAAGGGGTTGAGCTTATCAAAAAACAGACATGGCACGGCAAGTATCGCACCAAGCTGAATTACTACGATAAACATCTCAAGGAACTCCTCGGAAAAAGTCATAGGCATAAGCTCGTCAAGCAATATAAGATGTCCCGTAGAGCTTATAGGAAGCCACTCGGTTATACCCTCCACAATACCGTAGAGCACCGCCTTTAATACTTCAAGAAAATCCATAAAAACCTCATACAAGTAGACTATTGTTTACATTATCACATTATTTTGCGCGAAGTATATCTCCAACCTTCACAAAAAAAGGAGTCTTAATACGGAACGTCATATAAGGATGCGGAGTAGAAACGATGGGGCTTCCCGACTCATCGGCAAGCGACTCGCAGGTAAAGCCTCTGCCGCACATACCGGGGGTAAGAAGCTCGACCTCATCGTGAAGCTTCATCTTATTACGCTGAGTGAAAATTCCCTCACCCGTCGCCTCGTCATAACCCACTGCAACGGCAAGGAACGCCTTGTCCTTGATATAGCCCGTGCACTCGGCTGTGTTTGCATCAAGATGAGAATCCGAAAAATAGTAGCCCGTAGCATAATCTCTGTGACTTACCGAAAGAAGCTCCTCGTACCACTTGGGATTATATTCGTAATTTCCCGAAAAATAAGAGTCGAGCGCCATTTTATAGGTATTCGTAACAACGGCGGTATAGTACTGCGATTTCATTCTTCCCTCTATTTTAAAGGAATTTATACCCGCCTCAATAAGCTCAGGCACGTGCTCTATCGTGCAGGTGTCCCTGCTTGACATAATAAACGTTTCGCCCACTACCTCTTCCATAGGTATTATTGCGTCAGGACGCTTTTCCTCGGTGACCTCGATGCGTCTTACCTTGTAATTCCAACGGCAGGGCTGGGCGCATGCGCCGCGATTTGCATCTCTTCCGAGAATATGACCGGACAAAAGACATCTTCCGCTGTAGGATACGCACATCGAGCCGTGAATAAAGCACTCAAGCTCAAGGTCATCCGGCACGGCGCGTCTTATCGCCCTTATCTCTTCAAGCGAGAGCTCTCTTGCAAGCACCACGCGTCTGGCACCGAGCGAATACCACGCAAGACAGTCGGCAGAGCTTACCGAATTTGCCTGGGTTGAAATATGTATCTCAACCTCGGGAAGCATTTTCTTCACCAGCATAAGCACGCCTATATCTCCGACGATAAGTGCGTCTATCGGAATATCGCGAAGCGCGGTAAGATACTCGCAAAGCGCCCCGTATTCATACTCGCGAGGCATTGTATTTAAGGTAAGGTACACCTTGACGCCTGCGTCGTGTGCATACTGCGTTGCCTCTTTAAGCTCGTCAAGCGTAAAATTGTCGGCAGCCGTACGCATACCGAAAAGCTTTCCTGAAAGATATACCGCGTCTGCACCGAACAGTATAGCGGATTTCATTTTTTCCATATTACCCGCAGGTGATAAAAGCTCGGGTCTTTTCATTTTAACTCCTTAATATATAATTACCCCATATTTTAATACAATAATATCTTACCATATGCGGGAAAAAAATTCAAGTACCTGTGCGCGCGATTATATCCATTTCCCACGCAGGCACGCATTTCAAACGTCTTAAATAAAGCTCGTATTCGGGGTGGACGGAGCGCAGATACAGAATCAGGGAAAATATATCACAGCTTCTGTGATAAGCCGAAACGAGCAGCGTAGGATGGTAGCGTTTTATCGTTTCAGCCGTGCCGACGAGAGCAGACAGCTCCTCGCCCTCGACGTCGTACTTAATATAATCGCATTCGTCAAGAGCCAGTGAATCTACCGTAATACGGGGTACCGACTGCATACGGCTTTCATACGACGAGGTTGACGAAAGCGAGGAATTGCGGTTACCTGAGCTTATCATCTCGCATACGCCGACGCTGTCACTAACTGCCGCGTTAAGGGGGGTTACCCTATCAAAAAGATTTTCCTTTTCTATAAACCTGACGAGCCTCCTATAGTTTTTTGCGTCGGGCTCTATCGCGACGATTTTTCTGACGCTCGGCGAGTAGGATAATACCTCACGTACGGTATCACCGTTATATGCACCCGCATCAACGACGCATCTTGGTGAGCCTATGAGCGAGTAGAGCTCGTCTTTAGTGTGAGTTGTGGCAAGAAGGTCTGACATTCTGCCGGAAAGCTTATATCTTATAACCGAGGCGAACACCCGTCTTGACTCATCGTCGGCAAGTGAGCCGTAAGCCTCGCATATTGAAGAATAGTTTCTATTATAGAAGTCCTTGTCAAAATATTCTTCCGTACAAACAGGCATATCAGGAATATATAAATTGTAGTTTATGTCAACATCTGTTAGCATATCCAGCACTTCTTCACGGTTTGAGGCAAAGGATAGCACTATAACAAAACCCGAATACTCTGCTTTGATTTCGGAAAAGGATTTTACGCGCATACCGTGAAAGCTATGTCCTCTGACAAAGCCGTCCGAGGCAAAAATATCGCTCGGCACAATGCCGTATTCAGAGAAGCGCGCAAGAAGCTTATCCGCGCCGTTTCCCATTCCGTAAATCACGATAGGAAGCTCTGTGTCGCGAAGCTCGTCCCACAGGTCGCGCTTCACGGGATATTCTGGAAGTGAAATGGTGCTGTCTTTCATTTTACACTTATCTCTTTTCAAAAAATACTTGATAAAACCGTCGGTGTGTGCTACAATAGCTTAGGCTGAAGTGCCACAAATCAAAAAAGGCAGGTTAAACCAATGGATTGCTTATTTTGCGCTATCGTAAAGGGAAATATTCCCTCAAACAAGGTATACGAGGACGAGTATTGCTATTGCTTTATGGACATAAATCCTCAGGCAAGGGTGCACGCGCTCGTCGTGCCTAAGACGCATATTGACTCCGTTGATATGATAGACGGAGAAAGCTCGGCTTGCGTCGCAAAAATATTTGAGGCTATTCCAAAAATCGCCTCTCTTCTCTCCCTCGACGGCGGATACAGAGTTGTGTCAAACGTTGGCGAGTTTGGACGGCAGAGCGTCAAGCATCTTCACTTCCATATTCTCGGCGGCGAGATGCTTTCGGACACAATGGCGTAACAACGTATATTCTATCATATCCAAAGCAAAAAATCAACATCCTGATTTATTCGTTGCGTGTAACACATTCAGGAATAAAAAAACGGTCGGCAAGTCATACAGCCGTAAATACAAAAAGCAGGGCTTCTCGCCCTGCTTTTTGTATGCAAATTAAAGTCTTTCTTTAACCTTGGCTGCCTTACCGACTCTATCACGCAGATAGTACAGCTTTGCACGGCGAACCTTTGCACGACGGAAAACCTTGATTTCCACGACGTTAGGAGAATGAAGAGGAAACGTCTTTTCAACGCCTACACCGTACGAAACGCGTCTTACGGTAAAGGTCTCGGATATTCCGCCACCGTGCTTAGCAATAACGGTACCCTCGAACATCTGATTTCTTTCCTTGTCACCCTCTTTGATGCGGATAGTAACCTTTACTCCGTCACCAATGCCAAACTGAGGAACCTCAGTTTTGAGCTGCTCATTAACAAAAGCCTGAATCTTTTCCATTTTTCGGCCCTCCTTAATACTACGAACATTCGTGCAGAGCAAATGCAGAGGACTGTTCTGAATTATACGCCTCAATACCCTTTTGTATATTGGCACATTTAATGGTATTATATCACTTCCTTTTCAAAATTGCAAGTACTTTTTCAAAAAAAATCGTTTTCCTTGCAAATTGCCGAATTTATACCGTCAGAAAAGAAAAAATATGTGACTGATAACCGAAATCCTGCCGCAAATATTTAAAATTTAAAATAAGTATTGTTTTTTGCGCGCAGTTGTGCTAAAATAATTAATAATATTTTATTGCCAAACGATTGGGGGTGAGAAAATGAGTGATACCGAAAAGAGCACCGAGCTCATCGAAAATGATACTGCAAACGATGCTGCCACCGTACAGGACGAAAACACGGTCAAGAAAACGACCCGTAAAAGAAAGCCCAAGGCGGAAGCTACCGACACCGCGTCGGACGCTCCACTCTCTGAGGCAGCTAACGTCACGGCAGACGCGGCAAGCGAGAGCGAGGCAACAGAGGCTCAGGTCACTCCTAAGAAAGCTCCCCGCAAGAGAAAGCCCAAGGCGGAAGCTACCGACTCCGCTTCGGATGCTCCCCTCTTTGAGGCTGCTGACAGCACGGCAGATGCACCGAGCGAAAGCGAGGCTACTGCTACTGACGAGCCCTTTGCGGATACAGTCGATGGCGCGGCGGTAAGTGAAGCCGTGATTTCAAATGAGGACGAGGCTCGTGAAAGGGATATCGCGAGTGATGGCGAGATTAGCGCTCAGCCCGATACCTCTGACGAGGTCGTCGTTGATAACGCTTCTGACGCCTACGGAATCTACGAAATATCCTTCTTCGGTCCTGATACCGAGCAAATGGCAGATGACGCCGAGGGCAAGAATTACAGTGAGCCGTCGGGTGACCCGTTCCTCGATGAAAATCAGCTTTCGTTCTTTGAGGACGAGGAGCCCCAAGTAAAAATTCCCGAGGCTCCTGTCGAAATACCACTTTTCATTCCCAAGGAGCCAAAGCGCGGCGCGGTGCTGAAAAAGAGCCCCTACAACCCCGAAAAGCCACGCGGCGTTGATACACTGTTCGATTTTGTAGAGCTGTTTATTATAAGCCTGGTTTGCGTGCTTATCGTTACTTCATTTTTCTTCAGGCATTCAAAGGTTGTGGGCGACTCGATGATGAACACTCTCTACGACGAAGAGCACCTTATTATTTCCGACGCGTTTTATACTCCGAAGCGCGGTGACATCGTGGTTATTGAGGACAAATCAATAAATCTTTCGGGAGCGTCAGATGCCCACTACGCGCTCGTTAAGCGAGTTATTGCCGTCGCGGGAGATCACGTCGTAGTCAACACGGCAGGTCAGGTGTATCTTAACGGACAGCGGCTTACCGAGGATTACGTATTTACCGACGGTGCAGTTCACTCAAGGTATATTGATATGACTGTGCCTGAGGGTGAAATCTTCGTGCTTGGCGATCACCGCAACAACTCAACCGACTCACGCTATTTCGGAACGGTGCGGGTTGACTGCGTTATAGGTCGGGCACTTATACGGGTATACCCCTTTGAAAGGTTTGGAAGAATAGAATAAACTCCCAATTTAGTTGAGGTTAAGATGAAAAACATACAGTGGTTCCCAGGGCATATGGCAAAGACGCGCCGTATGATGAAGGAGTGTCTTAGCGAGGTTGATATTGTGCTTGAGCTTCTTGACGCGAGAATCCCGTACAGCTCAAAAAATCCCGAAATAGATTCCATCCTCGGCGAAAAGCCCTCGGTGACCGTTCTGACTAAGGCCTCGCTTGCGAGTCCTGTAAAAAGCAAGCTGTGGGTAGATTACTACAAGTCACGCGGTAAGCACGCCGTGCTTATCGACTCGACCGACGGCTATGGAATAAAGGAGCTTTCCGCGAAAATCAAAGAGGTCCTATCGGACAAGCTTGCCCGTTGGGACGAGCGCGGTATGGGTCAAAGACGTATCAAGGCGATGATCGTGGGCATACCCAACGTTGGAAAATCCTCCCTTATCAACAGACTTTGCGGCGCTAAGCGCGCGGCGGTTGAGGACAGACCCGGTGTCACTCTCAACAAGCAATGGGTGACTACCGACATCGGACTCAATCTTCTTGATATGCCAGGTGTGCTTTGGCCGAGGTTTGAGGACGAGCGTGTCGGGCTTATGCTTGCGGCAACAGGCGCAATCCGTGACAAAATCCTTGATACGGACGAGGTTGCAATGGCGCTTTGTGCGGCACTTTACGAAAAAGAACGTGAGTGCTTTCTTGAGAGGTACAGGCTTACCGATGAGGAATGCGACGGACTTGACGGGTACGATTTATTTATGCTCGTCGGCAGGCGTCGCGGATTTTTACAGTCGGGCGGCAGCGTGGACGAATCACGCACCTCGGCTATGCTTCTTGATGAATTCCGAGGAGCGAAAATCGGAAGAATTACCCTTGAGGTACCGAGTGAGGTGATATAAATGCCCGATATGAGCTACGAGCTAAAGCATATTGGTGAGGGATATTCTCTCGTTTGCGGCTGTGACGAGGCCGGCAGAGGTCCGCTTTGCGGCCCTGTCGTAGCGGCGGCCGTTATACTTCCCCGCGATTTGGAAATCGAGGGGCTTAACGACTCAAAAAAGCTGACGGAAAAGCGTCGCGAGAGGCTTTTTGATATAATTAAGGAAAAGGCAGTAGCCTACGCAATATGCGAGGCAAGCCCTGCCGAAATTGACGAAATCAACATATTAAACGCATCAATGCTTGCTATGAGGCGCGCGATAGAGGCGCTTCCTACGGGGGCGGATTTTGCCCTGATAGACGGCAACTGCACCAGAGGTATTCCTATCCCCTGCGAGGCAATCGTCGGCGGAGATGCAAAGAGCGCATCAATTGCCGCAGCTTCAATTCTTGCCAAGGTGACCCGTGACAGGCTTTGCGCCGAGCAGGATAAACTTTATCCTGAGTACGGAATTGCAAAGCACAAGGGCTATCCTACCAAGGTACATATGGACGCGGTGAGAGAGCACGGTCCGTCGCCTATTCACAGGCTGACCTTCCTTAAGTTTCTTGACAAATAGCGATGAACATTCTTAAGGTACTTACCTCGCGCCGCAAAACGGGAAACATCGGCGAGGCGGCAGCCGCACGATATCTTCGGCGCTCGCGCTATAAAATAGTCAAGCGCAATTTCGTTGCCGAGGGTCACGAAATTGATATTATCGCAAAGGGGCACGGTCATTTAGTCTTTGTAGAGGTCAAATGCCGCACGACTGGCGCAGAGTCCCCTATTGAGTCAAGACCTGCCGCGGCTGTGGACAGAGAGAAAATGAGGGCTATTATCCGCACCGCAAAAGCCTTCGTTATGGGAAATCCCGACGGACTTCGCCTGAGATTCGATATAATTGAGGTTTTTGTGAACAAATCGGGCAAGGTTCTCGATATATGCCATCTTGAGTCGGCATTTACCGCCGACAGAATATAATTTTAGTCTGCCCTTTTGGCAGGAAACGGAGTAAAATATGAAATTCGTAAGCACAAGAGGAATATCTAAGGAAAGCGTAAGCGCCGCATACGCGATAAAAACGGGACTGGCACCAGACGGCGGTCTTTATATGCCTACCGAAATTCCTAAGCTGAAGGACGGCGAGCTTGACCAAATTGCCGCTATGAGCTATCCTGAAAGGGCGGCGCGCATAATCGGCAAGTTTCTTACAGATTACACCGAGGACGAGCTGCTTTCCGACGCACGCGCGGCGTACGCGCCGGAGAAATTCGGCGAGCATCCCGCACCCGTAAGCCGCGTTGACGGCGGTCGCTATATTCTTGAGCTTTGGCACGGACCGACCTGCGCCTTTAAGGATATGGCGCTTCAGATTATGCCAAGACTCTTTGTAAGAGCACTCGAAAAGACGGGCGAAGACCGCACGGCTCTGATACTCGTTGCAACCTCAGGTGACACGGGAAAGGCGGCGCTTGAGGGCTACCGTGACGTTAAGGGCACTAAGATTCAGGTGTTCTATCCCACCGACGGTGTAAGCCGCGTGCAGAAGCTTCAGATGCAGACGCAAGAGGGCGAGAACGTATGTATCAAGGGTATATGCGGTAACTTTGACGACGCGCAAAACGGTGTTAAGAGAATCTTTTCCGATGACACGGCAAGGGAGCGACTCAACGAATCGGGCGTATTCCTTTCAAGCGCAAACTCAATTAACTTCGGACGCCTCGTTCCTCAGATAGTCTACTACATCTCAGCTTATTGCGATATGGTAAGTGCTGGCGAAATAGCGCTCGGTGACAAAATAGATATATGCGTACCGACGGGCAACTTCGGCAATATCTTCGCGGCGTATATAGCGAAGCTTATGGGGCTTCCTGTCGAAAGATTCGTCTGCGCGTCAAACAGCAACGACGTGCTTACCGAGTTTCTCTCGTCGGGCGTATATAACAGAGAGCGTCCGTTCTATGCAACGATTTCGCCCTCTATGGATATTCTCATATCCTCAAATCTCGAAAGACTCCTTTATATCACTCTCGGTCAGGATAAGACGCGCGAGTATATGAAGCAGCTCTCCGAGTGCGGCAAGTACACCCTTGACGCTGACGATTTTGCTAAGATTCGTGAGCATTTCGTAGGTTTTTCATCGGACGAATGCGAAACGCGTGCGATGATAAAGAAGCTTTACGGAGAGAAAAACTGCCTTATCGATACGCATACCGCCGTTGCCGTGGTGGCACAGGAAAAGTATGCTCTTACCGAAAAGGCAGAGAGGAAAATCCTTATTGCATCAACCGCATCCCCATACAAATTCGCACGCGACGTTTATACCTCTATTGCGGGTGACGAAAACGCCCCCGACGATATAGAGTCGCTTGAAAAACTTGCGTCCTTAACGAAAACGCAAATTCCCTCACCGCTTGCGTCACTTTTGACAAAGACCGCTCGCCACACCGATATTATCGAGGTTGGCGGTATGGATAAGGCAGTTGCGGATTTTGCCGAGGCTTAATATTCCTTCGGCTTAAAGGTTGCACACACCGTGTTTGCCGAGCATTTTGCGTCGTGAGGACCTACGCAGATTTCTCCTGCATAGCACTCGTGCATACCGTTGTGGTATACGCATCCCGTCACGTCACAGTTAATACCCTTAATATGCTTGTGACGCTCGCCACCGCACTCGGTGCTGTATTTCTTTTCATCCATGTCATTTTTCTCTTTTCTGCAGAGTGAGATATTATTTTTCCGCCCTGCAAGGTTATTATCTGCACCGTCACCTTAAAATATACCCACAAAAATTCAAAAAAGGTGGAAATTTATGGCACTTTATGCAATAGCGGACCTGCATCTGTCAACGCTTTCGTCCACGAACAAGTCAATGGAAGTATTCGGACGGCGGTGGCAGGATTATCAGGCGCGGATTGAAGCCAGCTGGAAAAAGCTTATTGCCGAGGGCGATACCGTGGTCGTCGCGGGAGATATCTCCTGGGCGCTGACACTCGATGAAGCAACCGAGGATATAAAATTCATCGACAGACTCCCCGGAAAAAAGATTTTCCTCAAGGGAAATCACGACTTCTGGTGGTCTACAATGAAAAAGCACACCGAGCATTTTGAAAAAGAAGGAATATCAACGATATCCTTCCTTTATAATAATGCCCACGAGCTTGACGATTTTATTGTAGCAGGCACTCGCGGCTGGTTCTTTGACGAGAAAAATCAGCCTACGCAAAACCCCATTGATTTTGACAAGCTCGTAGCGAGGGAATCCCATCGTTTAAAAACGAGTCTTGACGAGGCAGCATTGCTAAGAGAAGGCAGCGGTAAGGAAATTATCGCGTTTATGCACTTCCCACCCGTGTTCGGCAGCTTCGTATCTGAGGGGCTTATCTCACTTCTTAAGGAGTACGGTGTGAAACGGCTTTACTACGGGCATATTCACGGCAATTACACGATAGAACCGACCTTTGTTCACGACGGTGTTAAGATGAGCATCATATCTGCCGACTACCTTTCTTTCGTTCCGAAATTTATTGATAAAAGAGGTTAAATTCTCATATTTTGAGCATTTTTCTATTGACAAACAGGATTGTTTGTTGTAAAATATATTAGTTTTTAAAATAAAATGTAAAAAGACATTCACTTGGAGGAAAAACAATGGCTTACATTAAGCACGAGCTCACCGAAAAATCAGGATTCACTCTCGAGTTTTCCGTATCTCGCGAGGCATATGACAAGGCAGAGCTTGAAGCGTACAAAAAGAACGTAAAGGATATCGCACTCCCCGGCTTCAGAAAGGGAAAGGCACCTAAGTCGGTAGTCGAGAGATTCTTTGGCAAGGACGTATTTTTTGAGGATGCTATCAACACCCTTATTCCCGACGCATTTGACGAGGCAGTAAAGGCAGCGGGACTTGAGGTTGTAGGCACTCCCTCCTTTGATCTTGTTTCAAGGGACGGCGACATAGTTCTTAAGGCAACGGGTTCCGTAAAGCCTGAGTGCAAGATTGACGGCTACAAGGGCATTGTATGCGAGAGAAAGGTAGCAAGAGTTACCAAGGCTCTTATCGAGGCTGAGATCGAGGCTGCACGCAAGCGTGTTGCAAGAACCGTTGAGGTTACCGACAGAGCTGCTGCTAAGGGCGATATCGCTAATATAGATTACGAGGGCTCGGTTGACGGAGTTCCCTTTGACGGCGGCAAGGCTGACGGCTATGATCTTACTCTTGGATCAGGCTCGTTTATTCCCGGCTTTGAGGAGCAGATAGTCGGAAGGACCGTTGGTGAGGAGTTCGACGTTAACGTAACCTTCCCTGATGAGTATCACGCGAAGGAGCTTGCAGGCAAGGCTGCAGTATTCAAGACCAAGCTCAACGCACTTAAGGCTGAGGAGCTTCCCGCTCTTGACGACGAGTTTGTTAAGGACGTATCCGAATTTGATACTCTTGATGAATATAAGGCTGACGTTAAGGCTAAAATTGCAAAAAGACACGAGGACGAGGCAGACAGCAAGTTCGAGTCTGCTATAAGCGAAAAGCTCATTGAGCTTCTTGATGCAGAGATTCCTGAGGCTATGTTCGTTCAGGAAACCGAGAACTTCGTTCGCGATTACGACAACAGACTCAGAATGCAGGGTCTTGATCTCTCTACCTACTTCAAGTATACGGGTCTTACTCTCGACGCACTCCGTCAGCAGTTCCGTCCCAACGCTGAAAAGCAGGTTAAGCTTCGCCTTGCGCTTGAAACCATTGCAAAGCTTGAGTCACTCACCGTAACCGATGAGGATATCGACGCTGAGTACACCAGAATCGCTGAGGCGTACAACGTACCCAAGGATCAGGTTCAGGGTATGGTAAGCATTGACGATATCAAGGCGGATATGCTAGTTGCGGCTGCCCTTAAGTTTGTAAAGGAAAATGCCGTAACCAAGCTTCCCAAGGCAGAAAAGAAGCCCGACACCGAGGAATAATTCTAAAAAAGCAGGCAGCCTCTCGTAGCTTTACATGAGGTTGCCTTAATTAAACCTATAAAAAACGGAGGATTACACTATGGCACTCGTACCAGTCGTCGTTGAGCAGACCTCTCGCGGTGAGCGCTCATTCGACATCTATTCAAGACTTCTTAATGACAGAATCATTTTTCTTGCGGATCAGGTAACCGATACCACCGCGTCAATCGTTATCGCTCAGCTTCTCTATCTTGAGGCTCAGGACCCCGATAAGGACATTTATCTTTACATTAACAGCCCCGGAGGCTCGGTTTCTGCAGGTCTTGCGATTTACGATACTATGAATTACATCAAGTGCGACGTATCCACTATTTGTATCGGTATGGCGGCATCAATGGGCGCATTCCTGCTCTCCAGCGGTGCAAAGGGCAAGAGATTCGCGCTTCCTAACGCTGAGGTAATGATTCATCAGCCTCTTGGCGGTGTTCAGGGTCAGGCTACCGAAATCAAGATTGCGGCAGACCACATTCTTAAGACAAGACAGAAGCTCAACTCTATCCTTGCAGAGCAGACGGGAAATCCAATTGAGGTTATCGAAAGAGATACAGAGAGAGATAACTATATGTCAGCCGAGGATGCGATGAAGTACGGTCTTATCGACAAGGTTATAACCAAGAAGGAACTTTAATTTATGGCAAATTCAAGAGATAAACAGCGCAAATGTGCCTTTTGCGGCAGAGGTGAAAACGAGGTCGTTTTACTCATTCCCGCAAGAAGCGAGCCTGCGTATATCTGCGAGAGCTGCGTCGGCACCTTTGCGGATTTTCTTGACGAGCAATTTGATGAAATCAATACGCAGGACGGTGAGCGCGAGCCTCTTCTTTCACTTGAGACTCTCCCCCGCCCTAAGGAAATAAAGGCTATGCTTGACGCTCACGTCGTAGGACAGGATTCGGCAAAGCTGGCACTTTCCGTCAGTGTTTACAACCACTACAAGCGCATACTTACACTTGAGGAGCGTGAGGGCGGCAAGCGCCGCCGCGGCTCTCACAAGGGTGAGGCAATGAGCGCAAGAGATGCGGGCGACGGCGTTGAGATACAGAAGTCAAACGTGCTTATGCTCGGTCCTACGGGTGTCGGAAAGACCTATCTTGCGCAGACACTTGCAAAGAGCTTCAAGGTACCGTTTGCTATTGCGGACGCTACTACTCTTACGGAGGCAGGCTACGTCGGCGAGGACGTTGAGAATATTCTTCTTCGTCTTATTCAGGCGGCTGACTTTGACGTTGAGCTTGCAGAGCGCGGAATTATCTACATCGACGAGATAGACAAGATTTCAAGAAGAAGCGAAAACCGTTCCATAACCCGTGACGTATCGGGCGAAGGCGTACAGCAGGCACTGCTTAAAATTCTTGAGGGTACGGTCGCAAACGTTCCGCCTAAAGGTGGAAGAAAGCACCCCAATCAAGATTTTATTCAGATAAACACAAAGAATATTCTCTTTATCTGCGGCGGTGCTTTTGACGGAATTGAGAGTATTATCGAGAGCCGCAAGGGCTCGCAGACTATAGGCTTTTCAAATGAAAAGCTCACCAAGCGCGAGCGCGTCGCACGCGGCGTATACAAGGACGTATCAGCGCACGACGTAGTCAAGTACGGTCTTATTCCTGAGCTTGTCGGCAGGCTTCCCGTTATCGTAGCTCTGGAAAATCTCGACGAGGCAGCGCTCGTCCGTATTCTTAAGGAGCCTAAGAACGCGATTTATAAGCAGTATCAGAAGCTTTTTGAGATGGACGGCATAGAGCTTATATTTGAGGACGATGCGCTGTGCGAAATTGCTCATATGGCAATAGAGCGCGGCACGGGCGCAAGAGGACTTCGCTCGATAATTGAGGAAATTATGCTTAAGCCTATGTACGAGCTTCCCTCTGAGTACGGCGTCAAGCGAGTAATCGTAACACGCGACTTTGTGCTTCGCAAGGCGCCTATTACTGTAATCAAGGAATAAAGCGCCTGCTTCATTCCGGTATAACAAAAATATAGCGAAGTTTCCAAAAGTAATGGTAGCCTCGCTATTCATTATTACTCTGATATCATAAAACGGCAGAAATTCTTGGAATTTCTGCCGTTTCGTGCTCTTTTTTCTCAATTTATCAGTCAGAAAACGCAAGCGCCGCGCCAACGAGAGGTGCAAGCTCACCGAGAATCGCCTTTTCAAATCTCGGAAGCGCCCCCGATGAATAGCATAGCTCCTTTACACGCTCAATAATCGGGTCAAGATAAAGCTCGACCTCTTCAGCAAGTCCACCCGTAAAGACAACGCAATCGGGAGATAGCAAATTCACTGCCGCGGTGATAACGAGAGCAAGCTTCTCTCTTGCGTCATCAAGTGCCAAAAGCGCGGAGCTATCCCCCGCCCTTGCCTTATCAAAAAGAGTATATGCCGTAGCACCGTCACCAAACAGCTCCTTTGCCGTAAGCTCAAGACCAATACCGGCGCTGTATTTCTCTACGCAGCCACGCTTACCGCAGCCACACGGTCTGCCGCCTGCGAGCGCGGGAATATGCCCTATCTCGCCCGCCGCGCCCAGAGCGCCGCCGTAAATTTTTCCGTCAATAACCAGTCCCGCACCTATTCCCGTGCCTATCGTTATAGACAAGAGAGCTCTTGAGTTGAGCCCTGCACCAAGAGCATACTCACCGAGAGCGCCGGCCCTTGAATCCTGAACCATACGGGTGGGGATTCCAAGAGCCTCCTCAAGCAAAACGGCAAAATCGGAAGTAAGCACCGAAATATTCGGTGCCTTTATGAGCGTTCTGCCGTCCTCACTCACCGTACCGGGAACACCGATGCCGCAGCTGATAAGCTCACATACGGTTATGCCGCACTCAAGGCAAAGCTCACTTACAGCATCGCATATATCCCGAACCGGTGACTTGAGGTCGCGCACCTCAAGCCTCTTTCGCGAAATAAGCCCAACCTCGGTGTCAAATATACCTATATTTATTTTAGTACCGCCGATATCAAGACCCAGTCTTAACATATCAAAGCTTACCGTTCTCGATATCCGTAATCATATCGACACGGCCTGCGTGACGGCCGCCCTCGAACTCTGAGTCGAAGAACGCGTCAACGATAGCCTCAGCTACCGCAGGACCTACCACTCTTGCGCCAAAGGCGATAATATTCGAGTTATTGTGTCTTCTGGTAAGCGCCGCGGAATAAGGCTCAGAGCATACTGCCGCACGGATTCCCTTAACCTTGTTTGCCGCCATTGAGATGCCTATGCCCGTGCCACAGATAAGCACGCCAAGCTCACACTCGCCGCTAACTATCGCGTCGGCAACCTTCTTACCGTAGATAGGATAATCGGCTCTGTCGGTAGAGTCGGTTCCGTAGTTGATTACGGTGTGCCCCTTTGCCTCAAGATACGCCTTGATGTGATTCTTCATTTCAACTGCAACGTGGTCGTTTCCTATTGCGATTTTCATTTGTTTACTCCTTTTATATAATTAATAGCATAATCAAGCCCCGCCACGACACCTCGTCTGGTAACGCTGTACGACGAAAGACGGGCGGCAGATTCAAGAGCCTTATCAAAGGGCTCCTTTAATACGTAAAAACAGTAGCAAAAGCCACCGTGAAAAATATCGCCTGCTCCAAGCGTATCGGCTACGCTCACCTCGGGAGGGGTAATCCGTCCGCAAGTGCTTGCAAATTTGTATTCTATTGGCATAGCACCTGCCGTCTTTGCGGCATACCTGAAGCCGTATATATCCTTTAAGGCAAATACGTCATCACCGTCGGGAGTGCGGAAGCTCTCCGAGGATATTACCGCAGATGCGCGGTAAAAGCACTCAGGAAATCCGTCCTTAAAGCTTCCTGCATCAAGCACTAAATCCTTGTCGTAATACTCAACGTAGCGAAGAAGGCGGTCCTCACATCCGGGAAGGTTGCCGTCGTACAGCACGAAATCCGCGCGACGGACTGCATCCTCAAAATCAACGCTTATTCCGAGGGCGCTTTCTGCCTGACCTGAGAATATGGTGCGGCTGCCGCTGGTCTTATTAACGTATACGAAGGAAACGCTACAGCCCTTATCTCTTACGTCGGCATCAACGTCTATTACTCTTACGGATAAATCCTTAAGCTTTGACTTAAGTAAAATTCCCTCCGGACTGTCACCGATTGAGGTTACGAGATACGCCTCACCGCCCAGTCTTGCGTAGGTTACCGCTGCGTTTGCGGCAGGGCCGCCGACCTCAAGCGAAAAGTCCTTTATCTTCACCTTGGTATTTTCCTCAGGAAGTCCGCCCTGACCGTAATATACGGCGTCAAGGTTACAAAGACCCACGAATACACCTCTGTGAAGGCTCTCTGACATAACGGCATCACAGCCGTTAAGCATATTACGGTTATAAAGATGCTCAACACCTATTACAGTAAAGCCAAGCCGCTGTCCCTCTTCAAGATAATGAAGCGAGTCCTCAAACAGCGCGACCTCTCCCGGCTCAATATCAACACCGCGCCCCAAAAGCGAGCTTATATCCTTATAAACGTCACGCTTAACGTATCTTCCGTCGTGACAGCAGAAGCGCCTGTTCTCAGGAAAATATTCATCAAGCCCCCAAAGTGTAAGAAGCTTATTAACGACGGACGGTATCTGAGAGGTGACGAGCACGCACTCCGCCTTGGTGCTTCTGAGAATATCGGGAATGAACGAAAACGGCTTCAGCCCTTTCTTCTCGACAAGCTCAAGATATATGCCTATGCGACGCTCTATAAAATCCTCCTCATCGAAGTCAATCTCATAGTCGCGCTTTATCATCTCGTAGATTTTAGCCTCTGAGTTGCCTATGTACCGACGGATATGCCCGTCATCAAGACGCACACCGTGCTCAGCCAGAAGGACGTTGTACGCATCCCAGTGAAGCCTCTCAGTGTCTGCCACAGTACCGTCAAGGTCAAAGATAAGCGCCTGCTTGTTCGCAATAAGGAAGCGTATATCCTCTGCCGAATCGAACTTCTCCGATCCAAATCTAATATATTCAATAAGCTCCGGTGTGGTATATATATTTCCGTCCCTCGCACGCTCGAACAGAAGCGAGTACATCTTCTCACCCGCATCAATACCCTGCTTGAAGGGTACGACGTCAACGGTCATAAAATCAACACCGTAATTTTTGAGCACGACCTCGCCGCTGGTATCCCTTATACCGTCATAGCCCGCGATTATAAGCTTCTTAGCGCTCTTGAGCGCCCTGTAAAGCGGATTAAGCTCCTCAACTCTGGCAAGAGTACGCATAATTTCTACGGCAATATTATCAATTCCCGCGAAAAGAACTACCGTCTTACCTGCAAGCGTATGCTCTGCCTCCCAGGTGCGCGCACGCTCCTTTACGTATGAAAGCGCCTGCTTTGCGTTGAGCGATGGGAGATTATATCTCAGTATATTCACACCGGGAGTCACTGAAACAAGCTTATTATAAAGGTTGTCGCATCTTATTTTTGCCGAGGAATTTGCAAAAGGCCCCTCGAAAAGAAGCACCACCGAATTTCCCTTGCCGAATTTTTGCGCAAGGTCGCCTATTCTTTCACCGAGAAGTATTCCGCCCGTAACGAAGTCGCTTCCAACGTAAGATGGCATAGCCGCTGCGCCTGTAAGCTGCTCACGGTTAAGCTCGATGTCGAGAAGAACGATTTTCTTTCCCAGACTCAGGATTTTATTAATGCAGCCGATAAGCTGCTCGTTATACTTTTCGGGTACTCTTAAAATAAAGCCGTCGTAATCCTCAATGCTCTGCTGGAGTATTCTCGTAAATTCGATAGCACAGTCAAGCCTGCTCAAATTCTTATCAACGAGCTTTTTCTCCAGGACTACGTTTTCCTTACCTGAAAAATAGTCGTAGACACCGCCGATAATCGAATTTGAGAACGAGCTGTTCTTGCAAAGCACGAGCACGCGCTTTACGCTTGACCTGACGTTCACGACCTCGACCTCAGAGATGACACCGTAGCGCACGCACTGAATACATACGTCATCTACGTAGGATGGCGAGGAGCGCTTTATGTATATGATGTCCTCGTCGAAAAAGTCTGCGTAAAGCTTCATATCCGATATACGGATATGACCCTTACCCAGTGCGTCTGAAATAAGCTGACTTATCTCGGAGTCGGTAAGATTTACCGTAAAGCAGCTCTTTTTGTACTGCTGCACAAGCTCCATTTCCTGCTTGATAGCCGAGCTTGCCATAGTATTCTCCGAGGTAAAGAAGATAACGAGCTTACAGTCATCGGATATAATCCTCTCGCGTACAGCCTCATTCCAAACCTCGCCTGCGGTAATTCCGTTATCGTACCAGACTCCGACGCCGCGCTCGGTGAGCTGCCATATATCGTCGTAAACAATGTCCCTGTCCTTATGTGAATAGGATATAAAGACGTAAGGCCTGCCACCCTCGGTTATAGGCGGCTTGTTGTCAATAATTGCCCCTGACATAGCTGCTCCTTTCAGTAGCTTATGAAGTTATTTTTTGCTCTTTACTTCCTTAACGCTGTAAATATAGTCGATATTAACCACCTGAGTGCCGTTTTTGCCCTCAATAGCAACCGCGTTGTCAGAAAGCTCGACGAGCGTGCCGCGAAGAGTACCGACGATAGAGGCAACGCTTACCTCTTTATTTAAAAATCTTTCAATTAACTGCTTCATTGTGGATTTCCTTCCTCTCTTTTTTCTGTTTTGTATTCTTCTTACGGTTCTTCTGTGATTTTCCTGCATTATGATTATAAACAGCAGGATAAATGACGAGTAGCTCGCCGCAAGCGGTGCCGCGGTCGTGTCGCTCGTGTCAAGAGTATCCGAGATTATAACCAGAAGAAGCAATACTGACATCAGTATTACCGCTATTCTCTTTTTCGTATTCATTTTACTGTGCCCGATTCGCCTTTCTGTACGCCAAGGGGCTCGTATCCATATACTGCTTGAATATACGGTGGAAATAATTCGCGTTGCAGAAGCCGACCGCCTCAGCAATTTCGGGCATTGACTTATTCGTATCAATGAGAAGCTGCATAGAGAGATTTACTCTTATTGCGTTTATGTAATCTATCGGAGTCTTTCCTATGCTTCTCTTGAACATCTTTGTGAAATAGTCGGGGCTTACCAGAATTATCTCGGCAAGCTGCTCTATCGTAAGACGCTCTCTCGTGCTTCCTGCAATAAAGTCAATTACGGGTCTGAGCCTCAGCACGTTGTGATACACGCTCTTATCGTCTTCGCTTCTCGCTACACAGTAGTGACGGAGAAGCTCGGTCATAATCTTATAGATATTAGAGCGGATAACGAGCTTATAGCACACGTCCTTTGCCGAATATTCGTCAAACGCCTCGTTCATTGAACGGGATATTGAAGGATACGACGGGTGATCGGGTGAGAAGAGCTTTATTTTGTTCTCCGACTGAACGAAGAACATATATAGTATTTCGGCCTCATAAGAAAGCATATTTTCCTCAATAATAGACGAGTCAAAGATGATACCGCGCACCGCAGCGACACCCTCACTCGATACCCTGAAGGTCATATTCGGCGGTACGTAGAGAAAATCTCCCTGCGTAGCAAGGATAAGCTCCGTGCCTATCTGCACCGTCACGTCACCAAAGGTGACCTCGACGAGCTCCATTTTATCCTTATTGTATCTCGCTCCGACGAGAATCCCCTCGCCGTGTGTGGAATATAGCTCGAATGGAAAACGCATTCCGTTGTTGTTCATAAAGAATAAATCCTTTCAGGTCATATAGTACCGTGCAGGTCAAACTGCGCCGAATAAATTTCGAAATACTTACCGCGCTTTGAAAGAAGCTCCTCGTGGGTTCCGATTTCAACCACGTTGCCGCCGTCGATAACGAGTATGCGGTCAGCACCCATAACGGTAGAAAGCCTGTGCGCGATAACGAAGCAGGTCTTGCCTCTCATAAGGCTTATCATAGCGTCGGAAATTTCCCTCTCGGTCTTTGAATCGACGCTTGAGGTCGCCTCGTCAAGTATCAGCATATTTGAGTCTATAAGCATTGCCCTCGCTATCGTAAGAAGCTGCCTTTGCCCCGCGGAAATGCTGACTCCCGCCTCTCCGATTACGGTATCATAGCCGTCCTTAAGATTAGAAATAAAGCCGTGTATTCCGCAAGCGCGGCAGACACGCTCAACCTCCTCGCGCGTAACGCCAGGCTTACCGTACGCAACGTTGTCAAACACCGTGCCGCAAAACAGCCAGGTGTCCTGAAGCACCATAGTAAACGAGCTCCTTAGCGATTCTCTTGTATAATCGCGTATATCGACTCCGTCAATTAATATGCTTCCGTCACTGACGTCGTAAAAGCGCATAAGAAGATTAATAATAGTGGTTTTTCCCGCGCCCGTGTGACCGACTATTGCGGTAACGCTGCCGCCGTCAGCGATAAAGCTTAAATTTTTCAGCACCTTTTTATCGGGAAGATAGCCGAAGGATACGTCCCTGAACTCGACCTCACCCATCGGGCAGACGAGTATAGCTGCACCCTCGCGGTCCTTTTCCTCGGGTCTTTCGTCTATAATTCGGAAAACACGCTCCGCCGCGGCAAGAGATGACTGAATATCCGAGTAAATATTTGCAATCTGATTTATAGGGCCTGAGAATTTTCTTGATAAGAGCACGAACTGAGCAAGCCCCGTCAGGGTTATGGTAACGGGTCCGCTTGACATAAATAAAAGCGCACCGAAGATATTGACAAGAGCCAGTGATATGTTATTTATAAGGTTAACGGACGGTCCGTTCATAGTGCCGTTTGCCTCAGCCCTGATATAAGCCGCGCTTGCCCTCTCGTTGTAGTCGTCAAACCTATCAATAACGGCACTCTCGCGCCCGTAGGTCCTGATTACTCTCTGCCCTGCTATCATTTCCTCAATATAGCCGTTAAGCTCACCTAGCGAGGCGCTTCTCTTTCTGAAAAGAGGTCTTACCACCCTTGCGATTACGGTAGTCATAAGAATTGACAGAGGTATGGTTACCACGAATACGAGTATGAGCATCGGGGATATAAAGAGCATAAGCACGAACGAGTAGATAACCGTAGAAAGACTTGATATTATCTGAAGAAAATCGTGTGAGAGCGATTCATCAACGGTATTTACGTCGTAGGTAACTGTGCTTACTATCTCGCCTGCCTGCTTTATGTCAAAATAGCCAACCGGAAGCCTTACCAGCGAATCGTAGACGTCGTTTCTCATTCTCGCGGCAATTCTTTGAGCTATGTGAGTCATCACGAGTGCCAGCGCGTAGGAAATGACGAATGAGAGAAGATAAAATACCGCCATTAATACGAGGTAGTAGGGTACTCCCCTATCCCCCTCTCCCGCAATAGCTCCGATAGCAGAGCCTGCAAGCGAGGTTCCGTTTATTGCAAGCACGCTTGATACGACGGTAAGAACCGCGGCAAGAAGCAGAAGAAGCTTATGATGCGAAAGATAATACAAAAGACGCCCGTATATGTACCGAGTATCGCGTCCCTTAAGCAAATCACGCCCGCCGCCGCGATCTCTCGGTCCTCTGTCAAGAGGATTACGCATCACCCTCACCTCGCTTCCTTTAATAAAAACTACTGTCCAAGCTGCACTCTGGATATTTCGGCATATTCGTCACAGGACGAGAGAAGCTCACCGTGAGTGCCCATGCCGATAGTCTTCCCCTCCTTAATCACGAGAATCAAATCCGCGCTCATTACCGAGGATATTCTTTGAGATACTATAATTTTAGTTACATCACGGAGTGATGAAAGTCCAAGACGAAGCTCGCTGTCGGTTTTGAAGTCAAGCGCGCTTGACGAGTCGTCAAGTATCACGATAGGATTATTTCCCGCAATTGCCCTTGCGATAAGAAGCCTTTGCTTCTGTCCGCCCGACAGGTTAGTGCCGCCCGTATTAACGGGCGAATCAAGTCCCGCATCGAGTGCGACGACGAAATCTCCCGCGCGTGAAATTTCGAGTGCGGTATTTATACGCGCGTCGTCAAGATCACACATAAAGCTGACGGTACCTCTTATATCCCCCTCAGGAATAAAATCGTGCTGAAAAGCAACGCCGAAGAGCGAGGTTCTTAAACCGTCATTTATATTCTGAAGATTCTTTCCATTTATAAATATCGTGCCGCTATCGGGCGCATAGTATCCTAAAAGGAGTGAAATCAGAGTTGATTTTCCCGAGCCTGTCGAGCCTATGATGCCCAGCGTCTGCCCACGGAAAAGCTTGAATGTAATTTCCGATATATCGGGGTTTATCTTAGAATAGGAAAATGATACTCTGTCAAATTCGATATAAGGCGCGTCACCGTCATCATCTGCTTCAGCCTCTGGCTGAATATCCGCATCACTCCCGCACTTTTTCTCGCTGATATTCATTACCTCTTCTATTCTCATAGATGACGCCGTCATACGGGAAAGCTGGACGAACGTCCTCGTCATCATTATCATACTGTTTAGAATAATGGTGAAGTAGGTCATGAAGGCAAGGAGCTTGCCGCTCATTGAAGCGCCGCCTCTCACAGAAAGAATATATCCGAGAAGCACCACCAGGCAAAAGCCAACGTTGAGAATAAGGTCGGTCAGAGGCTTTGTCGCTGCCATAAGCGCACCCGCCTCGATTTCTCGGCTCGCAAGCGCGTCGCTTCTTCTGTGAAACTGCTCCTTTTCGTATTCCTCCTTAGACAGCGCCTTGACAACTCTGATACCCTTTGCCGTTTCATCAACCTTTGTGACGACGGTATCGAGAATCCTCTGCTCGTCCTTATAAATCGGTATTGATTTAAGCGTAATTTTATATACGGTCAGGAATATAAGCGGAAGCACGCCTATAAGCACCAGCGAAAGGCGCCAGTCGATAAAGAGCGTGAGTATTACACCGCCGGCGGTCATAATCGGCGCTCTCACACCCATTCTCAAAAGCCTGCCGAAGAAGCTGGATACGTTATACGTATCAGAGGTCAGCCGCGAGGTGAGCGACGAGGTGCCTATTCTGTCACAGTCGCTTGCCGAAAGGGATACGGTTTTTCTGAACAGGTCTTTTCTTATATCTCTGGCAAGCCTGCCCGATGCCCTTGCGGAAAATCGGTTTGACACGACGTTAAGCAAAAAGGTGACAAGGGCAAAGCTCAGCATTACACCGCCAAGGACTAAAACCCTCGACATATCACCCGTCGGTACCGCATCGTCTATAATTATCGCAAGAATTTCGGGTATGGCAAGCTCGGCGAAGGAAGCGAGCGTTTTCGTAATCAGGCAAAATAATACCAGCGCCTTATATCTTTTCGCATATCTTATACAAAGCCTCACGCTCACCACTCCCTTCTTTCGTTTATTTTATAAAACCTCAGTTAAAGGTCGCAACCTCAACCGAGGGCTTTGTCGAATACTCAACGCGCATAAGTCTTATAACGGGTCCGCGTCCGTTATATACGGGGCTTACGTCCTCGTCAACGACACCCTCTACTATTACCCAGTCG
>CAZDON010000004.1:0-33417 GCA_964507065.1 uncultured Ruminococcus sp. | reverse complement strand
GCTTCGGCGCATTGGGGTTGCAATTTAATTCATGGAGCGAAGCAAGAAATCATGATGCGATAGTATCAATTCATGACGGCAGCGCCGCCAAATCATTTTATTTTGGAGTTTACAATGAAAGAAAATTTTCTTGTTGATTTATCAAAGCAATTTGCGGTTGATATCGTAAATCTTTGCACCGATATTAAAGAAAACAGAAGAAACAACGTATTATTAAATCAAGTATTGCGTAGCGGTACAAGTATAGGTGCAAACATTCACGAAGCTAACTATGCAGCAATCAAGGCTTGTTCAGAAAACAAAGGAGCTAAAAATGCAGACAGACGAAATTTGCAAAATAGTAAAGGCGCGACTTGATAGCGAGCACGTCGGTTGCTTTGAGGGAATGGATAGACCGCTTCTTTTCATATCCTCGGCTTATCCAGGAATATGGCTTGAGCACGCTTACGATTCGGTATTCTATGCTATGCAGGACAGAACGAAGCTCTATCTTGCGGAAAATACGGTTGATTTGTTTATTTCTCATCAGACACCTGACGGGCAGTATCCCTGCTATATTCTTGACAAGAGCAGAGCTGACGGCTGGCACAATACGGTTGGATACGGTCAGATTCAGGAATGCGTGTCATTTGCAAGGCTGTGCCTTCTCGTATACCGTATGAATAAAAATCAGGCATTTTTGAAAAGGGTCTATGAATCGTCATCAAAATGGGTAAGTTGGCTCAGGGGCAACCGTATGACACTGGGGCGCGGTCTTGTGGAGATGTTCGTTGGCTATGACACGGGGCACGATAACAGCGGAAGGCTTGAGGGGCTTTCGTGTATAGGAAATTACGCTATTGACGGGGTTGAGCAAAACGCGAGGGTTTTACCGCGCGATGATAGGATTGCTCCCGTAATTACGGTAGATATGAATTGCAATTTCTATGCAACGCTGACGTCTCTTTCTGAAATGGCAAGAGAGCTTGGGCTTTATACCGATGCAAACAAGTGGGAAAGCGCTGCAGCAGAGCTGAAGCAAAGACTTTTTGATACGTGCTTTAACTCTGAGGACATTTTCTTCTACGACGCAGATAAAAACGGAGTACAGCGCAAATTTTTATCGAGCACTATTTTTCACCTGTTTATGGAGGGTGTGCTTGATGAAAGCAAGGACGCGGAGCTGATTTCGGGCTTATATAGGCGTCATATAGCAAATCCTCTTGAATTTGCTACCCCCTTCCCCTACCCCTCTATGGCAATCTCCGACCCCTCGTGCACAGACCACAAAACAAGCAATTGCTGGGGATATTATTCGCAAGGGCTTATCGCCTTACGCGCAACGCTATGGATGGAGAAATACGGCTTTGAAAAAGAGCTTGACAATTTATGCCTGCGTTGGGTCCAGGCATGGACCCGACATTTCGACAAAATCAAAATGGGCCAGGAGCTTGACCCCATCACAGGAACACCTACGGAATGCTCCGAATGGTATTCATCAACTATGCTGTTTTACCTATATGCTGCAAAACGCATAAATTTCCAGAAAGAAAAATAATCACTGAAGGGTGACACATGAAATCATTAAAGCTTCTTTACAGAATTGGAAAGGGACCGTCGTCCTCTCATACGATGGGGCCCTATACCGCGGCTATACGCTTCAGTGAATCGACACAGGACGCCGAAAGATATCGGGCGGTGCTTTACGGCTCGCTCGCCAAGACGGGGCGCGGACATATGACGGACGAGGCACTCAGGCAAGCATTCGGAGAGCGCCCCTGCGAGATAATATTTGACACGGATACCGACACGCCGAAGCATCCCAACACTATGGACCTCATCGCGCTGACAGGCGATAAGGAAATCAAAAGGGAGCGCTTTTACAGCGTGGGCGGCGGCGCGGTGCTCGCTGAGGGTGAAACGCTTATCGAGGCAGACGAGGTTTATCCGATGAATTCCTTTACCGAAATATCCGAATACTGCCGTGAGCGCGAAATGCGGCTCTGGCAATACGTCGAGGAGTGTGAGGGCGAGGAAATATGGGACTATCTTCGCGAGGTGTGGAGCGTTATGCAGGACGCAATAAAGCGAGGAATTGCCTCGGAGGGCGTGCTTCACGGCGGTCTTGGACTTCAAAGAAAGGCGAGATATCTTTACAGACAAAAGCACATTGACGAGCGTCAGGAAACCAAGACGAACCGCCTTATTTGCGCATACGCATACGCCGTCAGCGAGGAAAACGCGGCGGGCGGTGTTATAGTTACCGCCCCGACCTGCGGCGCGTGCGGAGTTCTTCCTGCGGTGCTTAAGTTCCTTAAGGGCAAGGAGCATTTCCGTGACGAGAGCATTCTTCACGCGCTTGCAACCGCAAGCCTTATCGGTAATCTTATCAAAACGAACGCCTCGATAAGCGGCGCGGAATGCGGCTGCCAGGCGGAGATAGGCACCGCCTGCGCTATGGCGGCAGCAGCGGCGGCAGACCTTTACGAGCTTGACCTTGACCAGATAGAGTACGCGGCTGAGATGTCAATCGAGCATCACCTCGGACTCACCTGTGACCCCATTGGCGGTCTTGTACAGATTCCCTGCATTGAAAGAAACGCAATAGCGGCTATGCGCGCAATAGGCGCTGTGAGCCTTGCGGACTTCCTTGCCGATTCAAGAAAGATAAGCTTTGATATGATAGTCGAAACGATGTACGAAACGGGCAAGGACCTTAAGGTCATATACAGAGAAACCGCTGAGGGCGGTCTTGCAAAAAAATACGTGAAATAAAGGGGATTTGTTTATGAAAGCACACAGAGGTCTTAAGGTTTGCGCTATCGTCTTGATTTCTATAATTTTATTTATGGTAATTATCAACGTCATACCGCCGAGGAAGAACGTACAAAGTAATCCCTTCCTAGTAAACGACGGTGAGCTTCCTATGGTTGCGGCACACAGAGGCGGTGGCGAATGCAACCCCGAAAATACGATGCTTGCCTTCAGAGAGGCGGTATCAACCTTTGGAGTTGATATAATCGAGAGCGACCTTTATCTTACGAAGGACGGCTATCTCGTATATAATCACGACTCCTATATTGACGAAACCTGCAACGTCAACGGCGACCTCACGCTTGATGAGGTTGAGGCGCTTTGCGATGAGAAGTCCAACCGTCACTACATCAGGGATATGACGCTTTCCGAGCTTCGTCAGTACAATTTCGGCTACTACTTTGAGCGAGAGGGCGAGAGAATATACAAGGACGAAACCGACCTTGCGGGCTGCGGACTTCAAATTGCGACCATAGAACAGCTTTTCGAGGAGTTTTACGAATCAAACCCCGACCTGCTCTTTATCGTGGAGATTAAGGATTCGGGCGAGCGCGGCTATGAGGCGTGTAAAATTCTGAACGATACGCTCAGCGCCTACCCTAATTACAGAAACAGAATAGTCGTCGGCACCTTCCACGATGAAATTGAGGAAGAGCTTAAGACCAAGTATCCCGACCTTTACCGCGGTGCACCGACAGGCACTGCCGCAAGCTTTATCGTCACGCAGATGCTCGGCGTAAATATCTTCGACGGCGGTAACTTTGCCTGCCTGCAGATTCCCGTGGAGTATGACGTCGGAATCACGCTGAACCTTGCCAAGAGCACCTACGTAAATCGCGCTCACAGACGCGGCGTTGCCGTTCAGTACTGGACTATAAACGACGCCGAAACGATGAGAGAGCTCATTGAGCTTGGCTGTGACTGTATTATGACGGACAACCCTGAGCTTCTCTGCCGCGTGCTTGACGAATATAGAAAATAATCGATTTTGTAAACAATTATGATGAAAAGCATCAAAACTATTCTCCCGACGCTCCCCGACGAAATAAAGCGATTAGCAGGTGACTCGCCTGTATTCGACAGCTCGTCCTCGCCTGAAGCGAGGGTGTACCTCATTGACAAGGACACGGGATTTTTTCTGAAATGTGCCGAGGCAGGCACGCTTGTCAATGAGGCTGGAATGGACGGGTATTTCCACTCGCTCGGACTTGGACCTGAGGTTATGTATTACGGTGCGCACGGTGGGCGTGACTTTTTGCTCACAAGACGCGTTATCGGAAAACCGCTTACCCACGGTGACTATCTCGAAAATCCGAGGAGGCTGGCAATAGCACTCGGCGAACGTATGCGAGAGCTGCACGAGCACCCTGCTGACGCGTGCCCCGTTACCGACCGAGTATCCTCATATATTGACACGGCAAGGAGGAGCTACCTTGCGGGAGTCCGCTCCTTTGAATCGCTCAAATCCTATTCGAAATTCAAGTCGCACGAGGACGCTTATCTTGCGCTTTGCGAGGGCGAGGGTATGCTTAAGAGCGACACCCTTATTCACGGGGATTTTTGCCTGCCAAACGTGATATTCGACGCATGGCGTCTTTCGGGCTATATTGACCTCGGCTGCGGCGGCATCGGTGACAGGCATATTGATATTTTCTGGGGGCTATGGACGCTTAATTTCAATTTAAAAAGCGACGGCTACTCGGATATTTTCCTTGACGCATACGGCAGGGATAAAATTGACAGGGCGACACTTACCGTCGTATCGGCGGCAGAGTCGCTTATCTGACGAATAACAAGCATTACTTCGGCTGCCGACAGCTCGGCGCCGTCAAAACGAACAGAGGTAACATAATGAAAAAGGAACTGCTAATAGATATGCACGCGCACAGCTCCGCTATCAGCGAATGCTGTCGTATTCCGATAGACGAGGTGCTCAGGGTTGCGAAAAAAACGGGGCTCGACGGCATCGTGCTCACTAATCATTACAGCGAAAAATACGCCGACGAAAGCTCACCAGACGACCTGGCGCGCCGCTATAACGAGGAGTATTTCACAGCAAGGGAGCTTGGCGAGAGCATGGGGCTCACCGTCCTTTACGGAATCGAGCTTACGGTATCACGCGATCCGAAGCTTCATATACTCATCTACGGCGTGCCGTTTAGCTTCATTACCGATAACCCCATGATATACACGCTTGAGCAGGGCGAGCTTTACGCGCTCGTACATAGCTATGGCGGCGCGGTAGTTCAGGCTCACCCCTATCGCGGAGGTGTGGACAGGCTTCAGCCGCTTCAGTATCTTGACGGGGTCGAGATAAACTGTCACCCTCTGTACGAGGGAACTCACTCGGCAGAAATTATCGATTTGGTAAAGAAAACGAGCCTTATTCTCACCTGCGGTGCGGACTATCACGCGGACACAAGACGCGCAAGGTGCGGCGTATATCTTCCGTCCGATATAAGCAATGAGAGCTTAAGCAGCTATCTTCTTTCGTGCGATAAGATAAGGCTTCATATAAACGAGGTCGATACGACCGACACCTATGAGCTTGAATACAAGCGAGGCAATACGTAAGCTTTTCTTTGCAAATATAAGCATTTAACGACAAATAAAGGAATCAAGGTGAATACTATGCCAAACATAAAGGATATAAGGATAAGAGATCCGTTTATTTTAACCGACGAGGACGAGGGCTGCTACTATATGTACGGAACGACCGACCTCAAGGCAGGCTCAATTGACGCATACAACAGCTTTTCGGTCTACAAGTCCTACGACCTCGTGGATTTTACGGGTCCGCGCGTGATTTTTGACGGAGATGAGCACCCTGAGTTCTGGGGCAAGTACGATTTCTGGGCTCCTGAGGTGCACAAGTACTGCGGCAAATATTATCTTCTCGGAAGCTGCAAGGCAAAGGACAGGTGCCGCGGCACGCACATATTCGTATGCGATACGCCTGACGGTGACTTTTTACCGCTTACGGACGAGCCTATAACTCCTGGGGACTGGGAGTGCCTCGACGGCACTCTGCATCTTGGTGATGATACTCCCTATCTCATATTCTCGCACGAGTGGCTTCAGGTCGGTGACGGTGAGATATGCGCACTCCCCCTCTCGCGTGACCTGACTCACTCCGTCGGTGAGCCCGTGCGTCTTTTCACCGCGTCAAGCGCACCCGACGTGAGCGAGCTTCACGGTCACCCCGGCTGCTACGTTACCGACGGTCCCTTCGTATTTCCTGAGGGTGACAAAATCAACCTTATATGGTCAAGCTTTCTGAAAGGGCGCTATCTCGTGCTCCGTGCCGAGGCTGACGGTATTCTCGGTCCGTACAGGCATCTTGGCTCTCAGTTTGATTTTGACGGCGGTCACGCTATGGTATTCAGGACGCTTGACGGCAGACGAATGATTTCGCTTCACAGCCCCGATACTCACGACCTTGAGCGTGCGACGTTCAGGGACTTTTAAGGTGCGGGATATGAAGCATCTTATCGTAGTAAGCATTGACGCGCTCGTGTACGAGGACCTTGAATACGCAAGGACACTCCCTGCCTTTTCTGAAATTTTAGAGGGCGCTGCAATTATCGAGCGGGTAAAGACTATTTATCCCTCGGTTACTCACCCCGTTCACGCAACTCTGATTACGGGAGCGCCTGCGGGAATACACGGAATTACGAACAACTATAGATTTAACAAAGCCTCGCCTCGCGACGGCGAATGGTACAACGACCTTTGCGATATCAGGTGTGACACGCTTCTTCACGCGGCAAAGCGGGCAGGACTTACCACGGCTGCATCGACCTGGCCGCTTACCTGCGGCGGTGGGGACGTGATAGACTATCTCGTGCCGGGCATGATGAACAGCTACTTCGAGGGCACTAAGAGCGATATAATGGCGGCGTATCGAGCACACGGAGCGACGGCGGGTGTTCTCGATATTATCGAAGAGGGTGTCAGAAGATACGGTTATCTTGACGAGCATCCCTCGGTTGACGATTATCAGTTTTTCTGCGCCTCGGATATTTTTAAAAGATACAGACCTAACCTTCTTCTGATACACCCGGGGCACGTTGACCATATGCGCCACGTGAGCGGTGTGTTTACCGACGCCGTACGCGAGTCGGTTCGTCTGACGGACGGCTGGCTTTCGACTCTTATCGCGGCGGTCAAGGAAACGGGGCTATGGGATAAGACCGATATAGTGCTGCTCTCCGACCACGGGCAAATCAATATCACGAGGGTAATTTCGCCGAACGTATATTTTGAAAGAGCGGGACTCATTTCGACGGACGGCGAGGGTAATATATCCTCGTGGCGCGCCTATTCAAAGAGCGCCGGAGCATCTGCGCAGGTATTTCTCGATAATCCTGTGGATAAGGAGCTTCACGACAGAGTGCTGAGCCTTCTTCTTCATCTTCGTGACGAGGGTGTTTACGGTATCAGTGAGGTCTTTACCCGCGACGAGGCAAGAGAAAGATTCTCGCTGTACGGTGACTTTTCATTCGTGCTTGAGGGTGACGGCTACACGAGCTTTGGCGAGGGTGTGCTGCCTCCCGCAGTGACGGGCTACGACCTCGGTGATTACCGCTACGGACGCGCAACGCACGGTCATTTGCCCACCAAGGGACCGATGCCTACCTTTATCGCAAGAGGTCCGTCCTTCAAATCGGGAGTCATGCTTAAGTGGGGGGATATCCTGAACCACGCTCCGACTCTCGCGGCAGCGCTCGGCATCACGCTTAAGGATAGCGTGGGCAGCGCGGTTATTGAAATACTAAAGCAGAAATAAAAAGGAAATATAAAATGAAAGCTTTATTTATCGGAAACAGCTATACCTTTTTTAACGAGCTTCCGGAGGTGTTCTCTGCCCTGGCAACCGAAAACGGCAAAGAGTGCGAGGCACTTTCGGTAACGAAGGGCGGACGCCACCTTTACGAAAATCTTTCGGGTGACGAGGTGGCAAGAAAGCTCGACGAAATACTTTCGGAAAACGACTTTGACCTGCTCGTGCTTCAGGAGCAAAGCTTCTTTGCCTTGGTTGATGAAAAGAGATTTTCAGACGCCATAGGCGAGCTCATAAGCAAGGTAAGCCCACGCCGCACGGTGCTTTACTCCACCTGGGGAAGATGCGAGGGCGCACCGCTTCTTGCGGAGCGCGGCTGGACCTCATCCTCTATGACTGATATGCTCTACGGGGCGTATAAGCGCGCTGCCGAAAGGCACTCCTGCGAGCTTTCGCCCGTCGGACTTTGCTTCAGAGAAATCACCGAAAGCGAAGGCGAGCCATACCTTTATCACCCCGACAAATCGCACCCCTCTAAAATAGGAACCTGTCTTGCGGCAATTTGTCACTATGCAACGGTATTCGGTGAGCTTCCGATAAGGCTTGACTCACTCGGAATTGACAGCTCGTATCACAAGGCTTTACTTAACGCGGCGCAAAAACACTGCCTTTAAGTAAACAGCTATTTGCAAAAACACTTTTTAAAAGAAGCTTGATATGGAAGAAAAAATGCTTAAATATCCAAGAACACCTCACATTGAGGGCTCGCGTCTTGGAGTTGGGGACGACGATATCCCAAGAATCAGCTTTGAGAAAATCAAGGGGCTTAATCTTGCCGTTGAGGAAAAGGTTGACGGTGCAAATTGCGCTATATCATTCTCGAAGGACGGTGAGCTTTTACTCCAGAGCCGCGGTCACTTTCTTCGCGGCGGCGGCCGTGAGGAGCAATTTGCCCTGTTCAAGCTCTGGGCAAGCTCAAGGCAGAGCGAGCTTTATACACTGCTTTCCTCGCGCTATATAATGTACGGCGAGTGGATGTATGCAAAGCACGCAATCTTCTACGATGCGCTCCCCCACTATTTTATGGAGTTTGATATTTACGACAAGGAGCGCGCGGTATTTCTTGACACCGACACGAGACGAAAAATGCTTCGGGGCACGCCCGTCGTATCCGCACCGACTCTCTATCAGGGTAAGCTTTCATCGCTGGAGAGCCTGATTAGTCTGATTAAGCCGTCACCCTTTATAACCGATTTAAGCAGGGACAAGCTTTGCGAGCAGCTAATCTCGCTCGGTCTTGACCCAAGCTCGCCCGCGTACGGCACGCCTGAGGGAACGCTTATGGAGGGGCTTTACGTCAAGGTGGAAAAGGACGGCACCGTCGTCGACCGAATGAAGTACGTACGGGGCGGCTTTACGCAGGTGCAGCTTACGGAGCAGCGCTCGCGCGTTATAATTAAAAATCTACTTAAAGAGGGAGTATCACTTTTCTAAAAAGGAGCCGTTATGCAAAAGCTGATTAAGTATCTTAGCTCGTCAGTCGAGCTTGAGCCTCACGGTGAGTCACTCACTGTGAGAACACCGATAATGTATTTCGGTGCCGACCATACCTTTTCATTTAGGATAGAGCACTCGGGAGTCGACGGATATCTTATATCCGACTGCGGCCAAACCCTTGATTACCTCAGGGAGTGCGCCGACGTTTCAGTATATTCCGACCGTATAATGGATATCGCACGGCGCTTCGCCTTGAATCTTGACGTTGATGCGCTTACGGCGTTTATTCCGAGCGTTGATTCCGGGCAGACGGGACGCTCAATTCATAAATATCTTCTTGGCGTTGGAATTATTGCTAATATTTATCTGATTTAAGGACTTTGCTATGCGTGGAAAAATTGCTTACGATGAAAAATCCTGCGGAACCGTGCTGTTCACGGGACGCGGCGAGAATTTAAAATTCCTGCTCATAAAATCGCGCGGCGACGGTCACTGCGGATTCCCTAAGGGGCACGTCGAGGCGGGCGAGAGCGAAATTGAAACCGCCTTGCGTGAAACCTGGGAGGAAACCTCGCTGACTCCCGTGATTATCGACGGCTTCAGAAAAACCGCCTGCTATCCCCTAAAAAACGGAAGAAGAAAGCTCGTGGTCTATTTTCTCGGCTACTATGAAAACGGTGAGCCTATGAGCAATCCCGAATTTGAAAGGTACGATTTTCTTCTGCTCCCCTACGAGGAAGCAAGGCGCGCGCTTCAATTTGAAAACGCGAGGGAGCTTCTCGCCTTGGCAAACAAGCATCTTAAGACGTTGGGGTATTATTCATAATGAAAGCAAAATCACTTATACTTATCATTCTTGCAGGTATATGCTGGGGAACCTCCTGCATTTTCGTAAATTATCTTGCACCCTACGGCATTGACTCGGTGCAGATGACGGGTGTACGCGGCTTCGTTTCACTCGTTATTATGGCAGGGTATCTTCTTTTATGCAAAAGACGCGCTTTCCGCACGTCTTTTCGCTCGCTTCTTCTGTTTATAGGCGGGGGCGTGTCACTTTTTCTTACCGCAACTCTCTATTATATGTCAATGCAGATGACTTCGGTATCCACCGCGGTTATTCTTCTTTATATGTCACCCGTTATCGTAAGCGTCGTATCCGTAGCCTTTCTCGGTGAGAGAATGAGCAAGGGAAAGGCGGTGTCGATAGTGCTTATGCTCGCGGGCGGATTTTTAGTCAGCGGAATCACGGACGGTATCACCCTTGACCCCGTAGGCATTCTTTTCGGCGTGCTTTCGGCACTTACGTACGCCATATACAATATTTTAACGAAGCTACAGATGCGTGAGGGCGACAGCCCCTATACCGCAACTCTTTATACCTTTCTTACTATAAGCATTATTGCACTCTTTACGGCGCGTCCGCCACAGATTATTGAGGTAGCCTTAAAAAATCCCCTTCCCGTAATACCGCTTCTAATCGGTATCGGTATTGCCACCTTTATAATCCCCTACTTTCTCTACACCGAGTCGCTCAAGGAGCTTTCGGCAGGGGTTGCGTCGACGCTTTCTGTAATAGAACCCGTTTCCGCGTCACTCTTCAGCGTAATTATATTCGGCGAGAAAATAGGCGTCGGAGGTATTATCGGAATTGCACTCGTCGTCATTGCCGTAGTACTTTTAAGCACAGGCGGCGAAGAGGCTGCGTCACATAGCCTTACGCTTCGTGGGGAATACTTTGAAAAAATAGCGTCGGGCAAAAAGTGCGTCGAGGTAAGGCTATATGACGAAAAGCGAAAGAAAATCAAGGTCGGCGACCTTATTGAATTTAAAAATCAGGACACAGGCGAGAGCGCTGTGTGCGAGGTCAAGGCGCTTCACAGATTTGATAGCTTTATAGGTCTGTTTTCGTCGAAGTGGGCACCGCTTTGCGGAATTGACAGAGAAAGCCCCGACCTCATGTGCGAGGAAATGTATACCTTCTACACGAAAGAGGACGAGGCGCACCTTGGCGTCGTTGGCATCGAAATATCCAAAAGGACTTGATTTGACTCTCATTCTGTGATATACTTACAGCTGTAAGCTATCACGAAAGAAAAGCAGGTATACCTGATATGGAAAACACACCAAGGCTCGGACGATACAGGCATTTCAAGGGAAATGAATACGAGCTTATTCATATTGCACGCGACAGCGAGTGCTCGGATAGACTTCTCGCAATATACCGCGCCACGTCAGACGGCACCGTGTGGGCAAGACCCCTTGAGATGTTTGTGGAAACCGTCACAGTAGACGGCGTAGCTAAGCCGAGATTTGAATATTTAGACTAATAATGTAAACCAGGAGTTACTTTTTATGGAATTTGAAAACAACCATAATGATGTGCGTGAGACAGACAGCACCGCCTCACCCGTGTCAGAGGAAACGAAAAACAAAAGCGGAGTCAGGGGATTTTTCACCGACCTTCTTTGCGGTGCTCTTATAGGAATAGGATTTATTATCCCAGGCTTTTCCGGTGGCTCGATTGCCGCAATCGTAGGCATATATGAAAAGATGATTGACGCGATATGCGGAATACTCAAGCATTTCTGGCAGAGCGTAAAAACGCTGCTTCCTATCGCCCTTGGCGTAGTGCTCGGCGCGGTGGCATTTTTGTTCCCTCTCGGCTGGGCGCTTGAGGCGTTCCCCATTCCGACGGTATGCCTTTTCGTAGGACTTGCCCTCGGCGGTATGCCCACGCTCACGGCAAAGGTAAAGGGAAAAATCACCGTAAGCAACGCCGTTGCCTTTTCCCTGCCCTTTATTTTCGCGTTGCTTCTCTGCTTCTTACCCGTCAGCGCCGACGTCAATCTTTTCGGACTCTCATTTGGCGAGTATCTTCTTTTGTTCGTAATAGGACTCGTAGGCTCTACGGCACTCGTGGTTCCCGGCATTTCGGGCAGTATGATGCTCCTTATTCTCGGCTACTACAATCCTCTTATAAAAATGATAACCGAGCATCTTCTTCGCGGACGCGACGTGCTTACCGCAATTTTAGTGCTTGGCAGCATGGGACTCGGTCTTGTGATAGGCTTCGTCGCCGTTTCGGTGCTTATGAAGTATTGCTTCAAGAAGTATCCTCGCGGCACTTATTTTTCGGTTATAGGCTTCGTTATAGGCTCTATCCCAGCCGTATTCATATCCACCGCAAAGGACGCGGGACTTAATTTCACTAATCTTCCAACCTCGCCTCTTTACTGGGTAGTCAGCGTGCTTCTTCTTTTGGCAGGCACGGCACTCTCTCTCGGCTTCGTGCTTTACGCACGCAAGCGCGGAGTTGAGGAATAGGGCACGCGTGGCGTGCAATGAAATCCGTCTTTGACGGATGAAGAGGCTTGCCTCGGGGCAAGCTATGAAGTCCGTCTTACGACGGATGAAGTCCCGCTTGCGCGGGGTTATTCTATGATTTCATACAAGCAAAAAAATGCAATATCTCGACCGAGATATTGCATTTTTATTTTATTTCCTGTTCAAGTGAGCGAAACTCCTCGGTATCAAAGAACTCCGCAACCGTGATGCCAAAGCCGTCGCATAGCATCTTTATCGTAACTACCCCTGGATTCTGACTTTTTCCGTAGAGAATGTTTTTTATCGAGGATGGAGCAACGGCAGATTCCATAGCAAGCTTGTGAATTGACATTCTCCTCTCACCAAGAAGCTGTAGCAGGCGATTCTTCACAGCGGTATAGGTATCCATATATATACACTCCCCCATTTTTATCTCTTCAGGTCTAATTATAGCCTAAAGGTCTTGACAAAGTGGGCTATATATGATACAATATGGGCTACAAATAGCCTATTGATTCAACAGGAGGGGACAAAATATGAAAATTGCCGACGTAATTAAATACGAGGGCGACAACAGCACGTTCATATGGAAGCATCCGTGCGAGGATTTCAATACGACGACTCAGCTTATCGTCCACGAATCCCAGGAAGCAATCTTCTTTATGAACGGACAGGCTCTCGACCTCTTTGGCTCAGGCCGCCACACTCTGCAAACGCAGAATATTCCGCTGCTAAGTCGAATTTTTGGAAAGCTTGTTGGAAAAGGAACCCCCTTCCACTGCGAGGTATTCTTCATTAACAAAACCGTACAAATGGGGTTAAAATGGGGAACAAGTGACAAAGTCAGATTTCTTGAACCAACCTATGGAATTCCCGTTGAGCTTGGAGCTTGCGGAGAGATGAATTTGTCAGTTTGTGATTCACGAAAGCTTCTCGTAAAGCTCGTGGGTACTATGAACGGAATTGCGTGGGGAAGCGAGGGTGAGGGATTCACCAAGTCCATTGCGTCATGCTTCAGACCCTTAATATCAGCGTCCGTGAAAACTAACCTCCCTCTATCTATAAAGGCCCTTGGGATTGATATATTTGAGATAGATGAAAATCTCGATAAGCTTTCTTCTGCCTTGCGTGAAAAGATTAACACGGGATTTGAGGAATACGGACTGACTATACCTCAATTCTATATCACGGGTATTACGTTGCCCGAAGATGATTCAAACTTCAAAAGAATGCGTGAGCTACATACCATATCCATTCAAACAAGAATGGCGCAAGCCGATGCGTTAGTAAGAAGCGCGAGAGCAGATGCCGACGCAGAAATAATTGCAGCGCAAAGGAAAGCGGAGCTGGAGCGTCAGACAACGGAAACCGAAATTGCAAGACGCGAGGCCGAGCGTGAGCTTATACGGGCTCAGTCGGAAGCACAGGCAGCAAAAATGACCGGCTTTGCCGAAGCAGAAATTATGGCAGCAAAGGGATACACCCAGAAAGATATTCTCACAGCCGAAGTACAAAAGGCTTACGCAGAAGGCATTGGAAATATGACGATAACCGGCGGCGGAGGCATTGGCGGCGAAATGCTCGGTCTTGGCGTTGGAATGGCTGCGGCAAGCGCTATCACCCCTAACATCAGTGAGATGATGAAGGGATTTCAAGTGACGAGCGCAACCGCCCCAACGAGCGAACTCTCGCAAAAATGTATAAAATGTGGTGCAAGTCTTCCCAATGGTGCCAAATTCTGCCTTGAATGTGGCGAGGCGATAGCTCCGCCAATACCCGACGGAATGACATTGTGTCCCGAATGCAAGCAAACGGTACGCAAAGGAAAATTCTGTCCCGAATGCGGCCACAAGTTCATTATGACGTGTCCGAAATGCGGAAAAGAAATTACGACCGATGCAAAATTCTGCCTTGAATGTGGCGAAAAACTGTAAGAGGTGAGAAACATGAAATCAGGATTCAAACTGTATCTCTTTGCATGGGCGGCGTCTTTGATTCTATTTAATACCGTTGCCTTTGTAACAATATCCGCAGTAGGCGGCAGTGAATTTACTGCTTCATTTTGGATAGGTTATTCACTCATCACCGCCTGCATGCTCGGAAACCCTGTTTGCGCATATTTTGCATTTAAAGCTCCAACTGCTAAGCGCACGTTTTATAAACTTTCTCTTGTAAGGTCAAATTTCATTGGTATTGCGGTATCATTCGTATTCGGAATACTTTGTATGCTTGTACCCGATTTTCCTTACTGGGTAAGCGTAATTATTTGCGCAGTGGTGCTTTTTGTTAATATTATTTCGACAGTTCAGTCAAGTGGCACGATCTTTGAAATCGAAAGAATTGACGAAAAGACCAAAGGTAGCACATGCTTCATAAGAAATCTTACACTTGATGCAGATAATCTTCTGCACCTTGCAAAAAGCAAAGAGATCTCAGAATTGTGCAGACCAGTCTACGAGGCAATTCGATATTCTGACCCCATGAGCAATGACGCGCTCTCAGAGATCGAGGGCATAATATCCGATGCCTTCTCAGAACTAACGAATGCCGTACACGAAAATAAGCTTGATAAAGTAGAATTGTCGGCTAAGAAGCTTGTCACCTATATTGAAAACAGAAATAAGAGGTGCAAAGCATTAAAATGAGTCAAACTTTATTAGCCAACAAAGTCGAACAGGTCATGATGCATACGGACTTTTTTGACCGTTGCAAGGATGCTATCGAGCATTCATTTTACTTCGAGGCAATTTTGATGGAGTATGCGGCACTTGAAGCAAGACTCGAAATACTACTTGGTATAATTGGTTTGCCCTGTAATAAATTCCTCCCAGATGATAAGAGGCGGGCAATACAAATATCACACAGACTTAACTGTGCGGCGAATTTGAGAAAAACTCATGCTCTTTTTGAAAAAACAAAGCTGCCCAAAAATTTCTTTGATAAGTTAAGCGCATGGGTCGTCAAAAGGAACGAATACATACACGGTCTTTTCAAAAACGAGATAATTTACTCAAAACGCATGGCGAATGCAAAGGCTTTTGCCGAATCGGGCTTTGAATATTGTCGCCTATTGTATAATGAGGTCAATCGAATAAAGCGCCTTTTGAAAAAAACTTCAAGCATCAAAAATAACGGTATAATATGCAATTCAAATAAATGTAATGAAAGAAGGACAGACGAAAATGGCACTGCTTAAATGCAAAATGTGCGGCGGCGCACTTAACGTAACCGATGACAAGACGGTAATTGAATGTGAGTATTGCGGAGCTACGCAAACGCTTCCCAAAACCGACAATGAAAATCTCAGGTATCTTTTCGACAGGGCAAATGAACTCAGAATGAGCAATGAATTCGACAAAGCAGAGGAAATGTACGAAAAGATTCTTGACATAACAGACAGTGAGGCTGAGGCATACTGGGGCGTAATTCTTTCGAGATACGGTATAGAGTACGTCGAGGACCCCACAACACATAAAAGAATTCCTACCTGTCATCGCGCATCGTACGATGCTATCGTAGCGGATGAATATTATAAAAAGGCTTTGGAGCTGGCTGATATATCGCAGCGCGCAGTATACGAGGCGGAGGCAAAGCAAATTGACGAAATTCAAAAGGGCATTCTTGCAATTTCGAGCCAAGAGGAGCCGTATGACGTTTTCATTTGCTACAAGGAAACCGATGAATACGGAAAACGCACACACGACAGCGTGATCGCAAACGACATTTATCATCAGCTTACAAATGAGGGCTACAAGGTATTCTTTGCGGCAATTACTCTGGAGGACAAGCTTGGCAGCGCATACGAGCCTATTATCTTTGCAGCTCTCAACTCATCAAAGGTTATGCTTGCAATAGGCACAAGACCTGAGTATTTCAACGCTGTATGGGTTAAAAACGAATGGTCGCGTTTCCTTAAGATGATGAAGAAGGACCGCACGAAGCTTTTAATTCCCTGTTATCGCGATATGGATGCATACGGACTGCCTCAGGAATTTGCGCATCTTCAGGCTCAGGACATGTCAAAAATAGGATTTGTAACCGATCTTCTTCGCGGTATCGGAAAGGTTGTAAAAAAGAATTCTGCACCGGCTGAAGCCGTTTTGATGCAGAGAAATACTACTACAGCATCCCCTACAAGCGGAAGTGTTCTTAAGCGTTGCCACATTCTTATTGAGGACGGCGAATTTGATAAAGCAAGAGAGCTGTGCGAGGGATACCTTAACGACTATCCCGAGGACGGCGATGCCTATGTTGTTCTTTTGCTCTGTGACTTAAAAATGTCGTTAGAAAGCTTAAAGAAAAAAGAGTTCCTACATCTTGATAATAGCAAGCATTATGGCAAAATATTAAGATATGCAGATGAAGCGACAAAATCGCTGTGCGAAAGAGTTAATGAGGCTTATAATGAGCGCGAGCTTCAGCGTGCACTAACAATCATAAATCAAGAAATGCCTTCTACAAGGGAGTTAGATACAGCACTCCGCATTTTATCACCGCTTGCAGAAAAAAATTACAAGAATTGCAATGACCTTCTTAAAGACTTGTATCAAACAATAAACGGAAGAACAGCAGCAGTAAGTAAGCTCGCAAAAGCCGATTATATTTTTGAATACGGCCAATATCAAGGTTTTTCGTTGCATAGCGAAGGATACCTAATCACCACACAAATACATAATGAAACAAAAACGTTTAATTTTTGGGATATAATCTCGATCGAGACGAGCCGTGACCTTAATAGCGGTAAAATTGTCATTCGCGGATATGAATATGGTAAATTCAAGTCGGAATCCTTTTCGCTTCTTATGTGTGAAAAAACAGATATAGAAAAAGTTAAAGAAGGATTAAAAGACTTAGTTAACCGCATAAAGCTGGTTGGAAATACCGAGTGCAAGATAGATATTGAGTTCAATTTCGAAGATAATGGAATAGATCATTCCGAGGTATTTGCGTTCTCGACCAATGTTGATACTTTCACTCTTAAGATAGATAGCGTTGTATTTGCAAATTGCTTATTTAGTCATGGCTTGGAAAACATTAAATACAAGGATATTATTCATGTTGAGATGAGGGCTAGTTTAGGCGAAGTGCAAATGGTAATTTATACCCGTGATCTCTATTACGAAAGTTGTCTTGTAAGCAAAAATGACAAAGAGCGATTACAAGCATTTGTAGAAATACTCAAATTACGAGTAAAGAAAACCAACCCCAATTACTCAGATAACAAACCGACTAATATAAAACGAAAGACAGGCTGCTATGTAGCCACCTGCGTTTACGGCTCGTACGACTGTCCTGAGGTATGGACGCTTCGACGCTACCGCGATAATACGCTCGGCGCTACTTGGTACGGAAGGCTGTTTATCCGTACATATTACGCTATAAGCCCCACGCTCGTAAAATGGTTTGGGCATACCAAATGGTTTAAGAGAATGTGGCGCGGAAAGCTTGACCGAATGGTAAAAAGGCTCCAGGATTCGGGAATCGAAAATACCCCGTATGAAGATAAAATCTGGTAATTTCAGCAAATAATTCATAAAATTTTAGCAAAATTTAAAAAGGAGTTCTATATGTATAAGTTGTCAAAAAAACATATTATAATAATTATCGCAACAATCGTATCTGTTGTCCTTATAACAGCGATAACTATATTAATAAGCGATAGTTTGAAAAGAAAAAACGCCCCTGGAGAATATGTTCGCGAAAAAGAACTCACTCATTTTGATATCCCTGTGGGAGTAACTGAGATAGCCAATGAAGAGTTTTACGGTTGCGACACATTAAAAAGCGTCACAATTCCCGATACTGTTACAAGAATTGGAAACCGTGCCTTTTGTGGAACGTCATTAGAAAGTGTAACAATTCCCAATTCTGTAAGGATAATAGGCGTTGAGGCATTCGCACATACCGACATAGAGAGTATTGTTATTCCAAGTAGCGTGGTTGAACTTGATGGTAGCAATAATGTTTTTGACGATATTGCTAGAGGAGCTTTTTTACATTGCGAGAAATTAAAGAGCGTTACCTTAAATGAAGGTTTGGAGGATATAGGACCTGGAACCTTTCGCGGTTGTAAAAATCTTACTTCAATAACTATACCCTCGTCTGTAGAGATGATCGGCGAAGAAGCCTTTTATTATTGTGAAAAGCTACGCACGGTTAATTTCAAACAAAACTCCAAATTAGATCGACTAGACGCAAAGACATTCCAAGGAACAGCGTTGTGCGAGATTACATTACCCGATGGAATAAGAGCGATAGGCGAAAATTGTTTTTGGGGGTGCAAAAATTTAATCAAAGTAGAATACGGAGATAACCTATATGGCATTGGTAATTATGCTTTTTCTTATTGCACAAGTTTAACAGAATTTACAATAAAAAGCTGTGTGACAGGATTCGGTTATTCGGCATTTCAGGGATGTGAAAATCTTGAAAAGGTTACAGTTCAAAATCCGACAGGCTGGATTTTCATAGAGGTAAACAAATACGGAGAACGAAAGGAAATAAGACTAAATCTTGATAATTACGAAGCCAATGCGCGAAATTTTAAAAAAGCAAAAACCTCAAGTTCATTAAAAAGTGCAGCTTACGAATACGAGCCTGACTAATAGCGCAGAAACAAAAGGTTCAAATGCAAATTATTGCATTTGAACCTTTTGTTTCCGCGTTTATGTATCATTTATTCAATATTAAATTTTCTCTCAAGGATTCTGAGGTTTAAGAGATAGAGTGCTGCGCCGATGAGGGTGGATAGAATGATGCCCGTTACCGTTTCGGCGGTGAGGTAGGCGAGCGCTGTGGCGCTATCGGGGAGGGATGCCTCTATTATGAGAGCCACTACCGATTCGACCACGCTCTTCAAAAAGCTGAACGCAAAGAAGAAGAGCACCGAGCCGAGTATCTTACGGCGTCTGACGACGACCGAGCCAACGGTTATTGCCGAGAGGATTGCGACGGTGGAATAGAGAAGCTCAACGAGAGCGCCTATTACGGAAAGTGCGACCTCGCCGCCAATACCCTCGTCCACGTCAACGAAGAGTCCTATAACGTCCTTTACGTCGTTGATATAGCCTATATCGTAAAGAATTATTGGCAAACCGACACCGATAAAGAGAGAAATTACAAGAGTGAGCGCGCCTATTAAGTTGAAAATAACAACAGAAAGAGTCTTTGCAAAAAGGAGCGTCGAGGTCTTAACGGGGATTACCATATTAAGATATCCCTCGTCGGTAAATAGCGACCTGTAATATCTTATAATCGATATAAATTCAATAGCGACGGCAAGAACCATCAGGGCAAAGATGCCTATTCCGAAAAAGCTCATCGTAGCTCCAAAGGCGGCAAAAAGTCCTTCAGCCTCGCCAAAGCTCATTGAGAAATAAAGCAGCACGCAGCATACGATGCTGACAGCGCACATGCTTATAATAAGCGGAAGAGTCTGACGAAGCAGCTCTTTTATATCATACTTCAAAAGCTTTCTTAACATCTGAACACCTCCCTGAAGTACTCGTCAACGGTCTGTCCGCGCGTTTCCATTAGCCCTCTGGGCGTTCCGATTCCCGCGACCTTACCCGACTTCAGAAGAATGAAGCCGTCCATAGCCTTTTCAATGTCGGTTATGAGATGAGTGCTTATGATAACCGTGGAGTCCTCGCGGTAGTTTTTCAGAATGGTGCTTATGATAAAGTCACGCGCGGCGGGGTCAACACCGCTTATCGGCTCGTCAAGAAGATAGATGCGCGCGCGTCTTGCCATTACCATAACGAGCTGTACCTTCTCACGCGTTCCCTTGGAAAGCGTCTTTATACGAAAGCTTGGGTCAACACGAAGCGAGCTTAGCATATTAAGCGCAAGCGTCCTATCAAAGTCGGGAAAGAAATCTCCGTAGAAATTGACCGCCTCGCCAACCGTAAAGTGAAGAGGAATACTGTTGCGCTCAGGAAGATAGGCAACGAGCGCCTTCGACTCGACCCCGATGCTCTTATCAAGCACCCTTACCTCACCCGAATCAGCGGTAAGAAGTCCGGCGACGATTTTTATAAAGGTCGATTTTCCGGAGCCGTTAGGTCCAAGAAGCCCTATAATCTTTCCTGCTGGGATATCAAAGGATACACCGTCAAGCGCGCGAATATCTCCGTAGGACTTGGTAAGCCCCTCTACGCGAAGAAGCGTTTCAGTTACCTCACCGCCGTCGTGTACCGCCTCGTCCGAGGTCCCCGACTCATCAGCGGAGTCAGTGCTCTCACGGCTTATTTCATTTTCTTCGGTATAGATACCGTTTTCATTAATTTCCTGCATTTTTTGCTCCTTTTAAAAAGCATCGTGCGGCATATTGTGCCTTTACTTAATAATAACAGTTTTAGTGGGCAATGTCAACCGAATTAAATAAAGTAACAATTCCTTAACAAAAAGGTGTGCCTTATCTCACAACGGGATTCACAAAGCCGCCAAGCTCACGGCTTGATACGTCACACGCGATAATTCTGCCTCGGTAAACGAACAGATTGGCGTATACCTCGGTTGCCTGTGAGCCCTCGTACTCCGTGACGCGATAGGTGTAGCGAGTGACACGCTTTCTTGCGTATTTCGTAATGTCAAGCCCCTGCTTTCTTTGAATTTCGTTATAGCCCTTAAGAACGGTATCGAAGTCCTCGGGCATAACGAGCTCAGCGGAGCTCTCACTTTCGGGGTCGACCGCCACACCCTGTGACTCAAGGAATGCCACTCTGTCATCTCTGGTCTTTATACCAGTGAAGCGAACCTGACCCGTTGGCTCGGCTGATGCGGAAACTACGCCGCCTGAGAGCATCATCGTAATAATGAGCACGAGGCACAGCACGAGCACAGCGAAGAATTTTACGCTCGACGAGCGCACGGTATAAACGAACATTTTTCATCACCTCATTTTAGTTTTACTTCACTGTATGAGGTAAATGATGTTTTTATGATAGAAATTAGGGCACGCAATTAAATCCGTCCCTGACGGATGAAGAGGCTTGCCTCACGGCAAGCTATGAAGTCCGCTATCGCGGATGAAGTCCCGATTCGCGAGGTTATTATAGGAAAAGGGGCTGACCCGAATTTCAGGTCAGTCCCTTTGGTTTATTTGTTCTCTACGGCAAGCGCTATTAGTTGCAGCAGCAGCAAAGCACGATAATGAGAGCGACGATTATAATCCAGGTGCAGTTATCGTCAAAAAGATGGCAAAGGCAGTTGTTATTCATAGTATGTTCCTCCAAGGAGTGTCTTTTTGCGGTTTTTATTCCGCTTAATAACATACTATGAATACGCGAGGTGTTTCGTGCATATATTTTTATTTTCGGTTAAAATCAAATACTGCAGCGCCGTCCTTTATTACAAGACGCCCGTCAAAGCTCTTACCGCCCTTTGATATAAAGCCGCGCATATACGAAGTAGATCCCGTGGCAAGCAGACGCATTACCTCGCCCTTTCCTATCGTCTTTTTGCAGATAGAAAGACCAATCTTGAAGGTACAGCCGTCCTTATAGCCCATACAGCCGTAGCTCATCTTGCCCCTGATGACGTTCTTGCCGCAAACGGGACATTTACCCAGAATCTCGCCAAGCGCTCCTGTGTCAACAGCATCCCTCTGTGGCAGCGGTGAGTGTCCGCCGCTTACGAAAATTTCGGATATTTCCTTTTGGCAGAGCCTGACGGCATCGTCGATGCCCATTTCACCTCGGTATACGCTCTTAAGCGCCTTTCCAAGCTCGCTCGTTTTATACTTATCCATAGTAATGGAAAGGCGTCCTAGCGATTCGATAAGATATTCGCCGCCCTCAAGTATGCTGTATACGTCCTTTTTCAGCGCGATATATCCGCTGTTCTTCGCATTATCAATGATACCCGTACGGGTTGCCTCCGTGCCAAGCTCAAGTCCCTCGAAAATTGCGCGGTATTCCTCGGCATCGTCAACCTCGCCGCTTTCGGCAAGCTCCTTTGCGCGCGCCTTATCGTCCTTAAAGGGATTTTTCAGATACTTGTTGAGAGTTTCAATAGTATAGTGCTTTGGAGGCGTGGTTTCCTTTTCGGCGGGAGCAAAAGCAATATTGACGCTCTCCCCGACCTCAAGCTTCGGCAGCACCTTATCCTTTGCGGTATAGTCGTCAAAGCGCGTCCATCCGGGCTGGAGAATGACAGTACCCTTGAGAGTAAATTCCTCAAGCTCACCCACCTTGATACGAAGCTCGCTCTTCTCGGCAAGACAGTCCTGCGCGCAGAACACCGCGACGAAGCGACGCATAACCGTAGAATAGACCTGCTTTTCCTTTTCGGAGAGCTTCTCCTGTGCGGGTATCTTATAGGTAGGAGTAAGCGCCGAGTGCGACTCTATCTTTGAGTCGTCAAAGATGGATTTTGAATCCTTGAATTTTACGGGATAGCCAAGCTTTGCTACGATACTCAGTATCTGCTTTATCTTATCACGCTCGGCAGTGGCGAGGTATTCCGAGTTCGTTCTCGGATAGGTAAGGTAGCCCTCCTCGTATAGCTTTTGTATAATATTAAGGCTCTCCTGCATGCTCATCTTATACTTCTTGCCGAGCACGTTCTGCAGGGTTGATAGCGAATAGAGCTTGCCAGGGAAAATATTTTCCTTTTTGCTGCTGACGTGGCTTACGACAGCGCCCGTTTCATTATACAGTCTCGCAAGCTCTTCTGCCTTGTCTTTTTCGTCTTTTGTAAATCTTTGTTTGCTTGTAAGCTCAATTTTTTCACCGTGAGTCTTAGCGGTGCTTGATATGACGAAATATTTTTCGGGGGTGAAATTCCGTATTTCCATGTCCCTGTCGTATATAGCTCTGACGATAGGAACTATAACCCGTCCGACACGAAGAAGCTTACCTGAACGAATAGTCGCGTATCTCGTAAGATTAACACCGTAGAGCCAATCGATAAAGGTACGCGCAAGCCCCTCGTTAGCAAGGCTGTCATACTCGCTCTCATCCTTAAGCTCCGAGAGCGCCTTTGCCACAGTTTCGGGTGTCTGGTCGGGAAGCCACAGACGCAGCTTTTTCTTCGTCACGGTCTTATCGAGCGCGTGATCGATGCAGAGTCTGACTATTATCTCACCCTCGCGGTCAGCGTCCCCCGCATTGACGATAGTATCAACGTCGGGGCGGTTCATAAGCGTCTTAAGTATCTCAAACTGCTTTACGATACCGCTGTCAACGCTTTTTTTATCGCCTGCTCGGCGAAGCTCAAATTTAAATTCCTTTGGAAAGCAAGGAAGATTCTCAAGCGTCCAGCCGCTGCGCGCGTCGGTGCTCTGTGAATAGCTTTCCACGTCAACGAGAGAGAACAGGTGACCGAACGCCCACGACACGATATAATCCTTGCCGATAAAGAAGCCGTCGCGCTTCGTCATTTTCTCGGATATACCCGCGACGATATTTCTCGCAAGGCTCGGCTTTTCCGCAATAATAAGCTTCACTTTTCCCGTCCCCCTTTCGTTTTATTCCATAACATTGTAGCATAGATAAGAAAAAATTTCTACCCATAAAACGCATTTTCTGAAAAATTAACAAATCGCGACGGAAAACAGGCAGGCAATTCAACTTTTTTACAGTACGCCTGTATTTTTTGAAATTTGGTATTTATCTTTTAAAATTTTTATGCTATACTTATTATAGTAAGTTATTTCACGAAAATTTTTGTGTTTTGAAAGTGAGGACTTTAGAATGGCAAAGCTTTATTTCAAGTACGGAGCTATGGGCTCGTCAAAATCCGCGCAGGCTCTTATTACCAAATTCAATTATGAGGAAAAGGGACTCAAGGTATGGCTCATCAAGCCTGCCGTCGACGTTCGCGACAATGCCTACGCCGTAGTTTCAAGAATCGGACTTAGCTGCGAGTGTGAAACGATTTCAAAGGACGTATGTATTTACGAAGAGTTTTCGGAAAAGCACTACGACGCCGACGTCGTTATTGCCGACGAGTGTCAGTTCTTCACGCCCGCGCACATTGATTCGCTTCGACAGATAGTAGACGAGTTCGATACGCCCGTCATCTGCTTCGGTCTGCGCACCGACTTCACGACCAGGCTTTTCGACGGAAGCAAGCGTCTTTTTGAAATTGCCGATTCTATTGCTGAGATAAAGACCATTTGCGAGTGCGGAAGCAAGGCTACCGTCAACGCAAGAGTCAGCAAGGACGGTGCTATCGTCACCGAGGGTGAACAGGTTATGCTCGGCGGCGACGACGTATACGTTGCTATGTGCCACCGTTGCTGGAAAAAGAAAATAGACGGAAAGAAAACCTACTGATATGGATAAGGCGCAAAGTATTCCGACCGACATAAAGGAGCTTCTCAGAATAACCGACCATACTCTTCTTTCCCCCACTGCGTGTGAGGAAGATATCAAAAGAGTCGTTGACGACGGTATAAGCTTCGGTGTCGCGTCGGTCTGTATCCCACCCGCGTACGTCAAGGCGGCGAGCGAGCATGCGGCAGGGCGTGTTAAAATCTGTACGGTAATAGGCTTCCCTCTCGGCTATTCGTCGGAGGCAACCAAGGTGTACGAGGCTATGGACGCCGTCGAGTGCGGTGCGGACGAGGTGGATATGGTAGTCAACCTCGGCCTTGTCAAATCAGGTGAGTTTGAGAAAATCACCGATGAGATCGCCGCCGTCAAGAGAGTGATTGGCGACAAGGTGCTTAAGGTTATTATAGAAGCCTGTATGCTCACAGAGTACGAGAAGCTCTCGCTTTGCAGATGCGTCAGTGAGGGCGGTGCCGACTTTATCAAGACCTCGACTGGCTTTCAGTCGGGCGGCGCTACTCCCGACGACGTAAGGCTTCTTCGCGAGAACGTAGCCCCACAGGTAAGGGTCAAGGCGGCTGGCGGTATACGCACGGCAGAGGATGCAAGGGCGCTCGCTCTGGCAGGTGCTGACAGACTCGGCACCTCAAGGCTCGTTTCGTTTGCAAAGGGGCTTATAGGCGAGGGATACTGATATACGGGCAACACAACGGAGGTTTATATGAGTGAAATTATAAAGACACCTCACATTGAGGCGGCGCTCGGTGATTTTGCAAAAACCGTGCTTATGCCAGGTGACCCGCTACGCGCAAAATTCGTAGCGGAGAATTTCCTGAAGGACGCACGCCTCGTTAACAACATCCGCGGTATTCACGGATACACGGGCACCTACGAGGGACGGCCCGTTTCGGTTATGGCAAGCGGCATGGGAATGCCGTCGATTGCAATTTATTCCTACGAGCTTTACAGCTTCTTCGGTGTAGATAATATTATAAGAATAGGCTCGGCGGGCGCGCTCGCGGACTCGCTCGCGCTCGGTGACGTGGTGCTTGCAATGTCCGCGTCGACGAATTCCGCGTTTCTGGAGCAGTACGGTGTACGCGGTCACTTCGCGCCCACGGCAAGCTATGCACTGCTTCGGCGCGCGGTTGAGAGAGCCGAGTCGCTTGGAATCGGCTACACGGTGGGAAGCGTGCTTTCATCCGACGTATTCTATTCCTCGCCTGAGGAAAGCCTCAGGTGGCGCGAGCTTGGTATTCTCGCGGTTGAAATGGAGGCGGCGGCGCTTTACGCAAATGCGGCAAGGCTTGGCAAGCGTGCCCTTGCGATACTTACGGTTTCCGACCATATAGTCAAGGGAGATGCGCTTGACGCTGCGGCAAGGCAATCAAGCTTTACGGATATGATGCGGCTTGCGCTTGGCGTAGCCTGTGATTTTGAATAAGAGGGGGTTAGCATATGAGAGTGAAAAGAGCTTTTCTTATCGTTCTCGACTCGCTCGGTGTCGGTATGCAGGAGGATGCGTACCGCTACGGGGACGAGGGTGCTAACACTCTCTTTTCCGTTTACAGGACGGGCAAGCTTGATATACCTAATTTAAGAGCTCTCGGCATAGGGGATATTGACGGCGTCGGTTATCTTAAATCGGGCGAGGGGCTTGCGGCAGTCGGAAGGCTCCGCGAGAGAAGCGCGGGAAAGGATACCACCACGGGGCACTGGGAAATTGCGGGCATTGTAACAAACACGCCTATGCCGACCTTTCCAGACGGCTTTCCCCGCGATATGCTTGACGAATACGAGCGCCTTATCGGACGTCGCGTGCTGTGCGGACTTCCCTACTCAGGCACGGCAGTAATTGCCGAGTACGGCAAGGAGCATATGGAAACGGGCTTCCCTATCGTCTACACCTCGGCGGACAGCGTATTTCAGGTAGCCGCGCACGAGGATATAATCAGCCGCGAGGAGCTGTACGGCTATTGCACCGCGGCGCGAAGGATGCTCACAGGAAAATGGGGTGTCGGCAGAGTTATAGCAAGACCGTTCGTCGGCACGGATGGAAATTTCACGAGAACCGACGGCAGACGCGATTTCTCGCTCGTCCCCGACGGGCGCAATCTTCTCACTTCGCTGAAGGGTGCAGGGCTTGAGGTGATTTCGGTTGGCAAAATAAACGACATCTTTGCAGGCGTCGGAATAACCGAGGCAATTCCCACCCACTCAAACACCGAGGGAATTTCGATGTTTCTTGAGCTTCTCAAAAGGGATTTTGAGGGACTTTGCTTTATCAACCTCGTTGACTTTGATATGAAGTACGGACACCGTCAGGACGCGGTGGGCTATGCACACGCGATAAACGAGCTTGACGCCGCGCTTGGCAATGCGCTTCCGAGGCTTCGCGAGGGGGACGTGCTTATCATCACCGCCGACCACGGCTGTGACCCGTCTGACGACAGCACCGACCACACCAGAGAGTTCATCCCTCTTATAATTTACGGTGACAAAATACGCCCCGTAAGCCTCGGCACGGGTGAAAGCTTCGCTAATATAGGCAAAACGCTGTGCTCGCTTTTCGGAGTGACTCCCAGCTTTGAAGCCGGTGAGGATTACTCACCGTTAATACTAAAATGACAACAGTTATTGTCATATACCATTCTTTTGGAGATTATTATGCTTGACAAGGTTGCTTTAATAAAGTCAGCAGAGCTGGCAAGACAAAACAGCTACTGTCCTTATTCTGACGCATCGGTGGGCGCGGCTCTTCTTTGCGAGGATGGCAGCGTTTATACGGGAGTAAATATTGAGTCCGCATCGTTCCCTGCCGGGATATGTGCCGAGCGCTCAGCACTTGCGGCGGCGGTAAGTGCGGGGCAAAGGCGCTTCGTTGCAATTGCGGTAAGCGGCGGCAAGAGAGGCTGTGCACCCGCGGGCTTTACTCCCTGCGGAATATGCCGTCAGGCGCTCGCCGAGCTATGCGACGGGGACCTTGCCGTGCTGGTGGCAAGAGAGGGGGGCTACGATGAATACACGCTGTCCTCGCTTCTGCCGTACGCCTTTAATAAGGACAGGCTCGACTGATTCTCTGCCGCGGGGAGCTCCCTTTGACTTTCAGGAGATGATTATTTTATGCGAATGTACGATATAATTGAAAAGAAAAAGCGTGCCGTGGCGCTCACGGGTCGTGAGATAGAGTATTTCGTCAGCGGCTACACCCGCGGTGAGATACCCGACTATCAGGCGTCCGCTTTGCTTATGGCAATATATTTCAGGGGTATGTCGGTTGACGAATGCGCAAGGCTCACCGAGGCTATGTCGCACTCAGGCGACGTCGTAGGGCTTGATTTGTTTGGAAAGAGGTCGGCGGATAAGCACTCCAGCGGCGGTGTCGGTGACAAAACGACCCTTATCGTAGCACCGCTTGCGGCGGCGCTTGGCTGTACGGTCGCGAAGATGAGCGGTCGGGGGCTTGGGCACACGGGCGGCACGGTTGATAAGCTTGAGTCCTTTTCGGGCTACCGCACCGACCTTACACGCGAACAGTTCGTTTCTCAGGTCAGAAAAATCGGCGTTGCGGTAGTAGGACAGACGGAAAATATCACACCTGCGGACAAGAAGCTTTACGCGCTGCGCGACGTTACGGCAACGGTTGATTCGATACCTCTTATCGCCGCGTCTATTATGAGCAAGAAGCTCGCGGCGGGCTCACGCTCCATTACGCTTGACGTAAAGTGCGGAAGCGGTGCGTTTATGAAAACCGAGCGCGAGGCACGCGAGCTTGCAAGGCTTATGGTGGATATCGGCAACGCCTGCGGACGGCGCACGGCGGCGCTCGTGACGGATATGAGCTTCCCTCTCGGCAGGTGCGTAGGAAACGCCCTTGAGGTCAAGGAAGCGATAGAGGTGCTGTCGGGCAGAGGCGACGGCAGGCTCACCGAGCTTTGCATCGAGCTTGCCGCCGATATGGCAGAGGGTGCGCTTGGTTTTACGCGCGAGGCTGCGCTTGCAGGAGCGAGGGATAAGCTTTTCTCAGGGCTTGCGCTTGCGAAATTCAAGCAGTGGATAAGCTCTCAGGGCGCCGACCCCGAATGCGTCGACTCCCCAGAAAAGCTACCAACGGCCCCCTACGTGAGGGTGGTGCGTGCCGTGGCTAGCGGATATATCACCGAGTGCGATGCCGAGCTTGTCGGCAGGACCGCCTCTTATCTTGGTGCGGGCCGTGCGCGAAAGGATGACGAAATCGACCTCTCGGCAGGCATTGAGCTTACAAAACGAATGGGTGATTTTATAAAAGAGGGCGAGCCTCTTGCGTATCTTCACACGTCAAGGGAGGAAAGGCTCAGTGAGGCAGAGGAAATGCTCACCGCGGCATACAGGCTTGAGAGTGAGCCGCGCCGACCGCTTCCCACGGTGCTGTGCCGTATCAGCTAAAATGTAAACTTCGTTATTTTTTTATTTATTACAAATATGAAGAAAACTCCTTGATTTGTCGCCGCATTTGTGCTAAAATATTAAACGGGCGGTTTTAAAATCAGGTTTTCTTTATAATTTGTACAGTAAAGCAAGGAAATGAATATGTATGGAAAATTCGTAACGCCCGTATATCTTATCAATATGGTCTTACAGGCGCTCTTCAGTCTGCTTACGCCGATAGGGCTTATGCTCGGTCTTGCATTCCTTTTGGTGACCTACGTCGGCTGGCCCACCTGGGTATTCGTCGTTTTTATAATGCTGGGTGTGTTCTCAGGGCTTTATTCAATGGTGACCTTTATTCTGAGAGCGTCGCGTGCGCTTGAGGCGCTTGAGCGTCAGCACCGCGAAAAGAGTGCGAAGAAGCAAGACCCCACTGTGGAAATGGCGGACGGTGCCGCGTGTGACGGCACGGACAAAACGGATTTATTAAGGACGGATAAGGATAATGAAGAGTAGCACTCTCGTGCCGATTAAGGAAACGCTCTTTATTGCGATAGGCGAGGCTTTATGCTCTCTTGCCGTATGCGGCGTGTTTCTTCTTATCGGCAAATACGATACGAGCGTTCTTCTCGGCTCTGTGCTGGGAAGTCTTGTTATAATAGTAAACTTTCTGATTATGTCTATTGCGGTGAACCGTGCCATTGACCAGGCGTTTTTACTCCGCGGCAATTACGTTGACGAGCCCGCGGCAGAGTCCGTAGCGGACTCGGAAGCAAGCGTTGCCGACGCTGCGTGCATTGACACGGATGGGGAAAGCGATACCCCCGATGACAGTGACGAGCCCGATGCGGTGCCCGCGGTACAGGATGCGGTTGCACGCTTCGCCGCCGAGCAATCACTCAGGGTATCCCGTATATCAAAGATTTCGTTCATAGTAAGAACCGTGAGCATTCTCGCCACCCTTGTGATAGCTCTTATCACGAAGGTGTTCAATCCCATTGCTACGGTAATTCCTATGCTTGCTATGCGCCCTATAATCATGGTTGAGGGACTCCTCAGGGGCAAAAAGCAATAACCTTATATGACACGGGGCGGGTGCAAGCCACCCCGACGAAGTATTAAAAAGGAGACGGTAATGAAACTTAAGGTCATAATACCGATAATAGCGGTTCTCTTGCTTCTTTTGATGATAGTGCCGACCGTTATAGTCACGCTATCACAGCAGGCAGAGGGTGCTCTTCCCCCCGATACTGACGATGCAGGCGGAATAAATATTTCCGTCGTGGGACCGAAGATTTATCTCAGCATAGATGCGCTTCAGGATTTCTTTCTCGGCGTGCTTGCTAATCCTATCACGCAGACGACCGTGACGCTCTTCGTCGCATCGGTAATACTTATCACCGCGGCGTACTTCATAAACAAATCCCTGAAGAAGCGCCCAGGCGGCTTTCAGGTCGTGGTAGAAAAGCTCGTCAACATGCTATACGGACTCGTCGAGGACACGATGGGAAAGCATAATATGAAGTTTGCACCCTATATAGGCACGATTTTTTTAAGCTCGATAGTCTGCACGCTTCTCGGTATGACGCAGGTGTTCCGCTCGGCAACCGCAGACCTTTCGGTGACCATTGCGTGGGCGCTCGTCACCTCCGGCATCGTATGGTACACCAGCATTAAAAATTCCGGCTTCGGCGGATGGCTGAAGGGCTTTACCGAGCCCGTCGTGGTTATGACGCCTATGAACATAGTGTCCGAAATCGCGCAGCCGCTTTCTATGGCGTTCCGTCACTTCGGTAACGTTGCGGGAGGCTCGGTGCTTACCTCGCTTATCTATGCGGCCCTCGCCCTCGTATCAAATCTCATTCTCGGCTGGATACCGGGTATTATCAGCACGATTCCCTTCTTCCAGACAGGAATACCCGCATTCCTTTCGCTTTATTTCGACCTGTTCTCAGGCTTCGTTCAGGCGTTCGTATTCTCGCTTCTTACGATGGTCTACGTAGCAGGCGCAAATCCGCCGCCCGAAATCCCCACCGTGGCAGACTCGGCGGACGAATAATTTTAGGTTTTTAAAAAACAAAATATAATTTTCGGAGGAAAAAATTATGACAGACGCAGCATTCAGAGCACTCGCAGCAGGACTTTGTATGGGTATCGGAGCTATCGGCCCCGCTATCGGTGAGGGTAACGCGGTAGCAAAGGCACTCGAATCCATGGCTCGCCAGCCTGAGATGGCAGGTACTATCCGTACCAATATGATTCTCGGATGTGCTATTACGGAAACCACGGGTATTTACTCACTCGTCGTAGCGCTTCTTCTTATGTTCATTAAGATTTAAGGGACGCAAGCGAGAAACCATCCCGAAGCCTCTTTTTTAAGAGGTATTAAAACACAAAAAGGAAGACAAGATGAACTGGCAATTATTTGAAGCTAATTTTGAATCGTTCGTCGGTGTAAACCTTTGGACGATGCTGTTTGCCTGGGCAAACCTTCTTATAGTTTATCTCTTTCTTCGTAAGCTTCTTTTCAATCCCGTCAAGAAAATGATCGACACAAGGCAAAGCGAGATTGACGGCCTTTATCAGGATGCTCAGAGCAGCAAGGACAAGGCAGACGAGCTTCTTTCTCAGTATGAGCAAAAGCTTGAGGGCGCAGAGGGTGAGTGCGAGGAGCTTCTTCGCGCGGCACAGCGCAAGGCACAGCTCCGTGAGGAGGAAATTATCAAGGAAGCAAACGAGCAGGCGGCAAGAACCGTAAGGCGTGCTGCCGAAGAGGTAGAGCTTGAGAAAAAGCGCGCAATAAACGAGGTCAAGGACGAGGTTTCGGATATGGCGCTTAAAATCGCAGGCGCGGTTATCGAGCGTGATATCAGTCCTGACGACCATGAGAGCTTTATCGACGACTTTATCAAAAATATGGGTGATACGAAATGACGGGCACGGGTAAGGAATACGCTGACGCACTCTTTTCCCTGACTGAGGAGCTTGGCACGACTGAGGTCGCTCTGTCAGACGTTCGCACGGTGCGTGAGGTGCTGAATGATAACAAGGACTATATCAGACTCCTTGATACGCCCGCCCTTCCCGTCCCCGAAAAGCTTTCTCTTATATCCGAGGCATTTGGCACGGTGGATGAGAGTCTTAGAAATCTCATTATGATTCTTTGCGAAAAGCACGCCGTACACGCCTTCACGAGAATCGCGAAGGAATACGAGGCGCGCTATAACGAGGCACGCGGTATTATGAATGCCGAGGTAATCAGCGCGACGGCTCTTTCAGAGAGTGCAAGGATGAGGCTTATCGCAAGGCTTGAGAAAACCACGGGCAAGAAAATCATACTCACCGAGCACGTCGATAAATCTATTATAGGCGGCCTCGTCGTACGCTTCGGCGCACATCAGCTTGACGGCTCGCTCAGGACTCGCCTTTCGGCGATTGAGAAGAGCCTGAAAAGCACCATAGTATAGCTATGGCACATAAATAAACTTGGAAGCCGGTGACAAAAATGCAGTCAAAAATTGAAGACATCAGTAAGATAATCAAGGAGCAGATTCGCAACTACTCGAAAAAGACCGAGGAGGACGAGGTAGGCTACGTAATATCCGTCGGCGACGGTATTTCGAGAGTGCACGGACTTGACAAGTGCCGCGCAAACGAGCTGCTTGAATTTACCAACGGAACCTACGGTATGGCGCTTAACCTCGAGGAGGGCTTTGTAAGCGCGGTTCTTCTCGGAAACGACGTGGGCATTTCCGAGGGCTCGCTCGTCAAGCGCACGGGCAAGGTAGTTTCGGTTCCCGTCGGAGAGGGGCTTATCGGCAGAGTCGTAAACGCTCTCGGTCAGCCCATTGACGCGAAGGGTCCTATCGAGTCAGAGGAGTTCAGTCCTATCGAAAGACGCGCGTACGGAATAATCGAGCGCCAGTCGGTTTCAGTACCCCTTCAGACGGGTATTAAGGCTATCGATTCAATGATACCTATCGGTCGCGGACAGCGTGAGCTTATTATCGGTGACAGACAAACGGGTAAGACGGTTATCGCCACTGATACCATTATTAACCAAAAGGGCAAGGACGTTATTTGTATATACGTTGCGATAGGACAGAAGCAGTCCACAGTAACGGGCGTCGTTGACACTCTTTATAAGAACGGCGCTATGGACTACACCATAGTCGTATCGGCTACGGCATCAGAATCAGCACCCCTTCAGTACATCGCACCCTACGCAGGCTGTGCTATGGGCGAGTACTTTATGGACAAGGGCCGCGACGTGCTCATCATATACGACGATTTGTCAAAGCACGCGGTTGCCTACCGTGCACTTTCTCTGCTTAT
>CAZDON010000003.1:0-33420 GCA_964507065.1 uncultured Ruminococcus sp. | reverse complement strand
GTACGCCAATCTGACACCAATTTTACGCCAATTTGCACGGTCTGTACGTAGACCTGTGAAGAATTGCGTAAATCTCAAAACTGAAAAAGCCCGCAAAATAAAGGAAAAAGCGGCTTTACGTAGGGTTACATAAAATATAAGAATAAAATCCCCACAATGAAGCCGGAGGTAAATAATTAAATTGCCTATACGAAAGGTGCTGAGCTATTAAGAATTCAGAAACATAAAGACTTTAAAGGCTTGTTGGCTGAATTCTTAATGCGAAGCTCTTGAGAGAGGACGGAGAGTATTATGACCGAAAATTCTGTTCGCGAGTGCGATCTAACGTTGGAGCGTCGTGTCGTGGATATGCTTATTGAAAAGGGAATGAAAATTGCCTTTGCGGAGTCCTGTACGGGCGGACTCGCGGCGGCAAGGCTCGTATCCGTGCCTGATGCCTCACGCGTGCTTGACGTATCGTTCGTTACCTATTCAAACGAGATGAAGATAAAATACCTTGGAGTAGAGGAGTCCTGCATTTCGGCACACGGTGTCGTGAGCGAGGCTGTGGCAGGCGAGATGGCAAAGGGCGTCGCAAGGGAAGCTGGCGCCGACATCGGCATCGGTGTTTCGGGCATTGCAGGCCCGGGCGGTGCTACCGCTACCAAGCCCGTCGGTATGGTATGCTTCGGCTTTTATGTCAAAAATAAATGCTTCACTTACACCAAGTATTTTGGAGATATAGGAAGAAACGAGGTCCGTCAGAAAAGTGCCGATTTTATATACGAAAGACTCGTCGAGCTTCTTAAATAACAGTCAAACTAAAAGAAAACCCCACCCAACGGACTTTATCCAATGGGTGGGTCTTTTGCTATTGTCAGGAGTTCCAGTTTACGTCAGTTTCATCCTGAGGCGGAAGCTCGGTTCCGACCTCTGAGGTTCTGATAACGTCAAGCGTAGTTAGCATTTTGATATCAATATCGGGATTTTCGTAAATCTTCATTGTGTGATTATCCTTTCTATGATTTCTACACAGCGGGAGCAAGTCTGTCCTACGGTGCGATACATATTCGCACTATTGTAAAAATAAATCCAATATTTGCTTTCGAGGGTATAGGGGGTGCTTTGGCTTCAAAGCATCCCCTATTGAAAATGCGTCTTACTGCCCAGCCTTTACCTCGTTGCGATATGCCTTAGCGCTTACGCAGTAGGCGTAGAAGCTTTCGACAATATTTAAAAGCTTTGCGTTGCTTTCAAGAGTCTTTGCGTATGTGTAGTAGCAATCGATACTCCACTCGCCGACGAAGACACCGTTTTTATAGACTTCGACACTCTCTGACATCATATATGCGTAGAGAGAAACGTCTGCGCAGGCATAATTGCCGTCTTCGGCAGGCGTAAATTCTACCGTCTTGTCGTTTATCTTGTAGGTGTGAGCGTCGCGTTCCGTCTCTGAGCTGAAGTAGAAGCGGATGGCGGGAGTTGAGGTAAGAATGAACGTCGCGCCGTCGGGGGTCGTAAGAGTCGAGGACGCGTCGTCGGCTGGAACAGCGTTGCTTGCACCCTCGCCAATTATTGCGTCTATTGCTTCACCGACTGCAATCGCCTCGTTAATTTCATCCTCGCCCTCGGCGAAATATTCGTACGCGCTCCTGATATACGCGAGAATATCGCAGACGAGAGTCTTTTCGGTCTGGTTCGAGCTGCTCGCGAGAAGCTTTTGTGCGTACTTCAGAGTAGAGAAGGTATAGGTAGCGGTACCCACGCCGTCAAAGGTGCAGGTGAGAATTATGTTTCTTGCGGCCTCTTTTGAGTCAAGCGTAATGCTGAAGAGGTAATAACCGCCTTGCGCAGTAAGCTCCCCGACGGTATAGGTAATGCCGTCAAGAGTAAAGCCCGAGAGGCTTTCGTTTTCGGGAATATAGAAGTTGAATATAAGCGCAGAGTCCAGCGTAATGCTGCTTCTCGGAACGAAATTCAGCTCTGCTGCTGCGCGGGGAGTAAGTCTGTAGGTGACCGTCTCGGAGTCTGCGTATATCCTTACGAATACGAGTCCGTTGAATTCACCGTCAGGCGCACTCTGCTGCGCGGGAAGGGTGAGAGCAGTATAGTTGGTATTCGCTGACTTAACGAAGGTGACCGACGAGCCGCTGCTTACGACGTCGCTGACGAGAGTGACGCTGCTTACGTCGGAAGCTCTTATCTCACCGCCGCAAACGGTGACGGTATTGCTGATATAGTTGGTAAGGGTGCTGCCATTCTTTAAGTATTCTGATGATACGTCGAATATGGAGATAGCTCCCGAGGCGGGAACGGTGCTCAGATCTATTACGCAGTCGGATATATTGAAGTAGAAGGGAGCGATATCCTTATCGTGCGTTTGTGAGCCCGTAGTCCTTGCGTTGCCGTATGAGAAGAGCAGCGCGCCCGTCGTGGCGCCCTCCTTGAGTCCGAGCGTAAGACGGTTAAGATTTACGGTAAAGTGCTTGTTGAGAAGGCTCTCTTCACTCGTGGCCGAGGTGTTTATTCCGAGCTTGAAGATGGCATCGTTATAGGTAAGTATAGTACCGTTTTCAATGGTTATCGTCGAGGGGAATACGTCGGCGTGTCCGTCGGCAGTACCGTCAGTTCCCCAAGGCTTTGAGGTAATTCCGAACAGTGCGTTAGCCGAGGATGACGAATATTGAGAGAGCGTATATCCGCAAAGATCGTAGATTATCTCTCCGCGTATCTGTGCGAAATTGGAATTGCTCTCACTCTCTTTAAGAGTGTAGTCGCGTCTTTGAACTATTACTGCGAGTATCTGCCCCTCGTAGCCGTCATTCCACTCGTTTTCCTTGAGCGAGTTCTTTGCGACGTTGAACACACCGTCGGTGTTTCCGAGCAGCTCGGCGTACACTCCTATATAATCGGCGGTATCCGACCCCTGCGCGTAAACGAACAGCGCGAAGGGATAGTCCTCGGCGCTACCCGCGTAGTAGGGGATATTGCCGTATTCGGTGACCGTGCTTTCGCCAAGCTCGTATACGCTGGAGATTCCCGTAGAGTCAGCAAGCGCGAAGGTAAGCTCCTTGCCAAGTGAGGTATAGAATACGTTGTCGGTCGACGGAACGTCTGCGCCGGGAGTCAGAAGAAGATTGAAGTAATCTCCCGTAGTCTTTGATTTTTCAAACGAGAAGGTCGAGCTGTTCGTCGCCTCCGTACGTGTAACCTTGATATTGCAGCCCGAGCCCGAGCCGTCCCACTCTCTGCCCCTGAGAGTACCGCCGTAGAATTTTACATCTACCGATACTGCGTTTTTAACCGTGGGTGATAGGTTGAAGAGCGTGAAGCTGCCTGTTTTTACGTTCTGGAACAGGTCTATATGGCAATCCTCGAAGGAAATATCGTAATTTGCCATAGGATTCGGATCCTGAGTCGTGCCACTGAGGCTGCTCGAATAGGTGAGCATAAGACTGGTTACGGTAGCGGTCTCTCCAAGAGAGAAGCTGACGTTTTTAAAGGTAATACCGAAAACCTTATCGCTGATTGTATAATTTTCATTAGTGCTTGCGGTAGACCTCAGGTCCATTATAGGCTGCGAGTAGGTTACCATGCTTCCGTTTATTATTTCAATAAAGGAGGGTGATATTTCGTTCACATCGTAGTTCGTGTAGGGCTTGGTTTGGACGTACAAAATGGACTTTGCGTCCGATTCGCTCGACTGAGAGAGAGTATATCCGCCGAGGTCGTAGGTGACGACGCCTCTTATCTGACCGTGGTTGTAGTACGCCTCGGAGGCTCCTATTGTATAATCGCGTCTCATAAGGATAACCGCGCTGTACTGTCCGTCGTAGCCGTCCTCGTCGTAAACGTTATTCCTTAAGGCGTTCTTCGCATAGTCAATCGCCAGGTTGTTTCCGTGGAGTGAAGCGAAGCCCTTTATGCTTGTTTCTTCGTCAAGGGTGTCGCCTTTAAATACGAATACGACGAAGGGGTACGCCTCTGTCGAAAGATATGCGGTGGGAATATCTCCGTATTTGGTGGTGATCTCCGTAAGAGTGTAGACGTCGGTATCGGTAAGCGTCGCGGATTTTGCAAACATAAGCTTACCGCTGTAGCCGTTATAGCCTACGAACTGCTCTGCTGCGGGAGTGACGCCCGTAGGCAGCTCAAGCTCGGTATACTTGCCGTTATACTTGCCGAACGTAACTGTATCGGAGGCATCTACGGAGTAGAGAGAACCGCTTTCGCACGTAGCCTTGATTATCTTACCGCCGTTTATTTTAACCGTGCTTACAATCTCTGAATTACCAAGGGAGAAGAGCTTAGCGCTGCTCGGCGCATTAGCGGAAAGGTCAAAGGTACAGCCGTTGAAGGTAATATCCACCTTCATATTATAGCTGCCCGCACTCGTCGCTACGCCCACCGTGAGATTTTTGACGGTTGCGCCCTCGCGGAAGCTGAAGCCTATATTCTCGAAGGTTACGGAGAAGGTCTTTTCGCCTGCGGAATTTGAAGGTACGCTGAAGTCGCAAATACTCTTGCCCATTACGCTTATATAACCGTTTTTAAATATAACGGCAGTATCACACATCTTGCCTGAGGTGTAGGGTTTTCCGGCGCCGTTGATTATAACGGCGCTGTCCGCTCCGCTTAACGTATAGCCGTTGAGGTCAATAACGAGAGTGCCTCCCATCTGGCTGGTATTCCAATAGGTTGACGCCGTGTGGTCGGCGAGAAGCACGAGCTCCGCGGTTTTCGACGCGGCGGCACCGCTGAGACCTACCGTGTCCTTGATATACGCAAGAGCGTTGGCAAAGGAATCAAACGAGCTAAGGTATTCACCCTCGGAGAATACTGCGAGAGGCTTGCTTGCGGGGGAGTAATCATTCTCGGGAATATTGCCGTAGGGAGTGGTATAGATACCGTTTGCCGAGGCGACCGTATCGACGAATTTTTCACCGATAATTCTCTGCGACTCCGCGACGTAGTGCCAGCTGTCCTGCTGCTCAAGCCCCGCGGTATCGAGAACGTACACCTTCGCAAGAGTATCGGCAACCTCGGTCTGAGCCGCGTTTACCGTGTCAACGTATGCGGGAACGTTTATGTGGTTGCTCTTTATCTTACCAATGACGAAGGGAGTCGCCGAGCAATCCGAGCCGCTGATCTCGGTAAGGTCGCCGCGCAGATCTCCGATAAGACCGCTAAGCAGCTCTGCGTACGCCTCCGCTGCGTAGTCCCTGCTTGTCTCCGCCTCGCCCTGCATCCAGAGGATACCCTTTATTTTAGGGATATATCCGTCGTTTTCGAGCGAGCCTATTCCCTCGGTAAGCGTATTGATAAGGCGCGTGTAGAGATAGCCTACCATTTCGTGAGTGACAAGATCAGGATATTTTTCGATAAATGACGGGGGAGTCCAGGAGCCGTATTTTTCAAGAGTGGTATTGTCCTCGATGGGATAGATGGGAGTCCCGCCCTGCGCGCACTTGATAACTACCGTGGTTCTGCCGTTTCCGTCAAGCTTATAGGCGATACCTATCTCCGCGCCCGAGCGGTTATTGCCCTGACCAAGACCTATTTTTACGGGAATAAAGCCGTCGATATCCTGATTTCCGTAGTATTCGTGATCGCCGAAGTACAGTACGTTCTCAAATCCGTCGGTAAATCTGTCGTCGTCTACCGAAAGCTCACCTCTGCCGTAGCCTACCGCGTTCGACTGACCTGCTATGATATAAATATCAATCTCGCCGTGGCTGCCCGCAGGCGCTTTTTCTCCAAGGGAGTTGAACTCAAAGGTGTTTTTGTGGCCGTAGAGAATGTCCTGCGCCTCAGAATCCTGTTCGAGAGCGCGCATCGTCTTTGACGTGGAGATGAACTCCACTCTTACGTCCTCTCCGCCGTTTGAGAAATAGAACATCGCAACGACACCCGTATCACCGTAGCCGTAAAATCTGTCCATCTGCTGAGGATCGATGAGGAACTGTGCTACGGTCTGTCCGGACTTCGCTACGGTGTATGCCCTGACTATGTTGTTTTGTCTTGCTATATGACCGCAGAGTATCATCTCCACGTTCTCGTTCTCATTCGCAAGAGTATCCCACTTCTTCTGTATCTCGTCGTATTCCTGCGAGATATTTCCCCACTGATCGAGGAAGTAGTGGGTGTTTATTATAACTCTGCTGTCGGTATTTGCCTTGATTACCGTATCCGCCCAGCTTAAGACCGCGTCGTCGGGACGGTATTCGATGCACATTACCATATACTTGACGCCGGATACCTCAAAGCGCTGGTAGTAGTTCGCGAGGCGCTTGCTATAGTCTGCGCTCTCACTATCGCCGAAGTAATATCCGATGTCGGAGCTTGTAAAATTCGCGCGGTTTGCGAAATAGGTCGTAAACTCTTCACCCTCATAGCCGTCGTGATTGTAGCCCCAGGTGATCGTATAGGGAATTGACGCCTTCTCAAGCTTTGCAAACTGCTCTACAGCGTATTCCCATTGCTGTTGGGCATAAGCGCGCTGAGTCTCGTCGGTAACGCCGGAGTCAAGTCTTCCGGACTCGACGATATCTCCGACTCCGAGAACGCGCGCTATCTTCTTCGCGTCCTTGTTGGCTATTATCCAGTCGTAAATATCCGAGGTATAAGAGGTGTCGTTTCTGAGGTCCCAGTCAACTAAAAACTGAGTATCGCCGACTATAGCGAAGGAATAATCGTAGTCCTCCGAATCGAGTGCCTCGGTTCTTTCGTGATAGAGAGGAACGGTATCGTAGCCGTTGCCCGACGCATCGGTTATGTATCCGCTTACGGTCTCGCCCGAGGTCTCGGTCGAGGTAAGATCGTAGCAAAGAATAATGCTTTCGCTCTCGGTGTCGATGCCTGATTCGTAGCTCGCCGTGATTTCTTCGGCGGACAGCACCTCCGAATAAAGCGCGACGTTCTTTATTCTTCCCTTGAAGTTGGTGGGCTCGTATTCTGCACCGTCGTTATATGAATCGGCAGCACCGAGCTCGGTTGCCGAGCTGTACGCGTACGCCTGACCTAAATATAAGGAGGAGCTTTGCTCCATCTTGGACATATCGAGCTCTCCGTAGGCGATATTAGCCTCGGAGTCTTTAGTACCGTCAACCCAGTAGCTTATATTGCAGCCGCTTACCGCCTCACCGTTGATATAGCAGGCGTAGACGTCACCGCTTGGATTGGATTCGTGCGTAATAACTACGTGTATCCACTCGTCGCCGCGGATATCCTGCCTGAATTCGACTCGGGTGCGGTTGTTGTTGGTGTCGGTGATGTCAAGCATAGGTCTTGCCTCGCTGTTCGTACCGCCGATTCCTATCGAAAAGTCAATGTGAGGCGTATCGCCGAGAGGGTAGTAATTTGATATTATAGCGCCCTTTTGCGTCACGTCCTGCGGCACGTATACTACCGCCTCGTAGGTTCGCGGCATTTCATTGAGATTCTTACCAAGCTGAATGCCCTCGCCGTCGGTGAATGTGCGCCCTGCCGTCAATTCCGCGCTCGTGATAGGCTCGCTCGAAGCAGCGGCCGTCGCAATTCCGAACACAGTAGCCGTAAGGCATGCTACGAGCATCACTGTGATAAGGACTAAAAGCTTATGCCTGTTGTTTTTCATAATGGGATATCCTTTCTTAAAAAAATATGTAAGAAGGCATTGTGCCAATCTTTCTTCATATACCGTCGGGGTGCTTCGACTTAATGCCGTTTAAAATGCCATAGAATCTATATAATGCTCAAAAAAGCTTTGGCTCGACGCGAGGTCAACCGTCTGCGCCGCTGCAGTCAGCTTAAGAAGCCCTGCTCTTGCACCCGTGTCCAGCAGTAGCACCGTTGCTCCGTCAAGAGCAGCATTTCCAATCGCCGTAACGCTTCCTACGGCACTTCGTGGAAGCATACCGATTTTTTTAGCATTCTCTACGTTAATAAATTTCCCAAAGCCACCGGCAAGAAGAGTATCGACGGGAGCCTTGATTCCGGCGCTATCCAAAACGGTTTGAATGGCTGCACAAATTGCGCCCTTAGCCATTTGAAGCATTCTTACGTCCTGGGGCGTCAGCCGTACCCCGTCGCTTATCTCGGCGCTGCCGTGCTTCATGGCTCCGCTTTCGTCAATCATACCAAGCTCAAGCAGCGACGCCGCAATATCGATAAGACCGCTTCCGCAGATTCCGAGTGCCTTGCCGCCACCTACGACGCGAGTCACGAGAGCGCCATCCGTGACGCGCGACTCACATATCGCACCGTCAGTAGCTCGCATGCCGTGAGTAATTCCAACACCCTCAAAGGCGGGTCCTGCCGCTGCTGAGGCAACGTAAAGCCTGCCGTTGTGATTAAGGCAGATTTCGCCGTTAGTTCCTACGTCAACTAGCAGACGGGTTTGCCCGTCGCGGCACAGCTCCGTCGCGAGAATGGCGCACGCGGCGTCCGCTCCGACGAATGCCGCAATACAGGGCGGAAGATATACTTCGGTATCCGCGGTTACCGAGTTAAGTCCTATTTGCTCGGCTTTGAGTGCTTCACCGAAGCTCCTGTCGGGAATAAAGGGTGCCGTAGCGATTCCGCGAGGCATAGTAGAGGTCAACAGATGAAGCATAGCCGTGTTGCCGGTGATGACCATTCCGTCGATGCTTCCGCAATTGACTCCCGCTCGCGCACACATATCCGCTATAATTTCATCAATGCATCCGACGATTGCGCGAGTGAGCTTATCAAGCTCACCGTCGAGTGCCGCGCAAATGCGTGATATAACGTCAGCGCCAAGGGCTACCTGAGGATTTATCTCACAGCTCGTGGCGAGAAGGGTGCCGTCCCCCGAATACAGCCTTGCGGCGACCGTAGTCGTTCCGATGTCAATTGCAACGCCGTATTCTTGGAATGCAGGCTTGATTGCGTGAGCCTTGAAAATTCCTTCCGTTACAATAAAATCCTTGTTATGTGAAGCTTTATTTGCAATATCGCCGGTATTGAAAAGGGTTTTCACTCTGCAGCTTCCTGAAATTTTGGCAGAGCAGGCAAGTCTTACACCCGAGGCTATATCGCTGTCTGTCAGCAGAGCGCGCTCCGTATCCGTCAGGGGTGAAACCTCCCCGTCGGCTATTATCCTGCACTTTCCGCATTTTCCGATACCGCCGCAGGGAAACTCAGCGCCAAGATACTGTCCAATGGGAGCTCCTATCCTGGCGCTTATTTCTTTACCGTTTATCAGAGCTTTTACAAATTCCTGTGATTCAGGCATTGTAAAAATCCCTTACAGCAGCAAAGAAGCTGTCAATATTTTCCCACGGCGCCGTGGGAGGTACGTCACATCCTGTTGATATAACGAAATTCTTAAAGCTTCTGCACTCGGTCAAGAGCTCGAGAGCTTTGTCATAAACCACCTGTGGCGCTCCGTCCTTCAGGATACCTACGGGGTCGACGTTACCCATAATTACGGTATCGTCCGGTGCACTCTTAAGAATGGTAACTATATCTACCGCATTTCCGAAATGATACGCCGCGCAGCCCGTTCTGAGAATTGAATCGATGGATGCGTTTACGCTTGCTCCGCAATTATGATATACTAATGCAAAGCTATCGTCCTGGAGTGCGGCTGCCAGCATAGAAACGTACCTTGAGGAAAACTCCTCGCACGATAACGGGTCGAACAGACCTGCGACAGGCTCTGCAATCACCACGCCGTCCGCACCGGCCGAGCGAAACGCCCTGCCGTATTCTATAAGAAATTCGGTAGCCTTTTTAAGCACGGTGTGTACTGCGTCCGGATTCTCAAAGCAAGCAATCATAACGTCGGTAACGTCAAAAAGCCTTGCTGTAAGTGAAAGCGGACCTATCATACCCGCAAGAACGGGTCGGTCGGTTATAAGCTCCTTAGCTCGCTTTATTGCGTTTACGTAAACGCCGCTTCTTGCGCTTCCTACCTCTGGCACGCGAAGAGCGTTTGCGTCATCGGCACCGTTTATAAGCTTTCCGATTACCGATGGCACCTCGTCAGCTGAAAACATAATCGTTGCGCCAAAGCACTCAGCCTCAACGGAGAGGTCCATATAGCTGACAGACGCCATTGAGTCGCATCTGTCGGCGACGAGCTTCATACCCTGTGCCTGCTTTTCACTGTCGGAGCAAAGCTCCTTAACGCTTGTTCCAAGAAACTGAACGGAGGGAAACGAGAGTATCGGAAGAGCTCTGTTCCTTCGCTCAATCAGCATTCTTTCTATAACAGCATTCATATTTATACTCCAATCGTAATTTATTTTACCAGGGCAAGCGCACTTTCGGCACAGCTTGTCGCATCGGGAGAATATACGTCTGCCCCGATCTGCTTGCAGAACGCTTCAGTCACAGGCGCGCCGCCTATCATAATTTTAACCTTGTCGCGTATGCCTGCCGCCTCTGCCGCCTTTACTATTTCAGCCATCACAGGCATAGTGGTAGAGAGAAGGGCGGACGCACATATTATCTGGCAATCCTTTTCTATGACGGTATCTATAAAGGCCTTTGGCGCAACGTTGACACCGAGATCTATAACCTCAAAGCCCTTAGCCTCAAGCATCATTTTAACCAGATTCTTTCCTATATCGTGTAAATCACCGAACACCGTGCCAAGACAAACTCTGCCGACAGAGACCGCTCCGCTCTCGCCGAGGGAAGCCTTTAAAAGCTCCGCACCCTGATTCATCGCTCTGGCTGCCATAAGAACCTGAGGAACGAAAATCTGATTTTCCTTGAATTTCTTTCCTATAACGTCCATGCCTGCCATAAGTCCGTCACTAAGGACGGTCGTTGCGTCTATTCCGCTGTCAAGCGCCTGTCTTACAAGCTCCTTTACGGCATTTGCATTTCCCTGCTGGAGCTTTTCCGAAATCTGCTGCAATATCATACTGTTTTACCTCTTTCGTTAATATTTATATTTTTACCGAGTGGTTTTGTACGCTCGATTTTCTTCCGCAATAAATCATACTGCGAACGGCGTCGGGGCGCTTTCTGTATTCGTCGCAGGCGGAGTCTGCGAGCGCCAGAATTTTCTTCCCGCGTCCTACGGTAGCCGCGTAGATCTTATCCATATCGTTAAGATGCGGCTGTGAAAGGTTAACGCCGTAAAGCTTTTGTGCCGTAGCGGTTATATCTATGTAATGGTCGCCTCTTCCGCAAAAATGGAGTATTCCGCCGTCAAAGTAATTCAGCAGATGATTGTCATACCTGAAGGCAAATTCCTCGTAAAGCTCGGGTGACAGATTCATTGCGCTGTCGTTGCGGATGCAGATGCTGCCCTTCATAAAAAAGTCCCAGTGTACGTTAAGCCCGTCTTTGTTGGGATAAAGCCTGAACCACTTGTCAAGAAAGGCCTTGTAGGTTTCCGTAACTACGTTCATAAGCCCGTGTATAAGCTCGGGGGTATCGTAAAACGCATAGAATATTTCAGAGCCCCACAAAAGCTCCGCTACGTCAAGCGGGCCCTGCGTGTCGGGGTGGTAGGTATAGAGGTATTTTGATATTTTCGGATAATCCTTAAATATTTCAAGGCACGCTTCTCCGAATTCAAAAACCTGCTTGCCGAAGCCTGCATCGAGGGAGGGGACACCCGAGTCGACTATCCTGCGGATTGCGTCGACGCTGCCGAGGGGAATTGCCGTCGGTAGAGTATTCTGTTCTCTCGGCATGGTGAATATTTCCGCTCCGAAAAGCGACGGAATAATACCGGTGCCGTAATTCGCGCGTATGGCAAGCGCGCCCTTTCCGCTTTTCAGCACCCTGCTGACACGCTCAAGCTCCGAGTCGAGCATAAGCTCGTAATCGGTAAGCGCATCGTTTATATTAATGGGCTTAACCTCGGTGGCCGGAAGGGAAATTTCTTTGCGTTTTGGCGCGAATATTATATCCTGATGCTCGCCGTTCCAGAACGCCCTCCATTGCTTTAAATAATCCTCCTCAACCTCATCGGATATACGGTTTTCGATGTCATTCAATAAATTCAGCGTGTATTTTGACAGCTTCATAAAAATTCTCCCCAATATTGACATTTTAATTCAAATTTATTATAATACGGATAGCATAGCGCATCTCTATCTTCATTATAATACATGCAGAGCTTCATTTCTTTGCGTTTGTATACTATTTTCTTTGCGTTTTGTGCAATCGCTTACAAGGAGAATCTATGAAAAATAAATCTCTTCACGCTAAATTCGTCGACTTACCCAATCAGTTTTCGGCTAATTACGCCGAATCCCCTCAGTCACCTAAACGGGATCTGCACATACACGATGCGTACGAAATGGTGCTTATAATGTGCGAGGGGATAGAGCTTGACAGCAACGAGGACTGTTATTCCGTGCCATACGGCTCGCTTTTACTTTTTAACACGATGGACCTTCACAGAATAAGGTACACGGGGAGCGAGAGCTATCGCAGATGGGTAGTGCTTTTCAAGCGAGAATTCCTGAGTGAGCTTGAGCCGCTGGTGCATAAGCTTTTGCGTTGCTTTTTCGCAAGAAGCTCGGACAAGCCGAATTTGCTTCTACTGACGGATGCGGAGAGTGAAAAAATACGCGAAATGTGTGAGGAGCTCCGTAGAATATACCGCAAGCGTGATGCACATATGCGACTTGAAAAAACTAAGCTCTCTCTTGCGCAGTTTCTGATCACGATTAACGATATATATATCAAAAAGCATTCGTTGAGCGTGGCCGAAAATGCAAACGGCTACTCATCCGTTTACGAGGCGATACAGTATATTCAGGAAAACGTTTCAAGAAAAATCACCAGTGATGAGCTTGCAAGGCTTACGGGCATTGACAAAAGAACGCTGTGCAGCAGCTTCAAGAGCATAACCGGTCTTACGACGGCACAGTATTTTCTGAATTTTCGTCTGAACGTGGCAAAATCGCTTTTGACGCAGGGCATGTCCGTAACCGAGGTTTGCGAAAAAACGGGCTTTGAAAACTGGAGCAACTTTTCCCGTACCTTCCGTAACCACGTCGGACTGAGTCCTAAGCAGTATGCTATGCAGGCAAGGCGTGATAAATAATAAAAAGAGAGAATTACATCAAAAAGAAAACTGCACCGTACCAAATTGGTACGGTGCAGTCGGTTTTTACTAGGGAAAATTAATTCTGCGCTGCCTTGTATGCTTTTGCGCTTTCGGAATACTTAGCAAGTCTTTCCACTAGAGTGATGAGTGCCGCGTCGTTCTTAGTTGCCTCAGCGGTCTTAACCCAGTCGTAGTATGCCTTGACGTTGAACGAGCCCGAAAGACCCTTGCTGCTTATCGAGTAGCTTACGGTATCGCACATTCCGTATGCGTGAAGCGTTGCCTCAACGTATGCGCCTACGTTGTCCCTGCCTACTCTCTTCTCAAGATTCTTTCCGTTCTGGTTAAAGGTAACCATAGTCGCGGTAATTCCGTCGGTAAGATAGAATCTTATAGAGGGAATGGTGTCAAGCTTGAGCGTCGCGCCCTGCATGCCCTGTCCGTCGGCAGGCTTTGCCGCCTCGGTAGCGAATGCGGGGGCGTTTGCCGCATCGTAGCCGTCGCCGAGAAGCGCGTCAATTGCAGAAATTGCCGCAGCGTTTTCGATTTCAAAGTACGCATACGCAGCCCTAGCATACGAGAGCATATCAAGCATAAGCGTTCTTTCCTCGTCGCTGACCTCACCCAGAAGAGCCTTACTTGCGTATCCCGTAAGATTCAAGGTAAAGCTGTTGCCCGAGTAAGCGCTGCCGTCAAGGTTGGTAAGTCCTGTGACAAGGTTGATATCCTCAAGTGCGTTTCTCGCGTTCATCGGTACTGAAACCTTGTAGTAGGTCTTGGTGCCTATATCCTCGGTAGCGAGGACGGAAAGCGTGCCGCCCGTGTATTCTCTGCCGTTTATGCTGAAGAAGCTTATAAGGCTGTTCTTCTCGACGTAGATATTGTGAATAAGGTCGCTTGCGATAGTGATATTCGAAAGCGGCTTGAAGCCTATTACCCACGCGTCGGTAAGCTTGTAGGTAACGGTGTCATTGCCCGTTTCAGATACGGTGAATTTTGCGTCAACCGTGTCCTGACCCGATACCGCCGCAAACGTAGGCGAGGTGAAAGCTACCGTCTTATCAAGCACGAGCGTCGTATACGCGCCGCTATATGACGAGAAGGTAAGGCTGCCGTCGGTGTCAGAGCCGTTATCAACGATTACGAAGTCCGTATCCGCGACGATAGCTCCACCGAGAAGCTTTACGTCAACGGTGTTATTTGCGTCCTCAGTCTTGAAGAGCGTTACCGAGTCAAGTGAGCTTCCCGTCACGTCAACGGTGCAACTCGTGAGGTTTAATCTTGCGAACATATCAACGCTGCTTCCAACCGAGGATTTGCAGATAACGTTTTCCGTATTAGCGCCCGACTTGAGGCTCACGGTGACGTTTTCGAGGTTGAAGGTAAAGCCGTTGCCGCCGGTGTATCCGCCACCGTCCCAGGTCGAGAACTCAATAAGGTGAGTGCCGAGAACGAAGCTTCCGTTCTTCACCGTGATAACCGTATCGTACGCGGTCTTCTTCTGAGCGCGGAACACTACTCTGTCCGAAGTAAAGACGAAGCCGCCGAGGTCGAATACCGTATTGTCACGCGTCTGGCTGAGATTGTTATAGTTTGCCTCGCTGCTTGCGTAGGTGAAGCTGCGTCGGAGCAGGATAACCGAGCCTGCGTCCTTAGATCTTGACAGCGCGCTGTCTGCATTGTCAAGTCCGAACGACGCGTACGCGCCGACGAATACGCCGTTCTTGAATACCGCGAAGGGATAAGCCTCTGCCGAGGAATACTTTGCGGGGATAAAGCCGTAGTCCGTCTTTATATCCTCAATAAGTGCGTAGACGTAATTCGTGCCCGAGAGAGTACCCTCAGTGAAGGATACGCCGCCGTCCTCATCGGTGAGGAAGGAAAGGCTTGGGAACGCCGCCGTGGCAGACTGGATAAGCACGGGGTACTTGCCGTCCGAGCCCTTGCCCACGAGAAGCGCGTCCTCATCGCCAAGATTTGCGAGCTTGCTCGTCGAGACGTCGCCCGTGATAATGCTTCCGCCCTTGATAATTACGGTCACCTTGGTGTTGGACTTGCTGCTTCCGCAATTGAAGAGCGTGGAGCTTGCCTTAGTTCCTCTTAAATCTATCTCACAGTCCTTAAGAATAACGGTCGCGTCTATATTACCGCCCACACCGTCGTCCCAGCACGCGATGATGATATTGCTTGACGTACCTACGCTATCCTTTATCTTAATATCCTCGAAGTTAAGATTAAGCTTACAGCTCGTGGTAAGACCGTTCTGGTGGTTGATACAGATAAGGGGATTTGCGCGTCCCAGAACGAGGCTTCCGTTCTTGATATTTATCGTGGATACCTGATTGAACTCATTATTGTTCTCGTTAATATCGAGGAGGTACTTGTTCTGACAGGTGTAGGTATAGCCACCGAGGTCGATAGTAAGCTCGGCGCTGTATCTGAATATGAAATCGGTAGTTCCGTCACCCGTACCGTCGGTATAATCGCGACGCATAACGATATACGCCTTGCGGTTCGCATAGCTCGAATTTGAGCCGTAGAGAAGATCCTTGACGTGAGCCGTAGCAAGCGACCAGGAGTTATCCGCAAACTTGATTTCATCACCCAGGAATACGAAGAAGGGATAATCGTACGCCGAGAGATACTTTTCGGGCGTCTCGGTTACCTTCGTGTGAGGAACCGTACCGTAGGGAGTAGTAAGGCTCGTGAGAGTAAATACGTTACTGTCACCGTCGACTCCCGTCTTGACGAAGTATCTGTCACCCGTGCCAGAGGGGTAGGTCGAGGTGATAAAGCCCGATGCCGAGGGGTAGACGAGAGATGAATATTTACCGTTGCCGTCAGCCGAGAATATTACTTCCGACTCGGAGTGGCCTGCGGTCGCGCTGCTGAGCGTGGGAGCGAAGCCAGCCTTAAGACTACCGCCTCTTATCGTCGCGGTGGTCTTGCAAAGCGTAGCCGTGGTGTCGAAGAGCACAACGCTGCTGTCCTTTGCGTTAGTGAGGTCTATACCGCAGTTTATAAGCTCAAAGCTTGCGTACTGATCGGGGTCGTTTGTCAGGTCAAACGCGTTTCTCGTAAATACGGACGAAAGCGTCGCGCCCGAGGCAAGGCTGAAGTCAACGTCGCTGATAACGACGGTGTAGCCGTTGCCGCCGGGGTAGGCCTCCCAGCCTCCCGTCGAGGGATCCCAGGTGTCGAGAGTCGCGAAGGACTCTGCTCCAAGCACTATCTTACCGTTTTTCAGGGTAAGCTTGGTATCGTTTGCAGTCTTTTTCTGCATACGGAACATCTCACCGTCAGTAGAGGTGAAGGTGTATCCGCCAAGGTCTATCGTAACGTCGTAGCTCTGGCTGAGGTTATTGTAGCGGTCGCCGCTATAGGTGAAATCGCGGCGAAGAAGTATTACCGAGCCTGCCTCCTTCGCTACGTGGAGAGCGCTGTCGGCCCCGTCGATTCCGAACGAAGCGTACGCACCGACGAACTGTCCGTTTCTGAATACCGCGAAGGGATAAGCCGTAGTATCCTTGTATGCGTCGGGAATAATTCCGTAGTCGGTCGCGCTCTCGTTTACGGTAAGCTCATACTCGGTGGTAGAGCCTGACTTCAGAGTGAAGTGCATCATCTTACCGTCGGTAGTCATAAACGTGTCGGTCATTGCCGTGTGCGAGCCGCTTACGGTGAGCGTGGTAAGCTCGCCGTCCGAGCCGCGTCCCATTACGATAGAGTCGTTTACGTCACCGCTGAAGAAGGTTATCTTCGATACGTCCGCCATACGAAGCTCACCGCCGTTTATCTTAATCTCGGCGTTAAGCACGCCGTTGGCGTCACTCGGTCTGAAGACGTTCATATTGCCGCTTCTTGCGTAATTCGTAGTATCGATTACGCAGTCGTTGAAGCTCACTACCGCACGGGTTCCGCAGGTGCTGGCAACGTTATTCCAGGGAGTATAGAGCATATCGCCCCAGAACTCACCCGTGCCTGCCGCGCTGTCCGAAATGCCGAAATTGATTCTGTCAAAGGTAACCTCGTATCTCTTCTCGCCGTTTGACGTCGCGCTTGAGAGCTGACCGTCGAGGAAGGCAATCATACCGCAATCGATATTGCCGTTTACTACCTTTATCTTAGTCGTGTAGGGAGCGCTGTCATAATGCGCGGAGAGGTCAAGACCCGTGTACTCGTTAGTAAAGGTAAAGCCACCGAGGTCAAAAAGAAGATTCGTTGCGGAGTTGATTACTGCGGGAACGCCCTCGTTGGTATTAGTGTAGTTGGCGCGAAGAAGAAGCTGAGATTCGCTCGTGAGGTTAGCCGTACCCTTTACCGCATCCTGCCATGCAATCGTGGCGTCTTTCCAGAGCGCGTACGCACCGACAAAGCTTCCTTCCTTGAATACCGCAAAGGGATAAGCCGAGGCGTCCATATACTGCTCGGGAATTATACCGTAGCGGGTGGAGTTGCTAGCCTTTTGCAGCTTGTACTGAGTAACGCCCGCGGTGGTGCTTTCCATAACGTATGCGGCAAAGCCGTCCTCAATGAGGTAGGATATTTTGGTAGAGGGCTCGTATGCCGCAGGAAGGTAAAGCTTGGTATGGTTACCGCTGCCGTCGAGAATGAACTCTGCAATATTCGACTTACCGAGCACGGTTATCCATCTGGGATGCGTGAAGCTGAAGCTTCCGCCCGTTAAGCTGTAAGAGAGTCCAAGGCTGCCATTGCCCGCGGGAAGAAGAGTGAGCATAACCTTTGCTCTGTCGTCCTCGTCACCGAGATTGATATCACAGCCGTTAAGATTTACCGTAACCTTAACGTCAGCGCCTGAGGTTATCGAGCTTGCCGAAATAAGCTCGGTTGCCATGGCGCGCTTACCAAGGGTAATTTTGACGTCGGTGAGCGTTACCGCGTATTCCTTGCCCGCGCCTGCCGAGGTGGAATCCTCGTAGGAAATAAGAGGTCTGTCGGAAAGCACGATTCCGCCGTTCTTGATAACTATCTGATTCTTTGCAATTGCCACGGAGGTGGTCTTGAGCCAGAGAAGCGAATTTTTTGTGTTTTCGCATCTTACGGTGTAGCCGTTAAGGTCAATCTCATAGCTCGTTGCCTTCGTAGCGAAATCCGAGTAGAGGTCACCGTCGGTAAGAGTGTAATCCGAGTTAAGCCTTACGGTATAGCCGTTTGCCATAGCGTCGAGCGCTGCCTTCCAGGTTGCGTGGCTGGATACGAGAGTCGTGCCGCTCAAAACCGAGAAGGGGTTTACCGCGTCGGTAGGAGCCTTATAGCCTGCCGTGCCGAGCGCCTTTGCCGCAACCTGCGCATTCGTCACCGTCATATCGGTTACGATTTCGTTTACTGTGAGGTGAGATACGTAGATAGGCGCGTTCGTGTCACCGCTGGGGGAGAGGTTCAGGTAAAGAGTCTTTACGACGTTAGAGCCGATACCGTACTCGGTGTCGTATACCACGTAGGTAAACTCGTATTCCTGCCACTGACCTGCGGTCGTTCTTACGTTGTGATAGGGAGCCCACTCGTCCATAACGCCGAGGGTGGCGTTCGTCATATGGCTCATTCTTATCTGGAGCGTGCGCGACTCGGTGTCGAAGAATTTAAGCTTTATAGTAAAGCGTCTGCCGTAGTCCGCGTCGGTTACCTTGCCCCCGCCGATTATATTGTTAAGATTAAGAATACCCGTCACGTTCTCGTAGTTGACGTCACCCGCGTAGTAGGCTCTGGGGTTTACGTAAACCGATACTACGCTGTCGCCGCCCTCGGTAACCTTATTTCCGCTGGCGTCAACCATTATAAGCTCGTGAGGAGCCTGAGATTTCGTTGATACGTCAGTAAGGGTAGAGAAGTCACTTTCCTTGACGAGAGTCGTACCTGCATTCTTGCCTGCCTTAAGAAGAAGGGTTGCAGTCTGTCCCGCGTTATCAAGTGCGAACTTGGTGATATCTATCTCGTAGATACCCGCGCCCTTGAGATTTACCTTGCCGATAAGAGTTCCCGTGGTGGCGCTGGTGTCAGCAACTGAGTAAAGCTCGGCTACGTTTGCCGCGTCGTTCGTTACGGCAAAGCGGAATACGAGAGTATCCTTGCCGACGGGCATAGAGGTCGGTGCGGTTATGGTGTAGTAGGTGCCGACGGTGCCTGCGGTCGCGGTAAGGTCGGTTGCCGAGTCGTCCTCGGTTGTGAAGCTTGAGGTGTAAGCCTCTCCCATAGCGACGCCGTTTACGCCCTTAAGGTCTTGGGGAACTGTTATGGTGTACTCGGTGCCTCCCGCCATCTTGTCGGGGGAGAATATCCACTTGGTTCCGCCCCAGGTGTATTCCCACGTTCCCGTGAGGGTGTTCTCACCGTCGCTTACGGTAATTTTCTCAATCTCGGCGCGGTCAACCTCGCCTGAGAAGAGAATTTCTATTTTGTCGGTAATGCTTATTCTACCGTCGTTCTTGTAGGGGTCGGTGTAGAATACCTTTACAGGCTCACCCTTGAGATAGAAGCCCGCGAAGTCAAAGAATGCGTCGTAGGTTTCTACCTTATAGAACATATCGGGAGTGTAGGCAAACTCGTGAAGCTGGTCGACCTCGAAGTATACGAGAGGGATATCCATTGATACAGAGGCGAGCAGAGATGCGTTTGCCGAGCCGTACGCAGCGTTGTACTCGTCGTTCATATGCGCCGCAATGAACATAGGCGAGTGACCTGCCGCGATATCCTCCTCCTGCGAGCCGTTTGATGCGTAGGTGAGCTGTACGCCCGAAATTATTTCCTCACCGTTATAGGTGAGCCAGGGCTGCTTCTCACCGCCGTCGATAGCGTCAGCACCGACGTAGGCGCCGCCCTCGATTTTAGCGGTCTTGCCTGCCTGATAGCGGGTCTCACCGTGATGACCGTCAAACTGTCTTCTGGGAGTGAATGCCGCAAGAGCCTCGTCGATTGCCGATTCCATTGCGTCGAGGTCGGAGTAGTCACCCGAATTTACGAGTCCCGTCTGAAGCTCTGAGTCACCGAGGAAGGTAAACCACCCGCCCTTTGAAAGACCTATGCAGGAGAACTTGTCAAGGTCAAACTTATAGGTCGAGCCCTGCGAGAGCGCAAGGTAGCGCAGATATCTCTGCGAGGCTGTGTTTACGAGCTTATCGTTATAAAGATGTATGGAGTAGTTCATATGGTCGTCGGTGACCGTAACGAGATCGTTATTACCCTGGCGGTTTCCGTCGTAATAGCCGTAGGAATCGTCAGCCGCCATAGGATGCCAGAGATACTCGTAAACCGCTCCTGCGTATCCGCGGAAGAGTGAGCCCGTGTGATGTGAACAAAGGTCGGTGTAGCACTGCTCCGTAACGGTGGGGTAGCCCCAACAGCAGCTTACCGAGAGAACGGGAACCTCTTTTTCGGGATTCGTGGGATACACGATATTCATCTTAAGGTCCATATCTAGAGCCGAGCCGTCGGGATTTACACAGTCGGTAATCGTGCTTGCCACGGTGTACTTGACCTTAGTGTAAAGACCGTTTGTATCCACCGCGCCGCTCGCGTTATACCATACGGGAGAAGAGCCGTCGACAGCATCTGCGACCGTCTTTCTCGTTGCGGTGGTGTCACCCGTCGCCCATTTTACGAGGTTTTCGGGCTTCTTGCCCTTGAAATCGGTGTTCCAGTTCTCTACAATCTTCTCAAGAGTGCCGTCGGCAGCGTGCTTGTCAATAGACCAGAATACCTGGTCAAGAAGCACGTTGTAGCCCGAGGGACATACGTATGTCTTGAAGTATCTGTGGTCCCAGTCGGTAACAGCACTTACCTTATCCGAGCCCTGAATCCAATGACCGAACTTTACGTGCTGCGACGCCATCTGCGCGGAATCGTCAAGCGCGTGTCCCGTTGCAAGCGGATTGTTGAGGTAGTCTACTACTACGACGAGGTAGCCCTTGCTCAGCATATCCGTGATAATAGTCTTATTAGAGTCCGTACCTACTCTTTCGGTATTCGTGTTGATTGCGTACACGATGGCGTTCGTGTAGTCGAAGCCACCTCTCGCCTTTCCGTGAGTAGCGTAATCGTAGTACAGGGTGTACTGAAGAGCGCCGACGTATCCGTCGTCCTCTATGCGTACGGTGTCCTGAACAAGGTAGTCGGCAAAATCAGTCTTGATGTCAGTCATTTCGCCCACGGTTACGATAGTTCCCGAGGCAGACATTGCTACCGCGAAAACCGACGCGAGCGCCGCCACGATGCATATTGCCGCAAGAACCTGAAGTAACAGTTTTCCTTTCATATTTTTCCCCTTTCAAAAAGGCGCGGAGTGCACCGCGCAAAATAATAGCTTAACGGAATATTCCAAATATTTTGAAAATAATCGGAGTGTTCCTATCTAATTATATCACGTGCGCACTTGACTAATCAATACTAAAAATGCTATAATAGGTGACAGATATCCATATTTTTGTTTTTGAGGAGTGAGGACGAATGCAGGTGCATCATAAGAATTTTGGGGCTAAAACCTCGGTGAGATGCGGCTTTCTTGAGGGAATATATACGTTTCCCGAGCATATTCATCAGTTTCCCGAAATAGTATACGTCAAGGAGGGCGAGCTCGTCGTTACGGTTGACGGCGTCAGCGCTACGATGCGCGGTGGAGATATTGCTATAATTCCGCCGTTTTCGTCGCACGGCTTCTATACCCCCGAATACGTAAAGCGGTGGGTGTGCGTATTCTCAAACGATTTTATAAAAAATCTGGCGCCCGACGGCGTGCTTAGCGAAAGACGTGCGCCCTTCACGTTTTCTGCCTCGGAGGGGCTGCTTCACTATATTGAGGACAAGACCTACGATTCAAAGGAGCTGTTCTTCGAGCTTTCCGAGGAGCATATTCTTCGCTTCCGCGCACTTATTCTCGCAATATACGAGGAGTACTTAAGACGTACCGAGCCCTGTACGGTAAAGCCGCATAACAAGGCGCTCTCGGCAATACTGCTTTATATCAGCGAGCATTACAGTGAGAAAATCAGTCTTCGGAAAATAGGTCATGACCTCGGCTATTCGCCAAAGTACGTGTCGCTTTGCCTTGCTGAGGTCGAGGAGATGAATCTCTTTTTCCTGATAAACGCCTTTCGCGCCGACGAAGCAAAGAATCTTCTTATCAGCACCGACGCGACTATGGCGGATATTGCCGAGAGGTGTGGCTATGCGAGTGAGCGAAGCTTTCTTCGCGCCTTCAAGCAGGTAACGGGAACGACCCCCGGCGAGTACAGACGCAAAAGGCGTACTCCGACAGCTCAGGACAACGAAGAAATGTTTTATCCTCAGCTGTACGAAAGACGCCGCCGGCTCGGCAAGAAATAATTTTTCTTCGGAATACAGTAAAATGAAAAGGTCAGGCTAACTTGCTTAAGGTTAGACTGACCTCGTGTTATGCAAATCAATGTTTGCAAATACGGGCTTTGTGAGCTTTACTGTGCGAGAGAGTTTCTATACGCTCTTGCTGACTTTGAGTAGCTTATAAACTTCTCTACGAGGTCGCAAAGCGCTGTTTTATCGGCTGCCGTATAGGATGTGCCAGATACGTAGGAGTAGTATGCGCCGATGCCGAAGCTGCCCGCAAGAGATGCGTCAACGTAGCACTCGACGGTATCGGTCATCTTATATGCAAAGAGTGAAATATCCACGTAGGTAAGACCGAAATAGTCGCCTGCCGCAGCCTCCGTGCCGACGGTGTAGGATACCGGCGTGCCGCTCATCTTAAATGCGTAGCTGCTTACGGATGCACCCTCAGGAAGATAGAAGCGCACTGCGGGAGTCGAGTCAAGCACGAAGGTTGCGCCCGCAAGTGCCGCGCCCGTGCTGCTTTGCGCGCTCACGTTACTGAACTCGCTTCTGTAAGAGCCAAGCACCTCGTTAAGAAGCGCAAGCTCCTCGCCAAGACCTGCCGTACCGAAGTAAGCGTACGCGCTCTTTACGTATGCAAGCACGTCGCGTACGAGAGTCTTTTCTTCGGCACTTGCGGTGCTCTTGGCGATAAGCGTTTTCGCGTATCTCGCTATCGACATGGTGTAGGTGCCTGTGATATCGCCGCCCGAGGTGGTAAGAGTCACCTTGAGGCTGATATCTCTTGCCGCGTTCTTTGCCGCAAGAGGTACTCTTGCGATGAAGTAGCCGTCCTTCAGCTCAAGGGCGTCAAAATCAATCGTCACGCCGTCAAGCATCGCGGACCTAAGCGCGTCCGAGTCGGGAATATAGATATTGAAGATAAGCGAGGAATCAAGCGTAATGCTGGTTTTTACGGTGAAGTCCACGCTTGCCGCCGCGGTGCGCTGAAGCCTGTAGGTCGCGTTCGTTCCGTCGTCGCTGATTTTTGCGAAGCCGTATCCCGTAGTGCAGTAGGTGTTTGCAGGCGCTGTGGCACCGCTTTGAAGCACGAAGCTGGTGGGTGTTCCGTCGTCGGCGTTCTTGAAGGTTACGCTGTCACCCGTGCCGAGATTCGTCGAGAAATCAGTGGCGGCCGCCGCATTAAACGTACAGCCCGCGAACGCAATATGCATATCGGTATAATCGCTCGTTGACGAGCAAACGCCGTTGAACGCGAAGTAGCTCGCGTGAGTCGACTTGTTGGTTGACAGGTCAATAACACAGCCCGTGAAATTCATATAGTGCGTCATTCTTGCCGAGGTATGCTCGGACGCGACTCTGGCGAACAGAGCCAGGTCCGTATTAGCCCCACCGAAGCCTATCTCAACGTTATCGAAGTTCATCGTAAGCGACTTCTCGTAGCCTGCCGTGTAGGTTCCCGTACTTGCCGCGTAAAGCAACGGATGTCCGATTACGGTTATCTTACCGTTCTTATAGGTGATAGTACCGTTTGTCTTTACAGGATTGCCGCTTGTGTCGGTAGAGTTGCAGGTGCCTGCATTTCCAAGGCTTCCGTGCGCTCCGAGATGATAGCCGTTAAGGTCTACTGTAACGAGCGTGGAAACGTTAGAGAGTCCGTTAGGAAAGCCCTTGCCTGTCTCCGTGATGAAATCGCGGCGCTGAAGAATTACGGCCTCCTGCTTCAGGTTGCTTGCCGACGACTTCGTGAAGGTTATTGCATTTGCCATAGCGGTCGCATACGAGTCGTAGCTCTTGTAGAAGTAGTATTTGCCCTGATACAGATAGAACAGCGCGAAAGGAAACGTCTGTCTGTCCGCATAGGTCGAGGTAATAACACCGTATTTGGTGACAAGCTCCGTTACGGCTGTCGTGGTGAAGTCGTACTCGTAAAGGGAATTTACGGTGCTTCCAGTCGTTATGAGATAAAGTGTCTTTGCCGCACCCGTGTCAAGTCCCGCGTAGGAGTTGAGATATACGTCGTCGTGAGGCATAAGCACCGTAGGATAGCTGCCGTCCGCACCCTTTACGAAGCTGACGGTATCCCCCTCGGTTGATTTTACCGAGAGGTCGAGCTGGTCAGGGTCGTGCGCGAGGAAGGTACAGTCGACGAAGCGCACGTCGAAGTCTACGGTGTTCGGCGTATCCTTTATTGCCTCGGCGTAGGTATCTCCGAGGCTTGCCGTCAGAGTCGTGTTGTTATAAAGGTCGAGCGTCGAATTTTTTACGGTTATATTGATTTTCGTGTTAACCGTAGCCGAGCCGTTGTACGCCTGTGTAAGAAGATACGCGTATGCTCCCGTATGCCCTTGCGCAAAGCCAAGGTAGGTATTGTCAAAGGTTACGTTTATGGTCTTTTCGGTATCGTACGCCGTGCCGTCCGTTCCGGGCGCGGTGTAGATGAAGCCGTACTGACTCGTAAGAAGAGTACCGTCCTTTACGTAGACGTTTGCCGTGTTGCCGTTACTCTTACGGAGCCAGGTGTTAAAGAAGCTTCCGCCTACGGTGAGAGTGTAGCCGTTAAGGTCAAGCGTCACCGTCGTGCAAATGTCGCATGCGTATTTGGGAATGCCCGTTTCCTTGTAGTCCTGAAGTAAAAGAATCACAGCCTCACCGTACGCATCGGACGAGCCGTCGGTGAGCGTTGCCGCCGCCTCAAAGGCGCTCTTGTACGACGCGTAGGAGTCGTAGAAGGTATATCCGTTGTCAGAGGCTACGAATATTGCCGCTACGTTGTAATAGTCGGCTCTAGGTATTGCACCGTACTTGGTATTTACGTGCGAGCTTACAAGCGCGTATTTTCTGTAAAGACCGTCGACGGTATCGGTCGAGAGGTAGGAAACCTTTCCTCCGTCGTCCGCGTCGTAAAGGTACGTATTGCCGTCGGGCTCCGCGTTATCGACCGTAAGGTAAACGCACGAGTAGTCACCGTAGGCGTCCTTCACGAAGGTTATGGTGTCACCCGATGCGCTCTGTGTTAAGAAGCCTACCTGGTCGGGCGAGTAGCAGATGAATTTACAGCCCTCAAAGAATAGCTTGAAGTCCGCGTTTGAGAGTGTTCTGGTATCGGCAACGCTATCATTTGAGAAGGTCTGTGCCGTACCGAGTCTTGCCGCGCTGGTTGTATTGGTGGCAAGGTCGAGCGTACAGTTCTTATAGGTAAATACGAAATTCTCGTTAGTGGTAAGGTCGCATCTGTACGCGTGGACGAGAAGGTTTTTCTTATCCGTCGGCGTGCCTGGGGCAAATCCCAGGTATACGTTCTCGTAGTTCATATAGAGCGTCTTTTCCACCGTATACGCCTTGCCCGAATCGTTGGTGCGAGTGTATGCAAGACCGAAGTTTTTGACGAGAAGTCTGCCGTTTTTAACGTTTATAGTACCGCACTTTACCGTGTCGGGAGTAAGTCCCTCGGCGTAGTCGGCGGTCTGCGTGTTGAACATACTCGTCATGAGCGTCAGCTCGTAGCCGTTAAGGTCGACGGTGATCGTATGTCCGAGGTTGGTTATATGCTGAGGATAGGTGCTGAACACCGCGTTCCTGCGAAGAAGGATAACCGCCTCCTCGGTAGTGCCCGTGGTTGCGTGGGCAAGATTTACTGCCGCTACCATTACAGTTTCCCAGTCGTTGTAGCCCTTGCTGAACTCATAGCCCGACGCGGTTTTCTTAAAGACCGCGAAGGCGTAGCTTGACGCGTCGGAGTAGTCCTTCGGGATAGGCGCGTAGGCGGTAGGCACGCTCTGCCCGTCCGCGAGAGCTATCGAGTAAAGGTTGAGAGAGTCCTCGGTAGTGCCCGTCGGGCTTATCGAAAGCGTCACCTCGCTGCCGTCGTCAAGACCTACGTATGTGCTAGTGTGCGCGGCGGCGTCGCCCGAGAGAAGCTTTCCGTACGAGCCGTTTTCGTCCTTTTTAAATCTTACGACGTCGCCCTCGGAGCTCAGGTTGAAGTTAAAGTCGCTTATGCTATTTACCTTGAAGGTACAGCCCTCGAAGGTGTACGTGTAGTCCGAATAGCAGGATTCACCCGCCGCCTCGTCCTCGAAAGCTAAATTACACGATGTAAGTCCCGAAAATTTTGAAGTGGGGCAGTTGGTTACCGCGTCTATTACGCAGTTCTTATAGTTAAACTCGTAATTAATGTCGATTTCTTTCGACGCGTGGCTGCTGTGGTCAATGCTAAGAAGATATGCTGCTGTGCCGCCCTCGGCATAGCCAAGCTCCATATTCTCAAAGTTGAATATAAGCTTTCTTTCCTTGGTGTAGGTGCTGTCGCTGCTGCTGTTTGTAGCGCAATAAACAAGCGCGTACTTATACGCGAGAACCTTACCGTTCTTAAAGGTAATCGTCGTCGTCCTCGGCTCGCCTGCGTAGAAGCAATCGTCAACGCCCGCGTTCAGCAGAGTTCCGCTTGCCGTGCAGGTGAGAGTATGACCGCCGAGGTCAACTGTAATAAGCGAGCCTGAGTCGCCCATGTGTCGTGCGTAGTCAGAGGCGGTTGCGTCGTGTCTTAAGTAGACCACGACTTCCTCGGCGGGCTGAGCAAGGCTTGCAAGCGTGAGGTCCTTAGCGCGCTCAAGCGCCTGTTTTAATTCGTAGCACTTATCGAATACGTAGGAGTCGTCCGACTTTGTAAAGACCGCAAAGGGTGCGGTTTCGGTAGACGGAACGATACCGTAGGGAGTAATATCACCCTCTACGCTCGACGCCTTGCGCACGAACGCCTCGCCGAGCATCTGCTGGGTAAACGCGTCGTAGTGCCAGCCGTCCTGCTGGACGGGAGTCATTACCTCGCCCGTAGCGGGGTCAAGCAGGTCAACACCCGTACCCACGTCGTCATTGCCTGTGGAGATTGCCGAGGTAACCATAAACACGTTCTTAAGCGTGGTGTCATTTGATACCGCGTCCTGCGCTGCCTGTACTGCCGGGAGATAAGGTGTTTCGTCGCGGTAATACTTGCTTGTGGAGCTGTTTATTCCCGCCTTTCTGTAAAGCCTTCCGTATACGAAGGGCATCTCGGTGCATGAGGTGCCCGAAATCTCGGTAAGGTCGCGTCTGATATCGTGAATGAGCGTGGTAAGAAGCTCCTGATACGCGCCCGAGGTTTCTGCGCTGAAGGTTTCCGCGCAGCCCTGCATCCACCACATACCGCGGATTACGGGAGTGTAGCCCTTAGCCCTGAGAAGCTTAAGTCCCTCGTCAACCGTCTGGAGGAAGCTGTAGTAAAGGTCTCCCGTCTTGTTGCCGACGGTGCTGACACCGTGCTTTTCAATGTAAGAGGGCGGTGTCCAGGTTCCTCTGTTCTTGGAAATATCCGCGCTCGTGTTGGGATAGATGTAGGACGAGCCGTACGCGAGCTTGATTATCGCGTTCATCCTGCCGTTGGCATTGAGAGCGGTGGTAATACCTATTTCGGCACCCGATTCAATGCTCTCTTGACCAAGTCCGAACGCACCCTTCACGAAGTCGGACGAGTAGTTTGCCTGTACCTCGTCCTTGCCGTAATACCATACGTTTTCAGAGCCGTCCGTAAGAAGAGTTCTGTCGGCGTCGTATTTTGAGTCGGTGGGATAGTTTTCCCAAAGACCGTAGCCTACCGCGTTAGACTGTCCCGCGATAAGCCAGACGTCGACCGTCTGTCCGCTTGATGCCGTCGGCATCGTAGCATCCGCGGCGTGTCCGCTTACCGTAACCGCAAGCACTACCGCAACGACAGTCGCAAGTAAAAGCGTTGCCGCAATAATTTTTCTTGCTTTCATAAAAACCCTCCTAAAAATTTAAAAGCTTTAAACACGTGTTTAAAGAATAAGCGGTATACCGCTTATTCTTGTGTCGGGATTTTCGCCCCGACTGTATTCGCTCCTTTATTTTAACATGAATAAAAATTAAAGTAAATATTTTTGGGTGGGGCATAACGACGAATTATTCCGCGCCATTTTGTGTAAAATGCCAAGAGCCGCGTCGGCTATATCCTGAAAATCCGCTGTGCAACGCCTTATTCTTGACAAAGCAGGCGCTTTGTGATAAAATAAATCATCTTCAAACTCAGGAGTGGTTTATGAAATTCTCGGTTCTTGGCGTCGGCAGATGGGCGACCTTTATTTCGTGGTATATATCGCGTCTTGGCTACGACGTTATGGAGTGGGGACGCGAGGGCAGCAAGAATCTTGCTGAGCTCGTATCCACGCGCAAAAACGAATACGTAGAGCTTCCACAGAGCATCCGTCTTACCGACAGTCTCTCTCTGGCGGTTGAGTTTTCCGACGTTATCGTTATCGCGATAAAATCACAGGCACTCCGTGAGGTAGCAGAGAAGCTGCTTTCACTCGGCGCCGACAAAAAGAAAATTCTTCTATGTATGAAGGGAATTGAAGAGGGCACCGGACTTCGCTTGACCGAGGTTATAAGTCAGGTAGGCTTCGATAAATCCAGGCTTGCCGTGTGGGTAGGACCTGGACACATTCAGGAATTTACAAAGGGGCGTCCTAACTGTATGCTTATCGACGGCTACGATAAGGCTTACGTGGGTGAGCTTGTTGACGCGCTTCGCGGTGACCTCATACGCTTCTACTACGGTGACGATATTATAGGCAGCGAGATAGGTGCTGCGGCTAAAAACGTTATGGGTATCGTCGCGGGCTTCCTCGACGGCGCGGGTATGGCTTCTCTTAAGGGTCCGCTTATGGCAAGAGGTGCCAGAGAGGTGGCGAGGCTTATCGTTGCTCTTGGCGGAAACGAGCTTTCCGCATACGGTCTTTGCCATCTAGGTGATTACGAAACGACGCTCTTCTCACCTCACTCTAACAACAGGGCGTACGGCGAGGCTCTCGCCAGAGGCGAGAAATTCACAAGACTTGCCGAGGGCGTGTGTACCACGGCTGCAATGAAGCTTCTCGGTGATAAATACTCGGTGGAACTGCCGATAACGAATGCGCTGTATAACGTGCTTTACGAGGGGGCTGACCCGATGGCAGAGCTCTCCGCACTCTTTACGAGAAAAACGAAAAACGAATTCTGGCACTAAGCCTGAGGGTGCTTTCAGTCTTGATTTTACCGCCGCATATTGATATAGGCACGAAAAAAGGAGCGAACCTCAGTTCGCTCCCATTTACACTTATTTGCGCACTATTATTTACAAAATAGACTGTTTATGTTTTATCAAGGCCCAGGTCATTAATTAGTCTTTCATTCTCGTCAAGCTCGCTGCTTTTTATGCTTTTGAGCTTTTTCACCTCGTTAATGCTGTTCCTCATTCTGCCCTTTTTAAATATAAGATTTGACCATCTTTTCACCTGATAAAAGGGAGCTTTCCATCTGTGTCCCTCAAGGCCGGGATATACGTTGCAAAGCTTTTCGTAGGTGTAAAAGATTCTCGATAAAAGATATTTAAGCTTGCCGCCCGTCGCCGCACCCTGCATAGTCGCAAAGCTTTCCCTCGTGCCGTAAATGGTAAGCCCCAGGATTTTTTCCTCAAGGCGCTTCGTTACGTCGCTGTGCTTCCCCCCGAAGAACCATACCTGACTAAGCTCAAGACACGCACTGGAAAATTTTGACAGCTCGCCGTCCGCAAGCAGCTCGTGTGCATCGGATATATCAATAAAGCCCGTGTGCTGCATTACCGCAATGTCCATAAGCTGTCTTATGCCCAGACCGCCGTTTATAAGATGCTTCGCCATATGCGCGATATGATAGAAGTAATAAGCACCGTCCGAAAGCATACGGTGATGCGAGCATCCGTCCTTGATATACGAAAGCTCAAATACGTTCTCAAGCGTTTTCGCTACGTAGCGGTTGTTGAAGCTCTCTATAAGCTCAAAGTGAAGCTCAAGATGTATTCCGCCCTTGGTGTAGTAGGATACGTCGTGGGCGTTTTTCTTTTCTCTTGTGAGCGAAAGCCCGTTTGTAAGTACCTCGTCCGCGCGGTCAAGGTCCTCTTTTCTGACAAGGATATCAATATCACAGCTCGTTCTGACCTTGGGGTCGGGGTAATGCTCTCTTATAACCGCGCCCTTGAGAGGAATGAAGTCTATTCCGCCTGCCTCAAGCGCGTCTGATATCGTCTTTAGCTCGGCTGTGAGTCTGTGGTATCTCGCAATTGCGATAAGCTTCTGCTTGTCGAATGCCGCGCGGATTTTTCCGAGCGTCCCCGCGTTTTTCTGCTCCTCGGGAGTATATATTCTGTCCTCTGGGAGCGTGAACGCTCCGCACGCGTCAAGTGCCGTCGCTACGGTATGTACAAGGTCCTGTCCAACCGAAAAGGTGTAAAGCTCTGATAAAAGACGAAGATAGTCGGGGCACAGCCTGTCCATCGAAAGAAGCGAAGCAAGGGGTGGGCATTCGTCGGGGGTGGCAACCTTGCCAAAAACGGCGGGGGCGGCGATAGCAAGAGTCAGCCCTGCGGCAAGCTTCTTCATATCACACACCCCCAAATTCCGTGGCATTTGCCACGCCTTTTATTTAAATAGCTTTTTAAAAAAGCTTTCCTTTTTTCCGCTGTTTGAATCGCCAAGAGTATCCGCAAATGCCGAGAGAAGCTTCTTCTGCTCACTCGTAAGATTCTTTGGCGTTTCGACGATAACCGTAATTATAAGGTCGCCGCGTCTTTTTGTGTTGACGTCGGCAATACCCTTGTTTCTGAGAGTAAATTTCGCGCCCGACTGAGTTCCCTCAGGGATAGTAAGCTTTTCAGTCTTGCCGCCTAGCACGGGCACGTCGACCTCAGCACCGAGTGCTGCCTCTGCAAATGATATCGGCACCTCGCAGCAAAGATTATTGCCATCACGCTCGAAAAGCGAGTGCGGACGCACGCGCATATCAATCACGAGGTCCCCGTTCATACCGCCGTTTCTGCCTGCCGAGCCCTGACCGCGAAGCACTATGCGCTGTCCGTTGTCAATTCCCGCAGGGATTGATACGTCAAGCTTCTTGTTGATTTTGATAAAGCCCTTGCCGTTGCAGTTCTTACAGGGCGTCTTGATAATCTTACCCGTACCGCGACAGCTCTGACAGGGGCGCTGAGTCTGCATCATTCCGAACATCGTCTGCTGCTGCATAGTGACGCTTCCGCGTCCGCCGCAGGCCGAGCAGGTTTCGGGCTTAGTGCCCTTTGCCGCGCCACTTGCGTTACATTCGGGACACGCCTCAATTCTCGCGAAGCTGATTTCCTTTTTGCAGCCGAACGCCGCTTCCTCGAAGTCAACGGTAAGTCTTACTAAAATATCCTCACCCTCAACCGCGCCCTGTCGTCCGCTGCCGCGCGAGCCGCCACCGCCGCCGAAGAAGGATGAGAAGATATCTCCGAAGTCAAATCCGTCAAATCCGCCGCCAAAGCCGCCGTAGCCGCCGCCTGCGCCCTGCTCGAATGCCGCGTGACCGAACTGGTCGTACTTCGACTTCTTGTCGGGGTCAGAAAGGACGGCGTACGCCTCGCCCAGCTCCTTGAACTTAGCCTCGGCTTCCTTGTCACCGGGATTATGGTCGGGGTGATATTTCATAGCGAGCTTTCTGTACGCTCGCTTTATTTCGTCCTCTGTGGCGCTCTTTGAAACTCCGAGCACCTCATAATAGTCGCGTTTGTTTTCTGCCATGGTTGTTCCTTAAAGTAAGTTTAAGTTTTTCTGAGAATTAGATTAAGGCTGTCGCGGATTTATTTCCGCGACAGTCCCGTCTTTATTATTTATGACAATAATCATTGGCATTTATGCCGATTTAGGTCTTATCCTCAAAGTCAGTGCCGTAGAAGTCGCCGCCAGCGTTTCCACCGTTGCCGTTATCACCGCCATCGCCGTTTCCACCGTTCTGAGCCTGCTCCTTGTATATCTTCTCCGCAATAGGATAGAACGCCTTCTGCAGAGCCTCGGTGTCTGCCTTGATAGCCTCGGTGTCGCCCGATGCTACGGTAGCCTTAAGCTTCTCAATGGCCTCGTTTACGGGAGCACGGTCAGCATCGGTAATCTTGTCGCCAAGCTCGCTCATCGACTTCTCGGTCTGGAATATCGCATTCTCTGCGGCATTCTTAACCTCAACGGCCTCCTTGAGCTTCTTGTCCTCCTCGGCAAACTTCTCAGCCTCGCGCACTGCCTTGTCGATATCCTCTTTCGACATATTAGTCGAGGACGAAATGGTGATGTGCTGGTCCTTGCGGTCATGCCTCAGCAGGACATGAAGTCCTCCCGACTCGTACACATTATGCGAGCAGAGATGCCCGGTCCCAAGATAGACAAGATAGTATCCACGGTCAGAAAGACAGCGGCTATAATGTACGGCATATACATTGCTATGACTCTTACCTTAGTCGTTCTTTTGATGTTTGGCGGCATGGATCTTTACGAGTCTCTCTGCACCTCATTTGCAACGGCAGGTACGGGCGGATTTTCAATATGGCCCGATAATATGGTGACCTACGGCGGCGTTGCCCATCCCGAATATTGCACTTGGGTAATTGCAATATTTATGTTCCTTTTCAGCATAAATTTCAATCTTTATTTCCTTATCATAACGGGCAAGGCGGCAACCGCGCTGCTTAGCGAGGAGCTTCGCTGGTTCGTTGGTATCGTGCTTGTGGTAACGGCAATGGTAACGGCGAATATATACCCGATTTATAACAATTTTTCAGATGCGGCGCGTGAGGCGTTCTTCCAAGTTTCCACTATTATCTCTACATGCGGCTTCGCAACCACCGACTTCAACCTATGGCCCAATCTTTCAAAGACCCTGCTTTTGATAATTATGTTTATCGGCGCTTGCGCGGGTAGCACGGGCGGCGGTATCAAGGTAAGCCGAATCATTATCGCCCTTAAGAGTACTTGGGCAGAGATAAGATATATGTCGCGTCCAAGGCAGATAAGAAAGGTCTTTTTTGAGAAAAAGGCGGTGGACAGTGACACCATAAAAAGCACATTTGCTTATATGGTGGCTTATTGCTTCATCTTTTTCGCGTCCTTTATACTTATCGTCATTTTCGACGGTCAGGATATAGAGACCTCCTTCTCCACCGTGGCCACCTGTATAAACAACATCGGTCCCGGTCTCGGCAAGGCAGGTCCTATGAGCAATTTTGCATT
>CAZDON010000002.1:0-41647 GCA_964507065.1 uncultured Ruminococcus sp. | reverse complement strand
TACATAGCAAAGGCTGAGCCATTCGCTTAATTTAAAGCTTTTGACTCAGCCCCTTGTTTTTTATTTAGAAACGAATTTTTTGTTGAATCCATTGTTATGCAGTCATAGTGACAAATCATTTCAGATATTTATTCAATTCTTCTTCAGTGGGGAGATAACTCCTTACCTCGTATGAAGCAACTCCAATCGGAGCCGTTGTTGATTTCAACGCCCATTCAACTGAATATTTATCTTTTCCCTTGCAAAGCAACAAGCCAATAGTGGGATTGTCAAGTTCTTTTTTTACTGTTTCGTCAACTGCTGTAATGTAGAATTGTAATTGCCCAATGAAATCAGGCTTGAAATCAACGTTTTTCAACTCTACTACCACGTAACAGCGAAGCTCCAGATGATAAAATAATAGATCAATTAAATAATCGTTGCTTGGGGTTGAAATTCTATATTGATTTCCAACGAAAGAGAATCCCCTGCCCAGTTCAAGCAATACAGTCTTTATTTGTTCAAGCATTGCCTGCTCGATATCTCTTTCGACTATTTTTTCCTGCAAACCAGCGAGTTCAAAAATATACGGATCCTTTATAATGTCACGTGATAATTCGCTTTGCGGATGAGGCAGGCGAGCTTCATAATTCGTAAGCTTTTTCGATGCATCCGCTTGACGCTCATATAACGCTAGCTCGATTTGGTGCTCTAAAACTGTTTTGCTCCATCCGTTTTCCAGACATTTCGTCGCGTACCACAGTCGTTTTTCGTGGTCATCAATCTTTTCTATTAAGATGAAATTGTGTGTCCAAGGCAAATTTGCCACTGCTGGTGGCAAATTTGACAAATCACTGTAGGTAGCATAAAATTTGCGCATTCTTGCAAGGTTTCGCGGCGAAAAGCCCTCTACTCCTGGGAATTCTATTTTTAAATAATTTGAGAGTTCTCCTATAAAATTATTGCCATACTTAGCATTCTCGTCGATAATTTTGCCAATTCTGAAATACATTGAAAGCAACTCACGGTTAGCGTTATTTAAAACTCTATTTCTCGTTTGAGAAATATCATTTTTAATTTGCTCGATAATTGATATTAAACTCAAATTCATATCGTCCATAATCATTAGCTTCCTTTGTTTGATTTTATATTAACGTACGGCCTAGACGGTGCTTAAAATTCTTGTGGAAAGTACATCTTTAGCTCACCGAGCTTGGCTTATCATCAACGAGCGGTGTGTCGCCCGGAATGGTGCTTGGCTTGCCTGTGCCACCGTTGCCGCCTGTACTGCTGCCGCCGTCGCTGCTATCGTCGTCACCGCCGTCATCGACTGAGGGTGTGTCCGTGGTATCGCCGGAGGTGTCGGGTGAGGTGGGGGTATCGGTCGTGCTGTCACTCGGTGTGTCGCTTGGTGTGTCGCTCGGCTGCTCGGTGGCGGGTGTATCGTCCTCGGTATCACCGCCCTCGTCCCCAGGGGTGCTGACGGGAGAATCAACCTCACCGATATCGTCGCTTCCGTCGGGATTGTCGGGGGTGCCTTCGTCACAGGCGGCGAATGTGAAAAGGACGGCAAGCACGAGAAAGACTGAAAGCAAGAGTTGTAAGAGTCTTTTCATAGGGCGTACCGTCCTTTCGTTTATCGTTTTTTTGAATTGGTTATGCGTTGAACTTGACCCCTGCCGCGTCGAATGCCGCGGTGATAGCTGCCGTAATAGGCTCAAGCTCGCCCTTTGAGAGCGTACGCTCACCCGATGCGAAGGTGAAGCGAAGCGTCAGCGCGCACGCGCCGTCCTGCTCGTAGATATCACGCACGCAAACCGATCGAAGCGTCTTGCCTGCCGTGCTCTTAGCAAGACGCTCAAGAGCAGGGAAGTCAACCTCCGAGAGGGTTACCGCAAAGGTGAGGTCGATATCTATTTCGGGGAATCTTGAGGGAGCCTCGTAGACGGTTCTTTCCTTTTCGATTTGAGCGACGAGCCCCGTGTCAAGCTCGAAGAATACGACGGCACACTTCTTATCCACTGCCGCGCATACCTCAGGGTGAGCGGGCGCGATAAAGCCGACCGTCTTGCCCTCAAGGATAATCTCGTAGGTGTTCATAGGATGCTCAAAGCCGAAGCGTCCCTCGCACGCGCGGTACTCGGGTGACTTGTGAAGCACGTCGGAGAAAAGCTCACCGACGGTGTCGAGCGCCTTGTTAAAGAGCGCCTCCTCGTCCTCACTCTTACTGTAAAGAACACAGCCGAGCTTCTTTCTCTCGTTGCAAAGACCGCCCTCGTCAAGACCGTCTACGGTGTGGCCTATCTCAAATATGCCAAGGCTCTGCGCGTAGGCACGGTTGCTCTTTGCGAATGAGAGGAGGGTGGGAATCATCGACACTCTTATATACTGGTGGTCGGGAGTCTGGGCGTTAATAATACGCACGCCCTGGGGCGTCTTTACGTTAAGCTCCTTATCCCTCGCGGTGTCCGACCAGATGTATGAGTGAACCTCGTGCATACGGTAAGAGGACACGAGCACGTCCTTCATTCTGTCCTCGTAGGACTTCTGAGTCTGCTCTCTTATGGGGTGAATGGGGCTTACCGAGGTGCATACGTCAAAGTTGTCGTAGCCGTATATACGCGAAATTTCCTCAATGACGTCTGCCTTTATGGTGACGTCCTTCGTCGCGCGGTGTGTGGGAACGGTTACCTTGAAGTCGCCGTCCTTTTCCAAAACGGTAAAGCCAAGACCCAGGAGGGTTGTCTTTATAGTTTCGACGGGAATGTCTATACCCGTGTATCTGTCAACGTAAGCCTTGTCGAACTCAAGCTCAATTACGGGGTACTTCTTCACGTAGCAGTCGGTGAACGAGGAAATAACTCTTACACCGCCGTCGCACTCAAGAAGAAGCGAGAGAAGTCTTTCGGTTGCAAAGCGGCAAAGCTCAGGGTCGAGCATCTTCTCGTATCTCATCGACGCGTCGGTACGAAGTCCGAGCTTCGTGGTGGTCTTGCGCACGCTGACACCGTCGAAGGTCGCGCTCTCAAGAAGAAGCGAGTCCGTCGTGTCCTCAATCTTCGACTCGTCACCGCCCATAACGCCTGCGATGGCAACGGGCTCGTCACCGGAGGTAATCATAAGCATCGTGTCGTCCATGCTGCGCTCCACACCGTCAAGCGTCGTGAACTTGAAGGGGGCGGGGAAGGTCTGCACCTCGATTTTGTCAACGCGGGCAAGGTCGAATGCGTGCATAGGCTGACCGAGCTCAAGCATTACGTAGTTGGTGAGGTCGGCGAGGAAGTTTATCGCGCGCGAGCCGCAATAATAGAGTCTTATTCTCATATTTACAGGGCTTACCTTGCGAGTGATGTTCTCTACCTTTATTGCGGTGTAGCGCCATACGAGGTCGGTTGCCTTAACCGAAAGGGGTACCTCAGGAAGATTTTTGAACGCGTCGGTATCAAGCACCGAGGGTGCGGTGAGAGGTCTGCCCGTAATGGTGGAGAACTCTCTTGCAATGCCGTAGTGACCCCAGAGGTCAGGGCGGTTGGTGAGCGACTTGTTGTCAACCTCAAAGATAATATCGTCGATGTCAAAGACCGTCTTGAGGTCCGTGCCGAGAGGAATGCTCTCGTCAAGGTCAATGATGCCCGAATTGTCGTCGCTGATTCCAAGCTCCGCCTCAGAGCAGCACATACCGTGCGACTCGAAGCCCGCAATCGTAGCAGCTCCGATTTTGTTGCCCGAAACCGCTCCGCCCTCGGTAGCGAGAGCCACGTGCATACCCACTCTTACGTTCGGAGCGCCGCAAACTACGTCGATTATGCCGCTACCCGTGTTGACCTTAAGAAGATGAAGCTTCTTTGATGAGGGGTGGTTTTCGACGCTCTCGATTTTTGCCGCGATAACACCGTAGGTGTCCGCGCCCTTGATTATAACGTCCTCAACCTCAGCGGTCGAGAGAGTGAAGTTCTTTATAAGCGCGACCTTGTCAAGCCCCGAGAGGTCGACGAAGTCGGAAATCCAATTCATTGATAATAGCATATTCGTTTACCCCCTCCTTAAATTGATTTGAACTGCGAGAGAGCCTTGAGGTCGCCCGAGTTAAAGTCGCGGATATCCTTGATTCCGTATTTCATCATCGCAAGTCTCGTAAGACCGAGACCGAATGCAAAGCCCGTGTATTTGTCGGTATCAATGCCGCCCTCACGAAGCACGTTGGGGTGTATCATACCGCAGGGACAAAGCTCAAGCCAGCCCTCGCCCTTGCAGGACGGACAGCCCTCGCCGCCGCATATAAGGCAGGAAATATCAAGCTCGAAGCCGGGCTCGACGAAGGGGAAGAAGCCGGGACGGAGTCTTACCTTGATATCTCTCTTGAACACCTCGGAGAGCATCGTTTTCATAAAGTAGATGAGGTTGGATATGGAAATATCCTCGTCTATCATCATACCCTCCATCTGGAAGAAGGTGTTTTCGTGGCAGGCGTCGGTTGATTCGTTTCTGAAGCATCTGCCGGGGAAAATTGCGCGGAGGGGAGCGCCGTACTTCTTCATAATTGCGTTCTGTGCCGCGGAGGTCTGCGTCTTGAGAAGCTGACCGTTTTCAAGATAATAGGTGTCCTGCATATCGCGTGCGGGATGATGCTTTGGAATGTTGAGCGACTCAAAGCACTCGTAGTCGGTAACGACCTCGGAGTAGTCCTCAATGGTAAAGCCCATCGTGCGGAACGCCTCCTCAACCTCGCGGGTAGCGAGCGTTATCGGGTGATACGAGCCAAGCTCTCTCTCAAAGCGAAGGCTGGGGTTGTACTTCTTTGCCGAGCGGATTTTCGCGTCAAGCTCAGCGCGGCGAAGCTCCTCCTGTCTTGCGGTGATAGCGCCCTCAACCTCGCCCTTGAATACGTTGATGAGCATTCCCGCGGTTTTCTTGTCGGCAGCGTCGCGAAGTCCCGCCATAAGAGAGGAAATATGTCCCTTCTTGCCAAGATACTCGATTCGCAGCGCCTCAAGGTCGTCCTTACCCTGTGCCGCCATAAGCTTTTCCTCAAAAGAGGATTTGAGCAAATCAATTCTGTCCTTCATTTTCAAATTTGTCCTTTATTTTATATTTAAACGAAAATATTATATATTATTTTGGGGCGGTTGTCAACAGTAAGTTTCGCAAAACGCAAAGCTGTAAGCTCTCATCACTCGCTGCCCTCGGAGCGCAGAAGGTCGATAACCGCACTCGGTAAAAGCTCCGTGAGGTCACCGCCCGTCCGTAGAAGCTCACGAACCCTCGTCGAGCTTACCTCTGTGAGCGCTTCATTTGCGGGTAGGAGCACCGTGTCGTAGCCGCCCATTTTCTTATTCCACTCTGCCATTTCCTTTTCATAGGCGTAGTCTATCTCGTTGCGATAGCCCTTGACTATCCTGTCAATGCCGTGGTCGCGCATATAGTCAATGACGAGCCCTGAGGAATAGCTTACAAGGCAGTTGTCGATATCGTCCGTCGCAAGCATAAGCATTCTTACCCTGTCGGAAAGCGAGAAGGTATAGGTCTTTTTAGGATTCTGGAATATTACCGCATACACCTCGTCATACTCGGCGGCAGCCCTTCGTATTATATCAAGATGTCCGAGCGTTACGGGGTCGTAGCTTCCGGGTATTATTGCCGTGCGAGGCTTGACTTCTGGTTCGTCAAGCTCAGCGTCGTTTTCGTATCTTTCGTTAAAATCAGGCATTATTCTAACCTTTCTTTACAAATTGTGTAGTTTCAGTGGCTTTATTAGCTTTCAGCTTGCGAGATGCGTCCTGCGAATTCTATCAGGCGTTATCTGCGGTATCTCTGCCCTTACGGTAAAGGAGTATAAGAAGAAAGGTCTTTTTGCCGTAAGAGGTGCTTTTGATTACCTCAAAGTCACGAAGAGCTCCCTCGTCTATCTTTTCCTCGCCGCCCTCGATACAAACGAGCGCTCCGTCACGGAGCATTCCCGCGTCACGAAGCCGCCCCGCCGCGTCGCACGCGCACTCGCACGCATACGGTGGGTCAATAAACACAAGGTCGAACGCGTCGCGCCCCGACGCCTTTCTTATATAATTACGGTAGTCGGAAGCAAGATATTTCGACACCCCGAAAAATCCGGTCAGGCGCGCGTTTTCCTTGACTATATCAATTGCCTCGCGCGAGCTGTCGATAAAGGTGCAGCCGGAAGCACCCCGAGAGAGCGCCTCAAGTCCAAGCCCGCCTGAGCCTGCAAACAAATCAAGTACGCGTCTGTTTTCTATATCAAACTGTATCGAGGAAAAAAGCGCCTCCTTTACTCTTGACGAGGTAGGGCGAGTTGCCTCTCCCTCGAGCGTCTTTAGCATCTTGCCCTTTGCCGTGCCCGTTATAATTTTAAGCATAATGTATTCCTTTCAGGGCGCTGTCGCCCGACTTAGTTAATTCTTTTTCTTGAAATATTCAACTATATTTTTCGCCGTCGCGCGGCTGATGCCCTCTACCTGCGAAAGCTCGTCCTCGGTAAGCGAGGGAAGCTCTGCCAGCCGGTATTTCTTAAGAAGCGCCCTTGCTCTTGCGGGACCTATGCCCTCTATTTCCTGAAGGACCGAGCGAGTGAGAGTCTTCGTCTTTGCGCGCTGTGATGCGGTGTAGGCGAATCTGTGCGCTTCCTCCTGAATTTTATATACGAGCGAATACACGCCTATTTCCTGTGCTATGGATATCTCACGCACTCCGTCGGTTATGGCGCGCGTTTTATGAAAGTCGTCCTTTACCATACCGAATACGGGAATATCAAGCTCCGCTTCCTTTATTAAAGGTAATACCGCACCGACGTGGGTAGCGCCGCCGTCGAGAAGAATCAGCCCCGGCACAGAGCCGAGCGAGCTGTCCTCGCCGCCTATATGCGAGAGCCTTCTCGTAATAGCCTCGCGCATTGACGCGTAGTCATCTCTGCCACCCGTCGTTTCGATTTTGAAAAGGCGGTAGTCGCTTTTTTTCATTTTTCCCCCGGAGTATACGACCATTGAGGCGGTGATGTGCTCGTCACCTACGTTGGATATATCGTACGCCTCAATTCGTGCGGGGGAATCGGGGAGCGAGAGAAGCTCACTCAGGCGGCGAAGATTCTTGTCCTCGCGCTCACCGTCGAGAAGATACTGACGCGCCGCCTCCTTTGCATTGCTTGCGCAAAGCTCAAGCAGCGCCCGACCGTCACCGCGCTCAGCACGCCTTACGGTAGTCTTGCGTCCTGCAAGCAGGGTGAGGTATTCCGAAAGCAGAGCCTCGTCGTCCGAGGAAAGGTCAAAATCAACGAGAATTTCCTTTGGTATATCCTGACCGCCCTCGTAATAATCCGCGATAAGATATACCGCGTCCTCAGGGCTGGTAAGCTCGCCCAGCGAGAGGATAAACTCACGCTTGCCCACGACCGCGCCCTCTCTTACCGAGAGCATAGCCATAACGCACACACAGCTGTCGGAATAAATGGAGAATGCGTCGCGCATCACGCGCGAGTCGGACACGACGTGCTGCTTTTCGCGAAGCTTTTTCAGCGCGGCTATCTTGTCGCGAAGGTCAATGGCGCGCTCAAATTCCAGATTCTCCGACGCCTCGTTCATTTTGTCGGTAAGCTCTGCTACCGTGCTTTGTATATTGCCTGCGAGCACTCGCTCGGCAGAGCGGACCAGCTCACGGTACGACTCTACACTCACTCCGCCTGCGCAGGGAGCAATACATCTTCCCATATCACGGTAGATGCAGGGACGCTCGCGCCCGACGTCGCGAGGAAAGCTCCGCTTGCAGGTGGGGAGAGTGAAAATCCGCTTGATAACCTCAAGGGCGTCGTAGGCGCTTCCCGTGCTCTGGTAAGGGCCGTAATATCTTCCGCGGTCACCGCTTCGCTCTCTGGTGACGAGGATATGCGGGTACTCACCGTCGGTCACCTTAATATAGGGATAGCTTTTTGAGTCCTTAAGGCGGATATTGTACTTTGGCAGATGCTTTTTTATAAGCACGTTTTCAAGTGTCAGCGACTCCATTTCGGTCTTGCAGAGAATAAAGTCGAAGTCGTATATCTGACTTACGAGGCGCGCGGTCTTTGGGTGCTTGTGATTCTGAAGAAAGTAGCTGCTCACACGGTTTTTAAGTCGCTTTGACTTTCCGACGTAGATAACGTCGCCCTGCGCGGTTTTCATAATATAGACTCCCGGCACCTCGGGAAGTGATGCCGCCTTGCTTCTTAGGTAGGCGAGTCTTTCCATATGCGTGTAGCTCCTTTCTTTTTTCGTTGATGATAGTTGGTGAAGATAAAAGAGGCTGAGCGTAGCGCGGCTCAGCCTCTTTTATTGTAACTTGTCAGCCATTAGCCCCGCTGTCGATAAGCTCCGCGAGACCTGCAGCCGCATCCTCTTCGTCCTCGCCATCGGCTATAATGGTAATTTTAGTTCCCATGCTGATACCGAGTGAGAGAACACCGAGAAGGCTCTTTGCCGAAACTCTGCAATCATCCTTCTCAATCCAGATGGAGCTGTTGTAGCTATTAGCCTTTCTTATGAACAGTGAAGCGGGACCTGCATAAAGTCCTGCGCCGTTCTTCATAGTTACGGTGCGAGTGATCATAGGTTTTACCCCTCAAATAGTAATATTATAGTAAGTATAACAAATAAAAAAGTAAAAATCAATAGAAAATTTAAAAAAATTATCGGGAATATTCAAAATTCTTGTTAAACTCAATACTGATATCCCATATTCTCGTGCAAACGAGCGTGCCCTCCAGCATCAGCTCAAGCGGCTGATTTTTGGAAAGGAGCTTTCCGTGCTCGTGCATATATCCCGCATCGGTTAACCGTCCCTTCGCCATAATCACCGCACCCGTGTCGGATATTCTATCAAAAACAAATGAAAAGCGTCCCTCGCATATAAGCTCGCTGCCGGCTGCCGCCTCTGATAGAGTCAGGGTGGATTTTTCGTCGGGCAAGGCGGTCAGGGTAAGCGTGCCAAGAGGTCGAGGTGCGCTCGCGCCGGGGAGTGCGTGAAAAATTATCACAAGCAAAAGAACCGAGCAAAGCAAACCTGCACGCAAATCGGATTTATTCATATACAGCATCTCCGTTAAGCTCGATATAAAGCTCCCTCGTACGAATTGCCCCTGATTTGATTTTGCGCTCAGCATCTACCGTAAGCTCTATTATCGAGGTGCCGTCCAGCTCCTTGAATACCGCCGAGCTTATCCGACCGATGCGTCGCTTCGTTATACAGTCAAAGACCTCGTCGCCGACGCTCACGCCCTGTGCAAGCTCCGTCGGCAAGGGGCGTGAGGTAATGCGCAGCGTGCCGTGATAGTGCTCGTCACGAAAGAGCGTGAACCTGATAAAAGCAACGAGTGAAAATAAAAGCGCTATAATAATAAGAATAATAAAAAGGTCTGAAAGAGTGAATTTTACCATATCTCTCATCAAATCCTAATATATGATAACTATTATTTACGAATAAGAGCTAGATTTGCCCTATACGTGAGGTGTCCTCTCTCATAAGCGAGGTGGCAATGCCGAGATAGCTGAAGAACAGAAACGCCATCGGCAAGGAGTATAGGATATTATCGGTAAGCCCGAATATAGCTGCCGAAAACAGTGCTGACACCGAGCCGTAGGCAATATAGCCGCACTCGTCAGGGCTTCGTCTGCGTCCAAAGCTTACCGTAATTCTGAGGACGCACAAGAGAATATATAAAAAGGCAAAAAGCGCAAAAATACCGCCTTCAAGTGCAAGCTGTAAAAAGAGATTATGACTGTGAGGCGCAAAGACACCGCCCTCGGCGTATGCAGAAAAGGCCTCGGTGAAGCGCCCCTCGCCAACCCCTATCCCAGTTATCAGATTATCCCTTAGCATAAGAAGCGACGAGCGCCATATGGACAGCCTTGATGAAATCGAGCCGTCGGCCGTACTGAACGAGGTGGCTAGCCTCCCCAAAAAACCGCCGAGAAGACCGATACTCACGCCAAGGGGTGCGAGCACGGCTCCTATGCGAAGCAGGCGTCTTTTCGTAAGAGCGGCAAAGAGCAAGGCGCCGAGGATTATTGCGATATACGCACCTCTCGTGTAGGTGAAAAGCATACACGCGAGATTAAGAAGCACCGCCGCGGTAAAGAAAATACGCCGAAGCCCCCGTGCTGCGAGCGCCCCAGATAAAGAGAGCATCAGGGCAAAAATAAGATAGACCGCAAATATATTCGGGTTTGAGAAGCTTCCGACTATTCTGGCAAAGCTTCCTGATACTTCGGGGTCGAGCCATTCCTCGCGGACGGTGGGGAAGAGGAAAAAATCAAACAGCGCACCCGTCGCGTGTATTGCCGACACGAGCACGAAGAGGTCGTTTACGGTGCGCGCCATGCGCGCCCCTCTGACAAGGCGCGACGATATGAAATAGCCGCTCACCGCCATCACCGTGAGAATTGCCGAGGATAGTCCGCCGCCTAAAGCTCCCGATATTAAATACAAAAGGCAAAGGTATCCCACGGCAATATCAAGGGGCGTTATTATGCTCCTTTTTCCGAATGCCAGCATCATCAAAAATGCAAAAAGCACGAAAAGCGAAACGAGTGCCGACGGATGACCGAGCGTGTAAAGCACGGGAAGCCCCAGGGCGAAGGTAAGACAGACGAGAGGGGAGAGAAGCCTTACCGAAAGCACCGCCACCGCCAAAAAAAGAAGCGCCGAATCAGGCAAAACGCTTATAACGAGCGCGAAAAAAACACCGAGGAGCGCTCGCATATATAACCTGTGCCCACCGTGTCGCGTATCCCCGAATACGAAAACGGAGGATATGGACGAGTGTACTGTCGGCAGGCGGTAAAATGCAAGGATGCCCCGCGGCGTGTCGGATTTATACAGTATAAATGAAAGCGCGATAAGAGTGACGGCAAATGAGCACGAGGTGAGCGGTGAGTGCGCGGAATAACCGAGCGGCACGCCCGTCAGCGCGATAAGCGCCGCCGCGGAAAAGATGAGAGCATCACCCATGTGCCTCGGCGTTGGAAAAAGCCGAGCCACGAGTAATATGTGCCCGTGTAGCTTGCTAAGTGGGCGTGTGAGTGCTAAAGAGAGTGCACCGATTATGCGATTTGCATAGCCTGCCGCCCTTAATTTTGCGAGGGCGTCTGCATCTTTTTCGTAGCACCTCAGATAATTCAGTATTACACCGCCCAAAGCCGTACCTCCCGACTATTTTTTTGACCTTGATTTTTTAGGCTTTAGAGCCTCTTCGTATTCGGGATGCAGTCGAAGCAGGTCAGGACGGCGTGTGCGTGTAAGCTCAACGGCAGCTTCCAGCCGCCATCTGTCAATTTTTGCGTGGTCGCCTGAGAACAGTACCTGGGGCACGGTCATGCCGCGGAACTCGCGCGGCTTGGTATATTGCGGATATTCGAGAATACCTGAGGCAATGCTCTCATTCTCATAGCACTCAGGCTTAGAAAGCACACCGTCGATAAGTCTTGATACGGCGTCGATTATGATGCAGGCGGGAAGCTCGCCACCCGTCAGCACGTAGTCACCGATAGAGATTTCCTCGTCCACGCAGGCATCAATAATCCGCTGGTCAACGCCCTCGTAGTGTCCGCAAAGAAATATAAGCTCGTCATACTGTGAAAGCTCGCGCACCACCTCGTGAGTAAGCGCTCTGCCCTTGGGCGAGGTGTAAATAACCCTCGTCCGTCTGCCATCGGGGATTTTTGCCCTTACGGCATCAAGACAGTCAAAGACGGGCTGGCAGGTCATAACCATACCCACACCGCCCCCAAAGGGAGTGTCGTCCGTCTTGCGGTGCTTGTCGGTTGAGAAATCTCTTATATTGTAGGTGTCGAGCGATATCAGCCCCGCGTCGAGTGCGCGACCGATAATGCTCTCTTGAAGTACACCCCTGATAAGCTCAGGGAAAAGCGTCATAACGTGATAGTGCATATCAGTCGAAAAGACCGGGAATTACGCGTATGAATACACCGCGCTCCTCGTCTATCTCCTTAATGAATTCGTCCACGTCGGGCACGAGCACAGTTTTTTCACCCGTACCAATGACGAAAAGCCTGCTGCTCACAGCATCGGTGATATCCTCAACCCTGCCGAGGACCTTACCCGTGTCGATATCTATTGCATCAAGCCCTATAATATCCTGAAGAAAATACGCGCCGTCCTCAAGAGGTATATCCTCACGCTTAAGATAAAGGACGGTGTTCTTCATAGCCTGCACCGTTTCGCGGTCGTTTATGCCCGAAAGCGACATAAGCAAATGCTGAGCCTGTCTGACGCACGATTCAATTCTCACTTCTCGAAAGCCTTCTCCCTCGGCGAGAAAAACGCGCCTTTGCGCGATGAGAACCTCGGGTGAATCGCACCAGGATTCTACTTTAATAAGTCCTCTGACACCGTGAGGCGCGAGGATTTTTCCACATTCAAGATATTCCTTTTTCATAGTGAGAATATTTTAGCATATTTAAACGGGGATGTCAACCGAGAAGCCCAAGATAAAACGAAAGATAGCTGCTTACCATTTTCGATTTCGTAAAGCTTTTGTCAAAGCTGCCGCAGGCGCTGGCGGCAAGCCTCTCGTAAAGGGCGCGGTCCGACATCATACGCGCGAGCGCCTCGGACAGCGCCTCGTCGTCGTCACACGCAAAGATAAGCCCCGATACCCCGTCCTCTATCATCTCAGGATTTCCGCCATAGTCCGATACGACCGACGGAATGCCTAGTGACATACATTCGCTTATCGCAAGGCAGGAGGTTTCAGTACCCCGTGAGGCGTTGACGTTGATATCAAAAATACTCTGGTACGGGTGCGGATTTGTGACGAAGCCCGTAAAGTGCACGCGCCTAAGCATAGAGAGTGATGCGCAAAGCTCAAGGAGCGAGGGCATAGCACTTCCGCCACCGACGAAAAGAAGATGAATATCAAAGCGCGGAGTTAGTCTTGCTGCGGCACGGATTATAAGGTCGTGACCCTTGACGGGCTCAAGCCTGGCACAGCAGCCGATAACCACGGCACCGTCTGGTATGCCGAGCGAGCGCCGAAGCTCACCACGCTCCTGCTCACTAAGACGCTCTTTTTTCTCGCTGCCGTTTCTTATAGTGACGATTTTTTCTCTGGGCACTCCCTCGCGCACGAGGGCGTCGGTTGCGAAATCCGCGGTTGATACCGTGAGGTCGGTGAGCCTGTTGTAAAGAAGGCGGCGAAGAGGGGATTTTTCGTTAGGCGAGAGAGCACAGTGCCTCGTTGAAATAAGGCGCGATATACCGAGAAGCCGTCCTGCCACGCGCGACGAAAGGCTTGCGTGTGAGTGAAGCGCATCCGGTGTGTTTTTCCTTAAATAGCGGTATAGCGTCGCCACGTCACTGGGCGCGAAGGTTTTGTCTGGGTGTATTGAAAGAGGGGTGATTTTTGCGCCAAGACCGCCTAGCCTTGATAAAAGCTGTGAGGTGCGCGGTACTATCACCTCGGTATCAAACGCACCCGAGGTGCCCGATATAATAGAGGAAAGAAGCACTCCTGCACCTCCGATATTTCCGTCGGATATTACGTGTGTGATTTTTATGCCTATCACCCCGCTTTTGTAAACTAAAATTTGAATTTGCTCAAATTTAGTATAAGCAAAACGGTATTAATTATACGCATATAGTTCTGATTATTTAATCAATTGCAAAATAGATTAATAATTGTTTTCTTTTTATAACATGCGTATTTATATGCAATTTTAGTGCCGCTATTTCGAGTTTTCGGTGGCAACTTGTCGTGCTTGATTTGTTTTTTAAAGGGAGCTGTGTAATTCTCATTGTAATAAAAAATGCAAAAATTAGAGCTATCAATCATTTCATAATTGCGTTCTACATAAGAATATTTGCCAGCGTTTTTTATTTTTTGCGGAAAATATGTTTCCTCATATAATTTAAGCAAATATTTTTCATAAGAATTATCTATATGTTGAAAGCTAGACCTCACGTATATTCTTTTGAGAGTAGGATAATGCTTTTTTAATTCTGTAACCGCTTCCCACGCCAAATCATTAAATTCGCTTGAGCTTCCAAAAAGGAATGTATCTACACCGCAATTTATAAGCTTTATTATAGTTTGATTTAATAAAGCTTTAAGCTCATCGGTTTTGGTTATTGTTCTATGTCCTATAAAACAAGCTCGCATATACTGCTCCTTTTCGTGGAACTCCACGAAATATTATAACAAATAAATGCGATTTTGTCAAATTCGTGGAATTCCACGAGATGAAATTTATAAAAATTCATATAATAAATTCGTGGAACAGCGATAAGAAATTCCACGAGGTGGTTGTATGAATTTAAACGAAGCAATAATTAAAAGAATTGACGAGATTGTCAATGAAAAGGATATTAAGATATGTAGGGCGACGCTTGGCGGAGGCAAATCACCGTCTGCCATATATGACTTGGTTCGGGGCAGGACGAAATGCTCTAAGGTATCGACGATAAAGGCGTTCTGTCAGGGCGCGGGGATAACGCTGTCTGAATTTTTTGACAGGGATTATTTTAATGATTTTGAGGATTGAGAGTAAACTCAAACAAAAGGAAGAAGAATTTTAGCAATTCTTCTTCCTTTTTTTCTTAAAGAAATCTGAGAGCAGCGCTCGCGACTCGTCCATAAGAACACCGCCGAGAAGCTCAAAGCTGTGATTAAAGCCGAGTGTGTTCAGGTTGACGAGCGACCCCAGCGCGCCGAATCTCGTATCGTACGCACCGAATACCACTCGGTCAATTCTTGAATTAATAATAGCACCCGCACACATAGCGCACGGCTCAAGCGTCACGTAAAGCGTCGCACCTGGAATACGCCAGCCGCCAAGTGCGTGGCAGGCGCGCTCTATCGCAAGAAGCTCGGCGTGATGAGTGGCACAGCGTGAGCATTCTCTTTCGTTTCCCGCGGTGGCAATTACCTCGCCACCCCTGACTATAACCGCACCTATCGGTACCTCGTCGCGCTCACCTGCCAGGCGTGCCTCTTCAAGCGCAAGACGCATAAAGCGGATATCGTCGTCACTTGGGGTGAGGGGAGTATCCTGCTCATTGTCAAGGGCTGCGGTATCTCCGCTGTGCGCGTCGTATTCTTCTTTATATTCCGCATCCTTTAGCTGTTCAGATAGAAAATCCTGAAGGTCGGTCACCGTTTATTCCTCCTTAAATCGTTATATTCTCAGGTCATTACGAGCGTGGTTACGGCAACGGTGAGTGATACTACCCCAAGCGCTATCGGCGCGTAGCCTACACTCTCGTCATCTCCCCCGGAAAATGCCGCCCTCAGCGGACGAAGCCACTCGCGTTTTATAAGCAGCAAGCCGAGCGAGAGCAGACTGACGCCGCCCAGTGTAATAAACACGGGAAGTGACGCGTCGGGGTAGAGCATAGTAATGACGGAAAGGGAATTGTTTATAAAGTGAATGATAAAAGACGGAAGAATACTGCCGTACGCGATATCGACAGCACACAGTATAATACCGCCGACGAGCGCGTAGGGAAGCTGAAAGAGATTCGTGTGGCACAGCGCAAAGAGAATTGCCGAAATGAGCACCGTCACGCGAGGGCTTTTATCCCTCATCAGCCGTATGGGCACGTAGCGGAAAAGCAGCTCCTCAAGCACCGAGGGTACAAGCGCGTGAAGCAAAAGCGCCAGAGGAAGAGGACCCTCTACCGTGGCGGTGTTCTCGAAGCCAAACGCCCCCATAAGAAGCGTGGTCAGGTAGGCGAAAAGAACTATAACCGATATTGCCACGGGCACCTGAAGCAAAAGGGGCGGAATATCCTTAGCGCGCACACCGAGCTTAAGTGAGCAGCCCCTGTCCTTAGACATAAAAATGCAGATAAGGACGGGTGCGATAAAGGCAAGGTAATATATAATATCAGAGCTGACACCGCGCGTGCTTCCCGAAACGGAGAGAAGAAGTATGAATAAAAGGTCGCATAGTGTAATCAGCGTTACCGTGCTTTTCATCATTCCGTGTCCTTTCGCGAAAATCTGCCTTTTTGTAAAGAGTCGTTATCATATTCGTCGTAAATAATAGAATATCTTAATCTTACAAGTGATATATCCGCTTCCTCAAGACGAACCCTGAGCGGCGTGCCTACGGTGTAGGTTATGCCACCTCGCGAGATGCTGACCGTCCCCTCGTTAAAGACGAAGCCCGCACCGAGTGTCGACAGGGGCACGAGTCCCTCGCAGGTGTTGTCGGGAGTGACGAAAAGACCGTGCTCGGAAACACCCGACACCCGTGCGTCAAATTCAAGACCTACCTTGTCCTTCATATACATAACCTTGTAAAGCGCCTCTATTTTGCGCTCGGCGGTGACGGCTCGAAGCTCACCCTCGGTTGCGGCGGCTGCCGCGCGTCTTGCATAGCCGCGGTATCTTGCAGGGGCTGCCCCCTCAAAGAGAACCTTGTGGATTATTCTGTGCGTCGCAAGGTCGCTGAGGCGTCTTATAGGCGAGGTAAAGTGACAGTAGGTGTCAAGCGAGAGCCCGAAGTGACGCGCACGCGAGTCCGAGTACTTTGCCTTTGACATAGCGCGCAGCGCCCTGTAGGATACCGCCTCGGAAATCCCTTTTTCCTGTGCCTCATCAAGAATTTTGCCAAGGTCACCGGCCTCAATGCTATCACCTCGCAGGGCACCCGAATCAATGCCGAGGGCGCGAAGATAATCCGCAAGGGAGGTGAGCTTTTCCTTAGGCGGCTGCTCGTGTACCCTGTATACGAGAGGAATTCCCCTCTCGGTAAGATATCTCGCTACCGCCTCGTTTGCCGTGAGCATAAACTGCTCAATCATCATCTCGGCATCGCCTCTTGCCTGCTTTATGATATCTACGGGGCTTCCGTCCTCGTCAAGAGGTATATACACCTCGTCCGATTCAAGCTCAATAGCGCCCCTTTTCTCGCTTCGCGACTTAAGCTTAAGATAAAGCTCGTGCATAGTGCGAAGAGAGGGAAGCACGCTCGCATATTTCTTTAGAAGCTTCGCGTCCGCACTACCCTCGAAAATGCGGTTTACCTCGGAATACACGCCGCGCACAGAGCTGCTTATAATGCCCTTGTTTATTTTCAGCGACTCAATAGCGCCCCCCTCGTCAAGGGTAATCTCTGCCGAGAGCGTGTATTTATCGCCGCCGGGGTGAAGCGAGCATACCACCTCGGATAGCTCGGGCGGGAGCATAGGCACGACCTTATCGGTAAAGTATACGCTCGTGCCGCGCGAGGTTACGAGCCTGTCAAGCGGAGTTTTTTCGGGCACGTAGTAGGACACGTCGGCAATGTGCACGTATAGAATATATCCCTTGCCGCGCGGTCTGCGTCTTATGGCAATGGCGTCGTCGAGGTCCTTTGCGTATTCGGAGTCTATCGTGAATACGGCACCGCCGTATCTTACTCTGCCCTCGTCGCTTTGGGGAATAGAGAGCGCGTCCTTTGCCTGACGCAGCTCCTCAGGCGTAAATTCCGTCGAAATGCCGCACTCGGCTAAAATAGCCGCGTAGCTTGCGGACGGCTCGCCTGCCTTGCCGTATATATCCGAAACCTCACAGTGAAGCTCACCGCCGCGCCCCCTCTTTAGAAGCGCGCGTACCTTGTCGCCGCCCTCTGCCTCACCGAAAAGCAAAAGCTCGCGCCTTATATGCGCGTCGTCGGGGATGAGCGTCAGAGTACGGACGCGCCGTCTGTGAATATACCTTATATCCTCGCGTGCAGTGCCGACGATATAGCCCTCTCTGCGCTCGGTTATACCGATAACGCGGCCCTCGGTTCGCGCTCTTCCCGTGCTGTCACGGTACTCGTGAAAGCTTACCTCGACGAAATCTCCGCCGACGGCACCCTGCTTTTTACCGGCAGGGATAAAGATATCCCCGTCGGGATATTCCTCGCTCCGAACGAAGCCGAAGCCCGAGGCGCTCTCGAAGAATACGCCGCCGACGTTGCTCGGGTAGCCGCGGGAGTCAACGTCGCGCACACCGAATTTTGCGCGCGAGATATCCACGCCCGTCCCTTCTGCAAGGCGAAGAAGCTCGCGCTTCATCATATCCCTTTTGTCGCGGCGCGAAACGTTGCTTCTTGCCGAAAAGGTCTTTTTTGTGTTTTTGTTTCTTTTCATTTTTCTCTTTTCTAAATCCTGATATGAATTAAGAAAGCGGAAGGGTGAGCCCTTCCGCTTTCTTAACGATTTTACTCGAAGATTTCAGCATACTCCGATATAGTATTCCACTCGTTAGTGATGTTGGAATAATCGGGCTGAAGCACGTAGACGAGAGTAACTGCAACCGCAAATACAAGACACGTGATGAGCGTGATTTTGTAAAGAAGCTTGCCGTTTCCTGCCTTCTTATCCTTACCGTAAAAATTGTCAGAGCCGCCTGCGATGGAGCCTGAAAGTCCCTCATTCGATTTCTGGAAGGTTACTGCAACGACGATGACGATAGCGCATACGAGCAGAACCGCAAGAAGTACGTATTCCATTTATTTTCTCTCCTATCTTAATCTTTCTTAAGCACCTCTGCCGTGCCGCCTTATTCTCGGGTAAGATTTTCGCGGCAAGCTGGGTAATTTTCAAAATATATAAGTATTTTACCACAAGAGTTCGGAAAATGCAATACCTTTTTTGAGAATTCGCGATTTTTTTTGAAGGAGCCGTACCGATAGGGGCAGAGATACTCATCCTACCTGCGTGAGCGCGTGCGTATGTATAGGTAACTATGCACAAAATAAACCGTTAAAATACCGATAAAGCACAAATTAACTTGACTTTTTTGGGTAGGGCTTTTATAATTTTATAAAAAGCTGATTTTGAGGGAGCTATGCTTTATGAAAAGACTTTTTGCAAAAAATAAATATTCGGCAGATATGATACTTCCCGTATCGGAGCTTCAGCCGATGCTCGGTGATGCTGAGAATATCCCCAAGGATAAGGGTGAGCACGCGGTAAGGCACGCCGAAAAATATCTCACCAGTGATATTCCCGTGCTTCTCGCGACGGACTTTATGCGCTTCGTTCGCGACGGAAACCGTATGATTTACGAGCGTCCCTATCACGACAGACGGCGAGCGCTCGTGCTCTTGTCGCTTGCCGAGGCTTATGAGAGGCAGGGGCGCTTCGTGGACCGCGCTATCGACTACCTCTTTGCGATTTTTGAGGAAAGCACCTGGGTTATTCCCGCGCATCAGTGGGTGATACCCTCGACGACAGACGGCATTCTTCCCAAGGGGGCGGGCGACGATACGCTCCACGGCATTGACCTCTTTGCAGCAACCACGGGAGCTGCGGTCACCACCGCGTATCTTTGTCTTAAGGACGCCTTTGATAAGGTCAGCCCCACCGTCGTAGCAAGGCTTCGCCGCGAGATAGAGAAGAGAATACTTATCCCCTTTTCACAGCTTATTTTCTCGTGGTCGGGTGCTCTTGGCGGCGTACCCAGCAACTGGAATCCATGGATATTATCGAACGTGCTTTATACCGCGGCTGTGCTTGAGGATAAGCTTGAAAGACGAAGAATCATTGCCTCGCGCGCGATGCAGTATCTTGATAACTACACCGCAGCTCTCGGTGATGACGGCGGCTGTGACGAGGGGCCGAACTACTGGTCCTCTGCGGGCGCCTCCTACTTTGACTCTGCCGAAATCCTTTACGCTATGTCGGGCGGTAAAATTGACGTGTTCGGCGAGGAGCTTCTTCGCAATATGTGCGAGTACGAGGCAAAGCTTTATATCGACGGCATAAGGTTTTTGAATTTCGCCGACTGTCCGCCCGATATAAGGCTGTGCGCGTCGATGCTCACAAGAATGGCAAAGCGTCTTGACTCTCCCGTGCTGGCGAGCTTTGCGCGCGTTATGGCGAAGCATAACTACGTATCTATCGAGGCATCTCACGGCTACCGCGTATGCCGCAGCTTCTTTGAATATACCGAGCCCACCGACGAGAGCGAGGGCTTCCTTGACGTGTGGCTTCCCGACCTCAAAATAATGGTGGCGAGAGAAAAGGCTCGCACGAGCGAGGGGATGCTCGTTGCCGTAAAGGGCGGCCACAACGGTGAGCATCATAACCATAACGACCTCGGCTCGGTTTCGGTCTACTACGGCGGCAAGCCCGTGTTTATTGATAACGGTGCGGGCGAGTACACGAAAAAGACCTTTTCCTCCGAGCGCTATACTCTCTGGTATATGCAGTCAAGATACCACAATACCCTGACGGTAAACGGCGTCGCACAGACCGACGGTAGACGCTTCAGGACGACCGACGAGGTCTATGACGCTGAGGCAAGAGCCGTTACGATGCAGCTTCGCGAGGCGTACGGAGCTGAGGCGGGCATTGAGTCGCTCACCCGCAGTGTAAGGCTGGATGGCGGCCGCGTTGAAATTGAGGACCGCGCTTCACTCGCGAACGAGGGTGAGGTCGAGCTTCACTTCCTGACACCTAAGGAGCCCGTGCTTTCCGAGGGCAGGATAGCTCTTGCCGAGGGGCGCACGCTTATCTACGATAAGTGTCTCACACCGAGCGTTGAGAATATAGAGCTTGATCCCTCGCTCGTTGGCAGGTGGGGCAGCCCCGTGATTTATATAATAAGACTTAAGACCGTGCTCAAGGACGGCACTATCAGGTGCACAATTGAGTAATACTACCGAATAAAAGGTGCGTTTTGCAACTCATTGTTTGCAAAACGCACCTTTTTTATAAATCAATTTATATACGCCCTATTACCTTTAGTTCATAGTACGGCGCCAGGTCGTTGGCGAGAGAAGAATAAGCATAGGATATATTTCAAGTCTGCCGAAAAGCATAGCTAAGGCAAGCACGAGCGTCGCGAAGGGAGAAAAGGGCGAGAAGCTTGCCGACGCCTCTCCGAGGGCGGGGCCGACGTTGTTGAAGCAGGATACCGTGGCGCTGAGGCTCGTGGTAAGGTCAAAGCCGTCAAAGGACACGAGAAGAAGCGTCGCGAGCATCGTCAGGCAGTAAAGCGCAAGATAGCCGAGAGAGGCCTGACCGACGCTCTCGCTCATAGGCTCACCGTTTATTTTGAGTGCCTTTACCGAGTTTGGCTTAAGCATACGGCGAAGATTACCGCCCATCATCTTAAAGACGATTATAAGACGCGAGAGCTTGAAGCCGCCCGCGGTAGAGCCCGCGCACGCGCCAAAGAACGTAAGAATAAAAATCACCGTCTGCGTCAGGCGCGGCAGCAGCGCTATATCAAAGGTCGCAAAGCCCGTGGTTGACATTATCGAGGTAACCTGGAAGAACGCGGTGCGTATAGCGTCGCCGACGCTGGGAAACGCCTCAGCCGCCGCGCTGGTGAGATTTACCGTGATTAGTGCCGTTGAGGCAAGGCAAAGGACGAGATAAAGCTTAAGCTCACCGTTTTTGAAAACGGGAGTAAAGCTCTTTATCAGGATAAAGTAGTAGAGGTTAAAGTTTACACCCGATATGAGCATAAATATCGCGATAACCCATTCTGCCGCGGGGTTGTTATAGCCGCCAATGGACGCGGGGAGCACCGAAAAGCCGCCCGTGCCCGTCGTAGCAAAGGAATTGACGAGCGCGTCGTAAAGCGGAAGTCCGCAGAAGAGAAGCGCCACGACCTCGGCGAGTGTGATTACGATATAAATGCCGTATAGTATCAGTGCCGTGTGGCGAAGCCTCGGTACGAGCTTTCCCTTGGTAGGTCCAGGAACCTCGGCGCGCATAATGTGAATAGCGCCGCCCGCGTCGCTCGGCATTACGGCAAGCATAAACACCAGCACGCCCATACCGCCTATCCAGTGAGTGAAGCTTCTGAAGAACATAATTCCGCGCGGAGCCGCGGCAATTTCAGCGCCCGACATTATAGTGGCACCCGTGGTGGTATAGCCCGACACCGTTTCAAAAAGCGCGTCGATATAATTCGATATAGCGCCTGAGAATACGAAGGGCAGGGCGGTTATCGCGGACATAAGAGTCCAGCTCAGCGCGACGAGGACGAAGCCCTCCTTTGCGTAAATCTTCTTGACCCTGGGGCGTGACGCGAGCACGGCGGGCAGAGCAAGCGCGAGAAGTATCAGCACCGTATATACGAACGGCAGCACGCTTTCCCGGTAAATTAAGGCTACCAGCATCGGCAGCAGCATAAGAGCCGCTATAATCAGCATAACCGTGCCTAGCAGGTATATCAAATAACGAAGATTCATTTTAAAATATCCTTTATACTGTTAAGGGCGGTTCCCTTTGCGACGACGATAACGCTGTCACCGACGAGAATCGTATCAAGACCTGAGGGAATGATAATCTCCGAGCCTCGCACGATGCAGGCGATAAGCACGCCGTCCTTTCTTTTAATATCCTTAATAGGAATATCGGTAATGCCCGAAATCGCGTCGGTGATATTGAATTCAAGCGATTCGAGCGCGCCTGCCATCATATGATGTATAGCGCGTATCTCCGAGCCTCGCGAGTCTGCCATTCCCCTGACGAATTTGAGTATCTGACCGACGGTCGAGTGCTTTGGCGAAACGATGTTGTCAAGCCCGGCGCTCTTGAAAAAGCTTACGTAGGGAAGCGAGCTTATCATAGTAATTACGACGGGTACCTTCATAGTAGCCGCGAACATTGACGAAATAGCGTTTTCCTCGTCTACGCCAGATAGTGCAAGAAAGGCGTCGGCACGCTCAAGACCCTCCTCTATAAGAAGCTCCTGACGCATTCCGTCACCGTTGATGACGGTGACACCGTGGTCAAGAGAAAGCTCGCGGCAGATATCCGCGTTCTTCTCAATAACGGTAATGTCGGTTTTCGTGTGGCGTAGAAGCTCGCAAAGATAATAGGTGGTTCTGCCGCCGCCGACTATCATAAGATTCTTGACGGGACGCTTGTAGCTCTTTATAGCCTTAAGTAATTTTACGGTATCGTCAACCGAGGTGGTGACGCATACGGTATCGTCCTTTAAAATTTCGGTTCGTCCGTCGGGGATAAACACCTTGCCGCCGCGCTCAATTCCGCATATAAGAAAGCTGATACCAAGCTCCTCGCGAAGCCGATAGAGTGACTTTCCCGCAAGGAATGAATCCTCACCTACGGTAAGCTCTATCGTTTCCACGCGGCCGTCGCAGAAGGTATCCACTCTCGTCGCGGAGGGCAGACGGAGCACGCGGGATATCGTCCTTGCCGCGCAAAGCTCGGGATTTATCACAAGACCGAGCCCCATATCCTGACGGGTAAGCTCGGTAAGGGAGGAATATTCGGGATTTCTCACTCTTGCCGCGGTGTTTTTTGCGCCCAGCTTTCTTGCCGCGAAGCAGCAAAGAAGATTTATCTCGTCCGACGCGGTGACGGCAATAAGCAAATCCGCGCGTCCCGCTCCCGCCTCGCGAAGCGCGTCAAGGTCTGTGCAGCTTCCGATAACGCCCGTTACGTCGTAAAGGTTTGACAGGGCGGTTATCGCGTCCTCGGAGGAGTCGAGGACGGTTATTGCGTGACCCTCGCATACAAGCTCGCGGCATATCGCGCCGCCGACGGAGCCTGCTCCCGCTATAATGATTTTCATTGTGTGCTTCCTTTCTTTGCCTTAAGGGGTTGTCTTTTACAGTGAGCACCGAGCGTCCTTACGCCTCGTAATAGATTTTTACAAGCTCGGTGAGAATATTGACGACGGTATCCATTCCCTCTGTGGTAATATGCTCGTAAGGACCGTGGAAGGCGTAGCCGCCCGTGCCGAGATTAGGGCAGGGAAGTCCCATAAACGAGAGCCTTGCTCCGTCCGTGCCGCCTCTTATAGGATGCGTCTTAGGTACGGCACCCGCGCGCTCGGTGGCTAGCTTCGCGTTGTCGATAAGGTGCATGCAGGGCTCGATTTTCTCTTTCATATTGCGATACTGCTCTCTTACCGATACGGTGACGGTTCCCTCACCGTATTTTTCGTTGAGCGCCTCTTCTATGTCAAACAGCGTGTCGAGCCTTGCATTCATAGAGTTCATATCGTGGTCCCTTACGATATAGTAAAGAAGCGCGTCCGACACGTCGCCCTTGAAGTCGGTGAGGTGATAAAAGCCCTGATAGAAGTCGGTCTGTCTTGGTATCTCAAAGGTGGGCAGCGCGGAGTTGAACTCGCAGCCGACGAGCGCCGCGTTTACCATTTTATCCTTTGCCTCGCCTGGGTGCACGCTGACACCCTTTATCTCTACTCTCGCGAAGTAGGCGTTGAAGTTCTCGTATTCAAGCGAGCCCTCCTCACCGCCGTCGACGGTATAGGCAAAATCCGCGCCGAAGCGCTCAATATCAAAGTGCAGCGAGCCCTCGCCGATTTCTTCGTCTGGGGTAAAGGCTATGCATATTTCTCCGTGAGGTATACCCTCGGTGATAACGCGCTCCGCAAGAGTCATAATCTCCGCGACTCCCGCCTTGTCGTCAGCACCGAGAAGAGTAAGTCCGTCGGCGGTAATCACCGTCCGTCCCACGAGATTTTCAAGATGAGGAAAGGTGTCCGGGCTTATAACTATTCCACAGTTGTTAAGGTGCATATCACCGCCGTTGTAATTCTCCCAGAGAATGGGAATAACGCCGTCGCCTCTGTAATCGGGAGAGGTGTCGATATGCGCTATAAAGCCGATTTTTTTAGCACCCTCGTACCCTGGTGTCGCAGGAATTTTTGCGTAGGTGTAGCATTTGTCGCTGACCCACACGTCCGAGCAGCCAAGAGAGATAAGCTCATCCCTCAGTGCCTCTGCAAACTTGAATTGCTCCTTTGTTGAGGGATTTTCGCCCGTTTCCTCGTCACTCGTAGTAGGATATTTTACGTAATTTAAAAATCTTTCATAGGCTCTCATACGTCCCACCTCAAAAATATTTTTCTATATAATAGCACATTTTGGAAGAAAGGTCAAGTACCGCAGTGCTGTGCGGCGCACTAAGATTCGGAAAAGAAAATCGCGCGGATTTTTTAAAACTTACGGCAAGACTATTGATTTTCCCCCTGAAAGTTGGTAAAATATAGTCTATGAGACAACCGATACGGCATGGGCAGGAAAAGAAGCGAGGAAAGAACGATATGTATTTTCACTATGATATAAGTGACGAAACCGTAAGACTTGCAGAGCAGGCAGAGGCGGATTGCAAAGAAATATTTGCAAAAATTGATGAAAACGCGATGAGAATATCATCGAAGGTGCTTGATGCTTTTCAAAAGCTTCGTGTGTCAAGCTCTGATTTTATTGATATTACGGGCTACGGCTACTATGACGGCGGACGCGATAAGCTGGAGGCGCTTTACGCGGCTGTGTTCGGCGCGGAGGACGCGCTCGTGCGCCCTCAGCTTATGTCTGGCACTCACGCTCTCGCGGTGGCTCTCGGCGGTATGCTGAAGCCCGGTGACACCCTGCTGTATATTTCGGGTGAGCCGTACGATACCCTGAGAAGCGTCATCGGCACTTCGGGGCAGAGCCGCAATTCTCTCATTAAATACGGTATAAAATATGAGGAAATTGACCTTATCGGTGACGATTTTGACTATCACGCGATTACCGAGCGCGTGTCGCGCGGGGACGTCAAGGTTGCGGCTATACAGCGAAGCCGCGGCTACTCGCACAGAAGAAGCCTGACTATTGATAAAATTGAAGAGGCAATACACGCCGTAAAGCGTGCCTGCCCCGATACTCTCGTAATGGTTGATAATTGCTACGGTGAGTTTTGTGAGGACAGAGAGCCCACGCACGTCGGTGCTGACGTATTCGTCGGCTCAATGATGAAGAATCTCGGTGCGGGCTTTGCCACAAGCGGTGCGTACTGCGTAGGTAAAAGGAAAATAATCGAGGATATTGCCGAGCGCTTCAGCGCACCCTGCATTGGAAAGGACCTCGGTGCGAACTTTAATCAGCTCGCCTCGTACTTCAAGGGCTTTTTCGTCGCTCCCACCACGGTTGCGGCGACTCTTAAATCAATGGCGTTTGCCGCAAGAATTCTGGAGCTTGCAGGCTTTGCCGACGTCAGTCCGAGATACGATGAGATAAGAACGGATATCGTGCAGACGGTAGACCTGCATTCTGAGGAGCTTCTCGTAAAATTCTGTACGGGAATACAAAAGGGCTCGCCCGTTGAGGCGTACGCGACGCCATATCCCTCGGAGATGCCAGGCTACCCACACCTTGAGGTGAGCGCCGCGGGCACCTTCGTCACGGGCGCTACCAACGAGCTTTCCTGCGACGGACCTCTCACTCCGCCCTATACCGCGTATCTTCAGGGCGGACTTACCTACGAGTACGGTAAGCTCGGTGTAATGCGCGCGATAGATGAGATGAGGGCGCAGCGTCCTTGACGCGCACCAACTATGATTGACTTTGTCAAGTTATGATTGACTTCGTCAAGTTATGATACTCGCTATCGCTCGTAGTTATGAGCGGCTTTGCCGCGTTTAGGTTAAATAGGCAATCATATCATAACGATGCGAAGCATCTCATAACGTTCGCCTTGCGAACTCATAACTTATAACTAAACACCTTGCTCCCGTCGTTATAGAAATCCCATTATTCCAAAAATTTGAAATTTTCTATTGACAATGCATGGTTGTCTGTGCTATAATGCCATCGGTCACAATAGAATACATCAGGGGTGCTGATTTTTCGGCTGAGATGCGTTACGCAAACCCTTTAACCTGATACGGATAATACCGTCGTAGGAAGATGCTAATGAGGGCGATTTTTCGTTTTCTTCTGCCACACGGGATGTTTCTGTGTGGCAATTTTTGTTATGGCATAAAATGCCGAAAGGAGAAAAAATGAAAAACGCAAATCTCGTCAAGCGACTCGTCGAGGCGGCGCTTCTTATCGCGCTCTCAACGGTCCTCTCAACCCTGAAGCTTATCGATATGCCCTACGGCGGCTCGGTAACCTTCGCATCCATGCTTCCCGTTATGCTGATTGCCTACCGCCACGGTATAGGCTTCGGTATGGCAAGCGCGGGCGTCTACGCCGTGATACAGCAGCTTCTCGGTCTTGAGAACTTCGCCTATCTTCCCGTGCCCACGCCCATAGCGATAATAGGTCTTATTATCTTTGACTATGCGCTCGCATTTCTCGTGATAGCTCTCGGAGGTCTTTTGCGCGGCAAGCTTGGCGGCATGGCCTCGCGCCGTACGGCTCAGTCACTGGAGCTTGCTCTCGGTGCTGCCCTCGTGTGCGTGCTTCGCTATATCTGCCACACCGTGGCGGGCGCTACCGTATGGCAGGAGCTTCCCATTCCCGACTCAGCCGCGGTAATATATTCTATAAGCTATAACGCGACCTATATGATACCCGAATGTATTATATGCACGGCTGTCTCGCTTTATCTTGGGCGCGCTATTGACTTTTCACGGAATACGCCTATGCCGTTTGTGGGCGAGGATAACGAAATCTCTACCGCAACCCCTGCGGCGTGTCGACTTTTAGCCCCTCTCGGCTGGCTCTTTGCCATAGGCGGCGTTATTGCTGATACCTGTCTTATCTTTAAATATACCCAGGACGCTGAGTCGGGCGAGCTTACCCTCTCGTATCTTTCCTCAGTGAACTGGCTTGCGGTAGGCATCGTCACGGGCGTGTGCGCCCTCGTCGCGACGGCGCTCTTCCTTTGCGATTATATCGTTAAGAAAAAATCACGAGTAGTGAGTAACGAACAATAAAAGGCACGCCCTACAACAACCCCGCGCCAGCGGGACTTCATCGCGTAGCGACTTAATCACGAAGTGACTTCATCTGCCGTGGGCAGATTTCATCCGTCGCAAGATTCCGCTCGTTACCCTCGCGCTTTTGCGTCGGGACGCAAAAGTTCGACTGCGCTCAGAATGACAAGTGACGGATTTCATCACGAATAAACGGCGGGAGCAAGCCCCCGCCTACACCGCGGAGCGTATCATAGTTTGCCGAAAGGCAATCATAGTTGGCGCGCCAAGGACGCCGCACCCTCCTTCGGCACATTACACAAATCGCCTTGTGTAATGTGCCGATTTTTTGTTCGTTCATTTTTAGTTCATTGAATTCAGTGCGCGCGTGTGTTATAATACTTAATGTTAAAGCTATATATTTTAATATTTTTTAATAAGCAATTTAAAGAAACGGAGAACAAACTTATGAAACAAAGGCTTGTAAAACTGCTTTGCGCTGTGCTCATGCTCGTGCTTGCTCTGACCGTATTCGTCGGTTGTGAGGGCGGCGATAACCTTACGCTCATCAAGGGCGGTGTCGCGCAATTTAAGGTAGTTTATTCAAAGGAGGCGGGCACCAGCGTCAGACGCGCGGCGAACGATTTTGTCGCTGAGCTTTCCGACCTCGGCGTTGACGTTGCCGACGCTATCAGTGACAGTGACGCTACCGAGGTTACCGAGTGTGAGATTCTTATCGGTATTGATATCGAGAACCGTCCTGACGACTGCATCGTCGGAATTGACGACCTCGGCGGTGAGAACGGCTACGTAATCAAAACCGTAGGCAAGAGAGTTATAATCGCGGGCGGTTCGGCAGACGTTACCAAGGATGCGCTTGAAACCTTTAAGGAAAAGTACCTCGGCATTACCGAGGATATTACCTCGCTCACCGACGCGTCCGTAAGCGCGACTCTGCTTGACGAGTTCGTTACCTCGAACAGCATCGTTTCATTTGATATAAACGGCACGCCTATTGCCGACTTCAAGGTGGTTACCAGCTACGGCAAGGACGCCCGCATTGCAGAGCTTTGCCCAAGCCCCGCAAAGCTTACTCAGGCAATCAAGGACGCTATGGACGTTGATATTGAGATATCGGACGGGGGCGCTACCGCGGATGGAAGCGAGATTATAATCCGTCTTGTCGCGGAGGCAGGAGCCAAGGGCTTCAGGGTTTTCGTTGACGATAAGGACCTCGTAATCGAATGCGCCTACTACAACCTCTTTGCCAAGGCGTTTGATAACTTTATAGCTGACGAAATCAGGGCAAAGAAGGGCGCGGTTGAGCTTGACGAGGATTACTCCTACACCTACGACGTATCCACCGTCAAGTACAGTGACTTCGGCGCTGTCGGTGACGGAAAGACCAACGACTTCAATGCGCTTCTCAAGACTCACGAGTTCGCTAACCAGTGCGGACAGAAGGTTCTTGCGGATAAAAACTTCAACTACTACATAGGACTCACGGGCGGCAAAAGCATTCCCGTCAAGACCGACGTTGACTGGGGTACCTCGACCTTTACCATAGACGACACGGTTTCGGGTATATTCGATGAGCGCGGAAATCACATATTTACCCTCACGCGAGATGAGGATAATAAGACCATTACCCTCACCGAGGACGAGATTAAGCAGCTTGCGGGCACGAATGACCCTCAGGTGCTCCGCACCTACGACCAGAACGGCAAGCTTATCTCGGGTAAGATTCCGTGGCTTGCGTCAAAGCTTACCTCGGGCGCTATGATAACGCTTGAAAATAAAAATCACAACGACTACGTGCGCTTCGGCGGAAACAGAAACGACGGACAGAGAAGAATTGAGATGATTATCGTCGATAAGAACGGTAATATAGATTCCTCGACTCCCATTACTTTTGATTTCGAGGACATTACCTCTCTTTCCATAATCTATACCGACGACGAAACTATTACGGTAGAGGGCGGACGCTTCTATAATATCTGCTGTGTCGTAGGTCCCGAAACCGACTACAAGAACGTATACAAATCCTTCGGCAGAGGTATTCTCGTTGAGAGAAGCAATACCATTATCAAGAACGTCAACCACAAGATGCTGAAAGAGCCCAAGAGATACGTAAACGGTACCGATAACCTTAAGCAGAGCTATCCCTACTACGGCTTCATCGTTCACTCCTACACCTACAACTCAAAGGTGCTTTCCTGCGACCTTACGGGACACAAGGTATACGGAGAGGATAAGTCGGCGTCCACGGGCGCGACGTCTGCCGTTCCAATGGGTACCTACGACCTTATCATTCAGTATAGCATAGGCTCTTACTTTGAGCGTATTACTCAGAGCGCGGTTGCAATTCACGACAGCGCGTACTGGGGAATGATGGCGTCGAACTTCTCGCGTAATATGACCTTCAAGTCCTGTTCGATGTCGCGCTTTGACGCGCACTGCGGCTTCTGGAACGCCTACCTTATCGACTGTGATTTCGGTCTTTGCCTTAACGTAGTCGGCGGCGGTGAGCTTCTTATAGACGGTGTAAAGAGATATACCGGTAACGAGTTTATTCAGCTCAGAGGTGACTACGGCGCAACCTTCGAGGGCGACGTTACTATTAAGGACAGCGTATTCTACGCGGCGCAGAGCTATAACTCCGAGCAGGGCGGCAGCTACGACCAGGGCGCTACCGAGAGTGAGGCATTTATCTTTGAGGCGACCGTTACCAACGGCTCCTACGGAGTGGGTACTGCCTTTGAGGCAAGCTACTTCACCTGGGACTTCGGCTATAAGTGCTATCTGCCCCAGACCGTTATTATAGATAACTTCGAGTGTTACGCGGAAAAGGTTGCCGTATACAACGGTATGGTAGACGCGCACTTCGTTCCGCAGGAGGAGGGTGACGAGATATACGAGCCTACGAAGAAGATTATCTTCAAGAATATGACTCAGGCGGAAATTGACAAAATTCCGAACTGCTTAGCTCCCGCAAACACACCTATCGTCGCGGCATTCCCGCGTGAGATAGTCAACTGATAAAAAAGCAAAATGCAGGCTGCCGCCGACCGAGCAGGGCGGCGGCAGCCTCTGCTAAAAAGAGCGTTTTACCATTTCAGAGGAAACAAAAATGAAAAATTTAAAGAGAATACTTTTGCTGCTGCTGATAGCAGCGCTCACCGTTTTCGCGGTGGTGGGACTTGCGGCGTGTAACGGCGACGATACTGACGACGATACGCCCGACGAGCCGACCTATCCTGAGGATGATATTCCTCTTGAGGGTCTTATACTCATAAGAAAGAACATAGCACAGTTCAAGGTCGTTATCGCGTCAAGCGCGGGCGGCGAGGGCAGACGCGCGGCAGGTGAGCTCGTAGCGCTTCTTCGCGACGACCTCGGCGTTGAGATATCCGACACGGTAGAGGATAAGGATGCTACGGCGGTCAGCGACTGTGAGATTATCATAGGCGTGGGCTGTAAGAACCGTCCTGCCGCGTGCAATATTTCCGCTGACGATTTAGGTCCTGAGGGCTACGTCATCAAGGCGGTGGATAACCGCATAGTTATCGCGGGCGGTACTCCCACGCTGACGCGCAGTGCGGTCAATAAGTTTATCGCAGATGAGCTTGGCGTCACGGACGGTACTACCTCGCTGCGTAACGTCGCGGTAAGCCCCACGCTTAAGGTTGAGGTGCTCACCGATTACGCGATAGACTCCCTGAAAATCGGCACGAACGATATTTCAAAGTTCGTTCTTGCCTGTGATATGAACGACTTTGAGGTGTTCCCCGACAGGATTACGGAGCTTCAGACGACCCTTAAGACCTATACGGGACAGCGCCTTTCGATAGTCGACCTCAAGGACTGCGCGGCGACACAGAGAAAGATAGTTATGCGCTCTCTGCCCTTTGATACCGATGGGGACGGCGTGCGCACCTACAAGGACGGCTTCTACGCATATGCGAAGGACGGCGACCTTTATATAGAGTGTGAGTATATGAACGCCTTTGACGACTGCGTTGACGAGTTCCTTAAGACCTATATCACCTCGAAAAAGGGTAACGTAACCATACCCGCGACACTCAACGTCTCGAAGCACGTCAGCACGGTTTCCTACTGTGAGTACGGCGGTGCTAAGGGCGACGGCGTGACCAACGACTTTCTGGCTATACTCAAAACTCACGAGTACGCCAACCTCGGCGGACAGAAGGTAATTGCCGACGAGGGTAAGACCTTCTATATCAGCACGACCTACCGCACGGTTGACGGCGTGTCAAAGGTAATCGAGATTCCCGTTATGACCGACTGTGACTTCGGCACTCAGGAGCATGACGCGGACGACGTCGACGCGTGCAGCGGTATTTCCTCTGACGACCCGAAGCTTTACCGCGATACTCCGAACTTCATTATCGACGACAGCGCGGAGGAAATTTATCCTATCAGCGGCTACGCTATATTCAAATTCTGCCGTGACAATCCGATGAAGGGTATAAGCTCGGCACAGTTTGAGGAGTCAGGCTTCGTTATCGACGTCGTGACCGAGGGTGAGGGCGAGGAGCTGGTACAGAGAAACACCTTCATCACCTCTGACGGCACGAGCATTATCAAGAAGGGGCAGACCAAGATTGAATGGCTCGCTCCCTACGTTACCGAAAAATCAATGGTAATCTTCTACAACTCCGAGCATAGAGATTACATAAGATACGGCGCGAATCAGAGTGCAGGCGCGGTAAGACGCGACTTCGTTATTCTTGACGAGGAGGGCAACGTCGACCCCACCACTCCCGTAATATTTGAGTTCGAGCGCCTTTCGGGCGTTAATATCGTTCCTATTGACGATAAGCCGATTACGATAAACGGCGGCTACTTTGAAACGATTGCCAACAAGGCTCATAAGGAAATCACCCACTGGCTCAACGGTAAAGAGGTTACCTATACCGATTACAGAAACGTATATCACGAGTACAAGCGCGGCTTTAAGATTGAAAGGTCAAACGCTACCTTCACTAACGTAAGGCACAAGATGAAGGAGGGCAGCGAGGTAGCGAGCTACGATAAGACCACGGGAAAGTACAAGACCACGGGCTGCGGCTATCCCTACTACGGCTTCCTCTTCTTCAATACCGCGCATAACGTTGACGTTATCGACTGCGACCTTACGGGTCACGTGGTGTACTACGAGGATAAGTCACAGTTCACGAACGACACGGGTACTGCCTCAGACTCCGTTCCTATGGGCACCTACGACTTCGTTATAGAGTATTCAAACGACGTGGTATTCCAGGGCGTTGAGATGAGAGGCACCGACGTTGCCGATTCGTCCTACTGGGGCATTATGTCCTCAAACGGCTCGAAAAATCTCGGCTTCTCTGACTGCATAATCTCAAGAATCGACGCGCACCGCGGCTTCTGGAATATGAAGATAGAGAATACCGTAATAGGACACACTCTCAATATCGTCGGTGGCGGCACGCTTGAGATTATCAATACCCAGAGGAGAACGGGTGCCAGCTTTATGTCGCTCAGAGGCGACTACGGAGCGACCTTCGAGGGTGATATGATTCTTAAAAACTGCCTGCTTGACGCGATAGATGCGTATCGGTCACAGCAGGGACAGTCAAGACCCACGACGAGAGCGACTACGGGATACATTATAAATTCGGGCTTCTATTCGAGTACGGCAAACTATCTTGACTGGGACTTTGGATATACCTGCTATATGCCCCAGAACGTAACTATCGAGAACTTCGTTTCGCGCGCGACGGGCACGACCTACGTATTCAATGAGCTTGCCGACAGCGCGTTTAACGCCTCCAACGTAACGCAGTATCAGATAACGAAGAAGATAAACTATATCACCAACAGCCAGTCGGCTCCCACCTTCAGCGGCACCTATACCACCAACAAGTCAAGGTATCCTATAGCGCCGTCGGGAGCTGACAAGCTTAACGCGATTTCCTATACGGAAAGCTCGAAATAAAGGAAAAATTTATGGATAGAACGAAAATAGGTATCATAGCTCTCATCATAGTCGCGCTTGTCGCGGCTGTGGCGGTCGTGGCGATGAACCTTGACGGAATTACGGAATTTATAGACTCGCTTTTCAGTGATAAGCCTGACGATTTGCCCAGCGAATTTCCCGAGGACGACGAGCCGCTTGACGGGCTTATCCTCATTCGAAAGAACGAGGCTAAATTCAATATCATAACCGCAAGCGGAGCAGGCTCTGCGGGAATACGCGCGGCAAACGACCTCTACAAGACGCTCTCTGACCTTGGCATTGAGGTAAACGCCCCGATGCCCGACGTTGACGAATCTCTCGTGTGGCACTGTGAGATAGTAATAGGCTCGGATTGCCGCAACAGAGGCGAGGAGTGTGTCGTTGACGAGCGTGAGCTCGGACATATGGGCTACGTCATCAAGGTAGTGGGCGAGCGCGTTATAATAGCGGGCGGCTCACCCGGCAAGACGAGAGAGGCGGTCGCGATATTTACCGAGAAGTATCTCGGAATTACCTCTGCTACGGAGTCGCTCCGTAACAAGGCGGTGTCCCAGACTCTCAACGAAACCGTACTCACAGACTACGACATTGACGCCCTTTCCATAGGCGGAAACGATATTTCAGGCTATACCGTCGTGTGCGACACCGAGAACGAGACGCTCTTCCCGACGCTGACCTCGACCTTCACCGAGTCCATTTCAATGCTTACGGGTAAGTATCTTGAGGTCGTTGACGACTCGGCTGCAGACGCTATTTCTAAAAAAATAATATTCAGAGTCCTGCCCCTCTCGTACGACTCCGAGGGTAAGCGCACCTACGCCGACGGCTTTTACGTCAGGGTACAGGACGGCAACCTCATATTTGAGTGTGAGTACGAGAACGCCTTCGTAAAATTCTACGACGCCTTTATGGAGGAGTACGTACTTTCGAAGACGGGCAGCGTCGATATCCCAGCCGACCTCAATATATCGAAATGCGCAAGCATCGTTAAATACAGTGACTTCGGTGCCTTCGGTGACGATACCGAGGACGACTTCTCGTACATTCTTGAGGCGCACGAGTATGCTAACCTCGGCAGACAGAAGGTCGTTGCCGACGGTGAGGTGTACTACATAGGAATGGGCGGCACTCAGATTCCCATAAAGACCGACGTTGAGTGGGGTACGTCCCGCTTTATCATTGATGATAACGCAAAGGGCGTAAACCGCAAAAAGCATATCTTCGTGCTTGCGCGCGAATATGCACCCGAAACCTACATATCTATAAACTTTGAGGACGACGGCGTTACCGACCTTTCCTTAAAGAAAATTGAAACGACCTCGATACCGTGGCTTGACAAGTATCTCGACTACGACTCGCTAGTGGTTATACAGAGCGGTCACGCCGACTACGTAAGATACGGCGCAAACGGCAACTTAGGACGCCCAAGAAGCGACGTGCTTCATATGGATAAGGACGGAAATATCGACCCTGCAACACCGATTACCAACGACTTTGACGTCGTGGCTCAGGTACAGATATTCAGGGTTGACGATACGCCCATTACGGTAAGCGGCGGCTTCTTCGAGAATATCTGTGCGAAATCGGGCTGCCTGCATAACGACGAGTGGGAATGCTACAAGGGACGCAAGAATCCAGATGGAGTACAGGAATACTATTGCCGCTCAAACGTCTACAACTCGGTTTCAAGAGGAATCCGCGTCGAAAGACCGAACTCCACGATTATGAATATTGATCATAAGGTGGTTGACGAGCCTGAGGACGGAAGCTATCCCTACTACGGATTTTTACTGTTCTACAACGCTCACAACGTAACGGTCAAGGACTGTAACCTCACGGGTCACAAGTATTACGTAGAGTATAAGACCAACGCGTACGGCGATATAAACTGGGTGCCTATGGGTACCTACGATTTCGTCTGCGAGTATTCAAACGAGATTCGCTTTGAGGGTATAACACAGGCAAACGGTAAGAACGATATCGGTGACTCGGGCTATTGGGGCATTATGTCCTCAAACGGCTCGAAGAACCTGCACTTCACCGACTGCGTTATTTCGAGAATCGACGCACATTGCGGCTTCTGGAATATGACGGTTGATAACTGTATAATAGGCCACACCTTCAACGTTATCGGCGGCGGCACGCTTGAGGTAAGAAATACGCAAAGAAGAGTGGGAGATAGCTTTATCTCGCTTCGTATGGACTACGGCGCGACCTTCGACGGCGACGTTATAATTGAAAACTGTCTGCTTGACGGCATCACCGCCTACAACAGCGTATGGGGCAAATATACGGGCGCTCCGACCTCAAGACCCTCTACAAGACACAGCACGGGCTACGTTATAGAGTCGGGCTTCTATTCAACCACTACGACGTATCTTAACTGGGATTTCGGATACACCTGCTATCTTCCCCACACGGTAACGCTCACAAATTTCCAGAGCAATACCTCAAATCTTTATCTTTATAATAAGATTAACAATATGGCGTTTGACGCACAGTATTCCAACCAGTATCAGATAACCGAAAAAATCACCTATATACGCGACTACACGGTGACGCTTCCCGACTTCTTATCGGCAAGCAAGGTCAAGACAACCGTCACCGTAGCGCCGTCATCCTCGACCAAGCTTAATTCGGTTCCATACGAGGCAAAGACGGTAAATTAAGCATTTAAGTTAATCTATAAAACACGCACAAAGCTCGCAAAGACTATATCTTATGTAAAACAAAACTTACATCACGAGGTGTTTTATGAAAAAGACAGTAGTACTGATTACTATCATTCTTCTTGCGCTTATGCTGCCCCTGCTTTCGTCTTGTAATGCAGGTGAAATTCCTGAGGGCTCGCTTATCCTTGCCGAGCGCGGCGCCGTAAGCTTCAAGATAGTCACGGCGTCGACGCTTACCGAGGAGGAGCTTTCCGAGGTCGACAGGTTTATCACGACTCTCACTGACCTCGGGCTCATCATTCCCGACGCGATAAGTGACGAGGACGAGAGTGCCGTCACGTCGCGCGAGATTATATTCGGTAAGAACGTCAAGCACCGAGAGGGCTGTGTCGTAACACAAAGAGATATCGGCGACGAGGGCTACTGCATCAAGGTCGTCGGAGAAAAAATTGTCGTTGCGGGCGGAAGCACGGAGCTGTTTTCCGAGGCGGTAACGCTGCTGCTTACCGAGGGACTCGGAATTACAGAGAGTACGCCTGCCGACAGGTATATGAATCTTACCGTTGCTCAGGACTTTGAGAGAATAAAGACCACGAGGTACAAGATAAGCACGGCAACCGTAGGCGGCGTTGACCTTGGCGAATACGTGCTTTCGTACTCGTCGAATGAAACGATAGACGAGATAGTAGCGCTTATTCGCGACACCGTTCACGAGTACACGGGTATAACCCTTCGCACCGAGGCAGAGCTTGCCGAGGGTGAGGTGGCAGAGCATAAATTTATTATTCGTATCTCAAGCGGTAAGTCGGGCGCTGGCTTTACGGTTTCTACGGCAGGCAAGGACCTTATGATGAGCTGCTACACTACTAAGCGCTTTATGCTCGGCGTGGAGCACTGGATTGCTGATATGATTACAGCCGAGGGTCTTGACAGCATAGACCTCGGTGCCGAGAAATACGAGTGGAACGTCGCCTACACCTACGAGGAGTTCGGGGCTAAGGGTGACGGCAGGACCGACGACTTCCTCGCCGTAATGAAGGCTCACCAGACGGCGAATCAGGACGGAATTCCAGTCTACGTAAGCGGCAATCCTACCTATTATTTCGGTGCATCCTCTTACGGCAGGGCTATTCCTGTCAGAACGAACGTGGACTTCGGCCGAGCAACCTTTATCGTCGACGATACCAACGTTAATCCCTTCGACGAGGAAATCAGAACGAGAAACGTCTTTGAGATACTTCCGTCGTCTGATAAAATGCCGTATTTCTTAAGTGCGGCAAAATATACCGAGGCGGGCTTCGTGCTGCAGAACGTAGGCGCGGGTGACGAGGCGTACTCGGTATATAAGAATGAAAACGGCACCCCCGTTCTTAAAAAGAACGCGGCGTATTTCCCGATGACCTTCCCGGAGGAGGTTCTTCTCCGCATCGTTAATTCAGAGGAAAGGGTCTACGTGCGTACAGGCGGAAACGCCAATAACGGCTCGGATAAGGAGGAAGTGCTACTCGTCCACCCCGACGGAAGAATAGACTCGACGACTCCTGTGCTTTGGGATTATACGGGCTTTACCGAGATTGAGGTAATTCCAATAAACGACGATTCTATCACGGTCAAGGGCGGTACCTTCAAGACGCTTGCAAACCGTCTTAAGACGAATGCTCCCGAGGGCTATTACACGGGCGACCAGTATTATTACTTCGGCAGAGGCATTTACGTAACGAGAAGTAATACGGTAATCGAGGGAATTACTCATCTTATTGAAAATGAGGTTATCGTTGAAAGCGGCAAGGCAAACGACGGCGGATACCCTTACCGCGGCTGGCTTGACGTAAGGTTTTGCAACAACGTGCTTATAAACAAGGTAAAATTCCAGGGTCACAGATGGTATCAGGAGGACAGGGTGGATTCAAACGGTACTCCCGTCACCGATTCGGGCACCAGCATGGGCACCTACGACATAAACGCGTGGAGCGCAAACAACATAACCTGGCAGAACTGCACGCAGGTCAACAGCACGACAAACTCGCTCTTCTGGGGCGTTATGGGCTCTAACTTCGTGAAGAACCTGACGTTTGATAGCTGTAATCTTTCGCGCTTTGACGCGCATCAGGGAGTTGCCAACGCTACCGTCAAGAATTCCACGATAGGTCAGCATATCAACTGCGTCGGTTCAGGCGAGCTCAAGTTTATCAACACGAAAAAGCTTTCGACCAACACCTTCGCGACGCTCCGTACGGACTACGGATCGACCTGGGAGGGTAACGTCCTGCTCAAGGACTGCACTCTCGTCGGCTACGCCGCGTCGCCTACCGATTCGCCGAGCGGCTACAGCTCGAATGCAAGTATATTTACCATCGGCTACACCAAGGGGCACGAATTCGGCTACGACACGTATCTGTTCAAGAATATCACGATAGATAATTTCACGTTTGATGAGAATATTACTTCGAGGTTTTTGTTCAGGTCAAATTCGGCGCCTACGCTTCAGGCGGACGGTGTTACGTGGAAGAATGAGGACAACTTCAATTCCTCTGCCTTTACCGACCCTGTAAATCCCTATCACGCGCCTGAATCTATTACCATTATCAATCAGACCGCGGGTAATACCTTTAAGATTTGTAATAAGGACGGTGTATTTACCGAGCTTATCTCATCGGGAAAGATGGTAATAAACGACGCGCAGGGCAGAATGACGGTGAACTGACACGCTTCAAAGTCTGATAAGAAGCAGGGCTGTGCAAATGCACAGCCCTGCTTTGTATGCCGTTTGCCGTATTAAAAAGAGAAAGTCCCTCGCTGACCGGGCGAGGGACTTGTTTTGTCAGGAATAAAGCCTACTTGTTAGGTGTTAGTAGGGTCGCCGTCGGGACCCCAAGGCTCATTCGTAGTATCACCGCCGCTCGAAGTAATAACGTCGACGGACTTAAGCTCTACGATTTCGCATATTGGATTTTCATATTTCATAAAAAGCCTCCTACACAAAACCTGACTGCAAGGCTATTATAGCACAAAGCAGAGGTAAATGCAATAGGGATGTGAAAAAAGCTTTGGTGTTACCGTTCAACTTGCCGTCAGGCAATCATAACGATACGCAGTATCTCATAGCTTGACGAAGTCAATCATAACAATGCGTAGCATTTCATAACTCATAATAGTTGTAGGGTGATGCAAATTGCATCACCCTACACGGTAGCACCGGTCTTTTTCTTTCGTCTTGACCTATGACGCTGGCTGCGTCTTTTCTGATTGCTCTTTTCAAGAGCCGCACCGAAGGACGCGAGCATTTCCTCGCTTGCCTCATCGACAGTGAGCTTTGCGCGCCAGGTGTCGTTGAAGTTTCTGTGAAGCTTCAGAGTAAGAAGCATATCACCGTGACTCTCGCAAACGTAGTGAAGCGTGTATTTCTGCCCCTTTGAGTGAAGCAGGCTGTCAGCCCTCTGCATAAGTGCGTCACAGTGAGGACAGCGAGGAGCCGACACGGGCGCGTCCTCAAGCATTTCGTTTATCGTGACGTAGCCGTCGTCACCGCCGTCGGCATCTCCGATAATAGCCGAGTAAAGATGCTCCGATGCAATATTGCCGTAGTTTCTGATGCCCGCCTCAACGTCAAGCCTCTTTGCCACGAGGGCGGTGAAGTACGCGTCGTTAAGCGCGTCGTGGGCAGGAAGCCTTTGCGGAATCTCAAAGTATTCCATAGCGTACTCAAGCGACCTCTGCTTCGTGCCGCCGTCAGTCTGCATGTTGAATATTGCCTGAAGGTCGTAGGTTCTGTCGAGCCAGTCGAAATCTATTTTGTGCACGTGGAAGTTTTCCTTGAGCATAGGAATGTCGTCAGGTCCCCAGGTGAGAAATACGAAGTCCTCACCGCACCAGCGTCTGAAGCTCTCTGCCGCGTCGGAAAGTGAAATGCCCGCGTCCATCTGCTCCTGTGAAATGCCTGTTAGCTCGGCTACCATACGGTGGATTTTCTTGAAATATTTAGGCTTTACTATCGCCTGATACGAGCCGCACGGCTGCATTTTTGAATTGAGCTTTACCGCGCCAATCTGAATAACCTCGCCGCGGAGTCTGCACGCAAGCTGCTTCTGAACGGCAATAGCCTTCTGCGCATACGCCTGATTCCACTCAAGGTCAAGTGTTATATAATACATTCTCTGTGTCCTTACCATAAAAATACATCATATATTATACACCTAAGGGTTCGATATGTCAAGTACCGCGCGCCACTCTTAATAGAAGATTAACATATCAAAAAATATTCGCTTGACAAGGTTTTCTTTATAATGTATAATTATAGAATAATTAAGACTTCATTGGAGAGAGAAGTATGAACAACTCACCAAATATACCAGAGCTTTTTGCCTCGCTCGTTTTCAGCGAGGAGGTAATGAAGGACAGGCTTCCCCCTGAGGTGTACGAATCGCTTATGCACACTATAGAGGAGGGAAATGAAATAGACGCGGGAATTGCTGACGTGGTTGCCGCCGCGATGAAGGACTGGGCGGTTGAGAACGGCGCTACGCACTTCACGCACTGGTTCTCGCCTCTTACGGGCGTTACCGCTGAAAAGCACGACGCGTTCCTTTCACCTATCGGGCACGGCAAGGCTATTATGGAATTTTCGGGCAAGGAGCTCATTAAGGGTGAGCCCGACGCGTCAAGCTTCCCCTCCGGCGGACTTCGCGCTACCTTCGAGGCGAGAGGCTACACCGCCTGGGACCCTGCCTCGTACGCCTTTATAAAGGACGGCTCGCTTTACATACCTACGGCGTTTTGCTCATACACGGGTGAGGCGCTAGACACCAAGACTCCGCTTCTTCGCTCAATGGACGCGATAAGCAAGGAGGGACTTCGTATCGTACGCCTTTTCGGTGACACCGAGGCAAAGCGCGTTACCACCACCGTCGGTGCCGAGCAGGAGTACTTCCTCATTCCCGAGGAGGATTACAGACGCCGCCGTGACCTCTATTATTGCGGAAGAACGCTCTTTGGCGCGCCCGCTGTAAAGGGTCAGGAAATGGAGGACCACTATTTCGGCGCGCTTCCCACCAAGGTCGGTGAGTATATGCACGAGCTTGACCTTGAGCTTTGGCGTCTTGGTATCTCCGCAAAGACGAAGCACAACGAAACCGCGCCTGCTCAGCACGAGCTTGCGCCCGTATATAACACCACGAATATTGCCGTTGACAACAACCTGCTTATGATGGAGTGTATGAAAAAGCTCGCTCCCAAGCACGGTATGGCGTGCCTTCTTGCCGAAAAGCCCTTCGAGGGCATCAACGGCTCGGGAAAGCATAACAACTGGTCACTCGGCACGGACACGGGTATAAATCTTCTTAAGCCCGGCAAGTCGCCTGAGAAAAATAAGCGCTTTCTTCT
>CAZDON010000001.1:0-47517 GCA_964507065.1 uncultured Ruminococcus sp. | reverse complement strand
GCTTCGGCAAAATTCATTACAACATTTACAGACTGGAGGCTTAATAATTATGGCATCATTTAATAAGGTCCTTCTCATTGGCAACGTAACAGCAGACCCTGAGCTTAAGCAGACGGCAGGCGGTCTTTCCGTTTGCAGCTTCTCTATCGCGGTCAACCGTAGATTCGGAAAGGACGAGAACGGAAATCAGCAGGTCGATTTTATAACCGTCGTCGCGTGGCGGCAGCAGGCAGAGTTCGTCTGCCGTTATTTCAAGAAAGGCAATCCTATACTCATATGCGGTCAGCTTCAGGTCAGAAACTGGACTGACAACCAGGGTCAGAAGAGATACGCGACTGAGGTCGTTGCGGACGAGGTGTCGTTCGTAGCACCCGCTGCTCAGGAGCAGAGCGCGCCGACACAGAAGGCACCCACCCAGCAGAGCTATTCGCCTGAGGCGTACGGACTGCCGCCCTCGCCTATGGGTAACAGCGCCAAGTTCGAGGAAATCCCGAACGATAGCGATTTGCCCTTCTGATGAGCTGTATATTTTGCGGCGCATACCTGGCCGAAGGGTATGGGTGGGTGTGTGTTGCCTGTAAGGAAAAACTTAAAAGAGAAAGGAAAAAGAAAAAATGAGCAACAATAATTCAAATCTTACAATGATACCCGTGGAGGCTATATTCCCTCATCCCGACAACCCCAGAAAAGAGCTTGGCGACCTTACGGAGCTTGCAGAGAGCATTAAGGCGCGCGGCATTATGCAGAATCTGACCGTAGTGCCTTTTAAATCGCGTACTAATCCTAAATTCAACGGTAAGGGCAGATACACCGTTATTATCGGTCACAGACGCTTGGCAGCGGCACAGCTTGCAGGGCTCACCGAGGTGCCTTGCGTAATTACCGAGATGAGCGAGAAGGAGCAGCTTGCGACTATGCTGCTTGAGAATATTCAGCGTAGTGACCTCACCGTTTACGAGCAGGCTAAGGGCTTTCAGCTTATGATAGACCTGGGCGAGAGTGTTGCGGATATAGCCGAAAAGACGGGATTTTCGCAGGCAACCGTTAGGCGCCGCGTAAAGATGGCGGAGCTTGACGATAAGACGCTTAAGGAGGTGTCGGCAAGACAGATATCTCTTGATGATTTCGATAAGCTTTCCGGGATTAAGAGCATTAAGAAGCGCAACGAGGTGCTTCAGTACATAGGCACTAACAATTTCGACGGCTACGTTAACAAAGCGATTAAAGACGAGCTTATCTCAAAGCATCTTCCCGATATGATTAAGGCGGCAGAGGCCCTGGGTGCGAAGAAAATCGAGAGAGGCGAAACGTATTCGGGTAAGTACGAAACGCTTTATACCGTGAGAGCGACGGACGAGGACCGCGAGATTAAGCTTAAGGACAAGGACAAGAGAGAAAAGCTTTTCTATTCCGTGTGGGAAATGTTCGGTGAGGTCACCGTTTACAAGAAGAAACCCAAGCCACCCGTTCAGAAGAAATCAGACGAGGAAATCCAACGAGAGCGAGATATTGCCGAGCGTAAGAAGCTTGCGGAAGAGCTGTCCGCAAGTGCAGAGGTCCTCAGGCGTAATTTCGCAAAGGGACTTGTAATGAATAGCAGAAACCGTGAGCTTATTCTAAAGGGCGCGACCGACGTTCTTGCGACTCACGCACTCAATTATATGTACTCGGTATATCCTAAAGAAATCCTTGAATTTCTTGGAATTGAAACAAGCAACGAGTATATGAAGAATGACGAAATCTTTTCAAAGGCATACCGCGAGCAGCCTGAAAGAGTTATCCCTGCTTTGATATATCTCACTTTCGAGAATGACAAATCGCATAATTATTGTCTTTGCCATTATAACGGTGTGCAGCATAACGATTGTACCTGGCTCAACGCGCTTTACGACTGGCTCATCAGCCTCGGCTATGAGATGTCGGATGATGAGAAGGCACTCAGGGACGGTACGCATTACGTGTTTGGCATCGAAGGGAGGTAAACGATGAAATTATCACAGTTAACGGCTCTTATGGATGGGAGCGACAGGATTATGATTAAGGAGGCGCCCGACCTTCCGATTACAAGCAAGTACGTCTACAAGGGCGAAGTTCAGGGTATTGGCGAGGATAACCCCATAAACAGCGCAAGGGTGCTTTTCATAATGGCGGTAGACAACGATATTCTCGTCGAGATATTGACCGAGGGCAAATCCAAGCCAGGAACGCTTGAGCGCGCCATTCAGACATACGGCAAGGATATGCAGCTTAACGTCGCTGTCGAGGAATTGTCCGAGCTTATCAAAGAAATTTGCAAGAATAAGCGCGGGAGCGAGAATATCGGCAACATAACCGAGGAAATGGCGGACTGCTATATAATGCTTCGTCAGCTTGAGATTATATTTCAAATTTCCGACCGCGATATTAATACCAAAATTACCGAGAAAATCGAAAGGCTGAAAAACAGAATGGATATATATAAAATTTCAGAGCGCCCAGCCGATGATTTCGCCGAGGTGGTGCGGTGTGAGCGTTGCGAGAACTGTGTGTACGACGAGTCCTCTGCCTCTTACCGTTGCGACCGTCGAGGCTTCTATGAGGACGTGCAGCCTGACGATTATTGCAGCCGAGGTGTGAGGTGCGTGAAATGAGCAGATTTATTAAAGCAGTCGATGCGGCAGAGGTTATAAGCTCAGAGCTTGGTATTCATATTGGGGACCTTGTAGACGTTTTCGCAAAAATCCCCACCGCCGATGTGGTTGAGATTAGGCACGGAAGGTGGCTTCCGTCACCCGATGGAATTAACCCGATAAGGTGTAGCAAATGCAATATGCCCGCACTGTTCATTGCGGGTGAAAACGAATTTGGCGATTTTGAAATTTGTCGCTATCCGTCAAGTTATTGTCCCGAATGCGGTGCAAAAATGGACGGCGAAAGGAGCAACGAATGAGCAAAGTAGACGGAAACAAAACAGGCACTTGGGACGGAATTATTCACATTATCTGTAACGACAAGGGAAAGAGAATGTGCGTAACGGCTACGGGCGACGAAACTGACCGATTTGTGTGCCTTAACGACTGCCTCAAGGAAATCGGTTATAGTGGCAACGGCTCGGCTCTTGTAGTTATCGAGGACTACACCAAAGGCAAGGTTTACCGCTACAACAACTACGGTGATAACGCGTGGTATGAGTGCGGCAGGACGGAGGGATTTGCGTGAAATATCACAATAAGAAAATCAGCGTCGGCGGTGAGGTCTTTGACTCAAAGCGCGAATACAATAGATATTGCGAATTAAAGCTCTACGAGCGGCTCGGCAGAATATCCGACCTCAAGCGCCAGGTTGTATTCGAGCTTATCCCAGCGCAGCGAGCGCCGTCGACGTCCGTCTTTAAGCGTGGGCCGCGAAAGGGTGAGCCGAAGCCAGGATGCGTCGTTGAGAGTGCGGTCAAGTATATTGCCGATTTCACGTATATGCTGAATGGCGTTCTCGTCGTCGAGGATGCGAAGGGCGCGCGGACTAAGGATTATATCATCAAGCGCAAGCTTATGCTCTATCTCAAAAATATCAGGATAAGAGAGGTATAATAATGGATAGCTTAAAAATATACATAAACGCTGTAAAATCGTTAAACCGCGCAAGAGATAATCTCACGGAATACGAGTCTGTTATCTACGCCCCGCCCGCGCCGTCGGGCGAGGGCTTCAACGCAACGCCCGCGAGTCACGACAAGCTCGCGCCCATTTGTCAGAAGCACGAGGAGCTGCTTAGCGCACGAGAGGACGCAAGACGAGCAGTCCACGACGCGTATTGTACACTTGAACGATTCGGAAAGACGCTTGACGAGAACGAGTACGACGTGCTTATACTGAAGTACAGGCGCGGCTGGAGCGTGAGGAAGATTGCGACGGAGCTGCATATGTGTGAGCGGACGGTCAAGCGTACATTGAGCGCGCTCCGCGAAAAATTCTCGAAATTTTGAAAAATTGTCCCCTGATGTCACCCTTTTGTCACTTGATTTTCACCCCCACACCTGTGGTATAATTACAATATCATATCGTGCTCAGGATATGATGGCGCTTTTTCAGGCGGCTTTCTTGCAGATGTCATATTACATTTGCACCTCCTTTCTAAGAAGCAAGCGCGACCACGTGGCAGCCGTATCGCGCTCCCCGTGTGGTGACGGGGCTGAGGACGGCAGACAGGGTGTACGGTGAAACGTGCGCCCTGTTTTCACGAGCATTGACAAATTCCAAAGGATGTGGTATAATGAAGCAGTGGAAAGAGGAAGAGCATCCTCGTAATAAAATCGGCAGATTTACAAGCCGCGACGGTGTCGGAAGTATCGTTCCCGGCAAGGGTGAGGTTGACGAAAGATTTAAGCTGGAACTTGATTACTTTGGTAAAAATCAACCTAAAAAAGAATCTGACAACCGACAAAAAACTGAAATCCCTCTTCTGCCCCAAGAGGCGTACGGTTTTGAAAATCACAGGCTGTATACTGCTCATCATCAAAGGCATGTTTCCGAAATGGGATTTAAGGATTCCAAGGAATATGAAAAGGCTGCCATTGACTTTTGGAACAGTGGCGAAGGAAATGTGTACTATTCTAAAGCAACCAATAATTTTTATAAATACAATCATTTAACCGACGAATTTATGAGCGTTGGCACCGATGGTACGGTGAAAACTTACTATTTTATGTCTCAAAAAGATTTTGAGAGAAAGGTATACAGGGATAAATTGTATGGAGTATAAATGCGCTATTTGTGGAACGGTATTTATGGGGGGGATGTTTGAAGACCCGTGCCCCACATGTCAATGGATTCCAGTCGGAAACGAACATGAAATCGACGAAAATGAGCGTGTACGAATCAACTACACAACCATAAGAGAAGCCAGGAAGAATTACGCAAAGGGCTTGACTATATTTGGCGACCCGATAAAAAAACAATAACCCCAAGCACACCGTTCCCCGCGGTGTGCTTTTCATATACCCAAAACTTAAAACACGGCACTTTGCTTCGGCAAGGTGCTTTTTCATTACATAAAGCGAAGTGAGATGAATGGCAAATGAGAAAAACTTAAAAAGACCAACCGCGAGTGAAGCACGAGAAAAAGGTCGCGCGGGCGGAATCGCAAGCGGCAAGGCGCGGAGAGCGCAAAGGACCTTCCGAGAGCTTGTCGGCGCGCTGCTTAACGAGCCCGTCAAAAACCGTGCCGTCGTTCAGGCGTACGCAAAGGAGCTGGGGCTCGGGGATAACGTCAAGGTCAAGGAGCTTATGACCATCCTCGCTCTTGTAAACAAGCTCAAGGACGTATCGCTCAACGACCTCACGCAGCTCTCTCTCATCCTCGGTGAGTCGCAGGAAGGAGCGGCCGCCGAACAGGACGGCAAGCTTGAAATCGTATTCGTGGATAATTCCAAAAAGGACGGTGACGGCGATAAATGAGGATGTACGTATCGGAGCCGTATCGTCCGATGTACCAGACGGGCGACCACAATATAATACTTAACTGCCCACGTATTTCGGGCAAGTCGTACGAGGTGTCGCAATACGGCGCGTACTCAAAGATAACGTACCCGAATCACGACGGTATCGTATTCCGCGCGAACGCGAACTCGCTCCTCTCTTCGGTCGTCAACGACACGCTTGAGAAATTCGTAAACCTCGGCTACGGCGCGAGGGTGAAGATAAGGCAGCAGCCGCTACGCCTTGAGCTTGACGGCGGCAAAAGCAATATATATTTCCTGGGCGTAAGCGGACACGACAAATCTCGCGTCCGCGGATTCCACCCGAAAAATCCTCTTGCGTTCATCATCGGCGACGAGTGCCAGCAGATAAGCGACGAGGAAAACCTGAAGCACGCCCTGGCATCCTTCCGCCGATACATTGACACGAGCATTGACTACCGACTTATGCTGTGCGGCAACCCGCACGAAATCAAGGGCCACTGGTGGAACGTCTACGCGGCAAAGCACAAGGGACTTGACGATTATACGCACATATCTTCAAACTATCTGGATATTTACGAGCTTCTGAACGAGGCGGACCGTAAGAATATCGAGCTTGAAAAAATAATATCCCCTGCACTCTACAAATTTATGTATCTCGGTGACCTCTCGGACATCAACGGCGGCGCGTATCCCTCGTTCAGCCGCGAGCGTCACGTAATAACGCCCGACGAAGCATCACGGGTTTTTGCGGGCGAACGCATTCACACCGTATTTATTGGAGGTGACGGTGCTATAACGCACGATATGACGTGCCTCAACTTCCAGGCGATTATGACGAGCGGACGAATGGCGGTGCTTGAGCCGTTTATATTTAATCCGCTGACGTACGGTAGACCGTTGGCACCGTCGCAGCTTGCCGAGCTTATCGCGCTTTATATGCGGGATATGGAACGAAAGTACGGTCTGCAATCAAATTACATTCCCGTGTACTTCTTCGTCGACTGTGCATCCGAGGACCTTATCACGCAGTTGCAGTACGAGCTTGACGGCTATTACAACGTTATTCCGTTCACGAGGAAGAACGTCATCCGCAACACCTCCACCGCAAACAACGTGTTTGCGCGCAATATGGCGTATATAGTGGACTACGGCGGATATTACGATTATGCGTCGAGCCGCTGGGTAGATACGGACGTGCCGCTTCTTGTCGAGCAGCTTGAGAACGTAGCCTGGAAGAACTCACGCCTTGACCCCGCGATACCGAACGACTGCTCGGACTCATTCGTGTACGGTGCTTGCGCGTACTTTGAAAATCCTGAAAATCTAAACTTACCTGAAAGGGCTGACTATTATGAAGAATTTGAAAGAGCTTAACGAAACGATTAACAACAACACGCTTCTGACGTTTGAGGAATACGCGGCAATTCGCGAGCCTTCGTACAACATCATAATTAACGACTACGCGACGAAGCTGCTTGCCCGCGCAAAAGACAACGGCGTCGAGATGACGCGTGAAGAGGCGGAGGAAATTGCTCGCAGGGAGATACCGACGAGCTACGTCCCCGAATGGATGACGAATCTTCGCATAAGCGCAAATATCGCGGGAACGACACTCTGCTACCTTGAGGGGCTTAAAAGCTCGCTTGAGCGTATCGAGGACCTTTTTCGCGTTGTGCATGAGCTTGATATTGACGCATATATTGAGCGTCACGCTAACGACTTCAAAAGAGATAAAAAAGACGGAGTAACGTAAGATATGACTACTACGAAGAGCGCCAAGAGCGCCGCGGCGGCGAACGCAACGGGCGGACAGTCCGCAAATATGAATAACGGAATCGGCGCTCTTATTCCCGGACTTGGTGGAAAGGGCGCTATCAATTTCGCGCCGACAAGCGAGTATATCGGTATGGCGATACAGGAGTATTATTCCTGGGTAAACAATACCACCTTCTATAATTCAATATCCCCCAACCTTAAGCCGTTCTATCGCAAGGTTATGAACTGGGAATACTGGATAAACGGACTCGTTCCCGACTTTCACGACCTCTCTAAGGGCGTAATCCCGACGCATCTCGCAAAAGCTATCGTTGACAAGGTCACGGCGTTAATCTTTGGCGGCGGTATAAACTACGCGGCAACCGATAACGAGAAAAACGACAACGGTCGCAACGAGACGCTTGACAACCTCGACGAATGGGCGGCTGAAACGAGCTTCTCGTCGGTCGTGCAGACGGTAATACGGTACGCAACGGGGCTCGGAACGGCGGCGTTTAAGCTCAATATCGACTCGTGTCGGAAGATATGGGTGGAGGCAGCACCCCTCTCACGCACCAAATACACGCTTGACGCAAAGGGCAACCCGATAACCGCGCAGTTTTACATACAGACCTTTGCACACCCAACCAAGCCTGACAGCGAAACGCTTGGACTGTTTGAGGAGCGCACGTACATTGACGGCGTTCCTTATTGCATTTACAAGGTGTACAGGATTTCCACGCAGTGCAATCAGAGTCAGATGCCAAGTACCTACCTTGCGTGGGAAGAGATTCCCGCGTGGGCGAGAAAGCAGCTGAAGGAAGCATACAGCGATATACGGCTGGACAAGCCTATCAGAATCCCGTTTTCTCATATAGGCGTTTACCTATACAAGAACACTCCGCGCCTCACGTCAATGCCGCAGCTTGCATACGGTGACTCGGTGCTTGAGGGTATTATCAAATATCTTTGCGACTACGACATACTGTCGTCCATTATAGACACCGAAATGTACGTATCTCGCGCCCGCGTGCTTGCAAAAAAGGCGTATCAGAATCCGCAGAAGGCTAACTACAACAGCGGACTTGACAACTTTCTTATGACCTACTATGAGGAAATGGGCCAAGAGAGCCGACCGCTGACGTTCATTCAGCCTGAGCTACGTGCCGAGCAGATGAAGGCTGTCCGCAATATGCTCCTTGAGAACATTGCGACGGCAATAGGCATAGCGCCCTCGTCGTTTGCCTCATACCTCAACGACACGTCCAACCGTACGGCACGTGAGATATCCGCTGAGGAAAGCTCGACGACGCTTCTCGTGGAAAACAAGCGCGTCGGTCTGCTCTATACCATCAACCGAATTGTTGAGGACGTGCGTCTGTATTACGGCTGGGACGGTAAGATTCAGGCGTCGTTTTCGAAAGCTGGCCAGACGAATTACACGCTCCTCGTCGAGAATGCTCTAAGAATCTATACGGCAGGCGGCTCCTCGCTCGAAGAATTTGTGCGTACCGTCCATCCCGACTGGAACGAGGCTATGATTACGGCAGAGATTAAGAAGATACGCAGTGAACAAGCGGAAAAGCAAAAGTCTCAAATGTCAATATTCGACTCAATGGATGCAGATACGGAGATAAAGTCATATGACGATAAACAAGACGCGTGATGAAGCTCCAGAGATTCAGTCCGCAGCACCTCTCGTCGTAGAGGATGCGGAGGTAAGGATTATCGAGCTGGCAAAGCGCGCCGTATTGCATAACTATCCATTGAAGCGCTACGCGGAAGAGGTAACGAGGATTATTTCCGACGCTCAGCGCGACATATCAAGCGCTACGCTTCGCGAGCGTATCGTTTTGCCGTTGCGAAAATATTCCATTGATACACTCACACGCGAGAGGCGGCTTATTTACGAGAGTGCGCTTTTTTATTCGGCAGTCACGTCGGCGCTTGACGGCAAGAGCGAGCTTGCGACGGCAAGGCTATACAAGAGCGCAATTCTCGACAAAGATTACAGCCGCGAGCTTGTAACCTCTCAGGGCTTCAAGTTAATGCTTGAAAGCTTCAAATCGTCACCGTCGCCTTTCGACAGCGCGGCGTGGGCAACGCGCGCGGATAACTACCGCCAGGGGCTCCCGCTTGACTTGTACCATAAACGATACACCGAGAGCGTGAAAGAAGTCCTGGGCGAAATCGTAGGCGGTGATGCACGCGAGGAATACGGCGTCAACGTTAATCTGAGAAATATCGCAGAAATGACCGTTCGTTACGAGCATCAGGTCGATATGGTAAACGGACTTCGTGAGCGTGGCGTAAAGCTCGTCTACATCATACCGCACGCGAATTGCTCAAAGCGGTGTGCAAAATACCAGGTCGGCGGCTCAAAGCATCCATCGGGACTATACTCACTTGACGGCTCGACGGGTAAGACCGCGGAAGGCATCTTCTACCGTCCGCTTGAATATGCGACGGACAACCCCGAGGACGAGTACGTCACCCGCGAGGGCCGCGTATATCAGAACGGTTGCATTACGGGATTTAACTGTCGGCACACGTTACAGGCATACCGCCCGGGCGAGAGACCGAAGCCGATTCCTACCGCCGTCATCCAAAAACGTCGCGAGGTCGAGGAAAAGCAGCGCGCGTACGAGCGTGAAATTCGCTACCAGAAGCGTCTTGCCGTTCAGGCGGACGGAATTAATAACGCCCTTGCCAAACGCGCAAGGAAACGCGCCAGGACGCTCAACGCAGCGTATGAGCGCTTCTCTTTAAAGAATAACGCGGCGTTCTACCGAGAGCGCACTCGTATTCTTGATGACGAGCGCACTTTCTCGCTTCGCAGACAGGACAAGCGAAAGCTCGACAATAAAACTTGACAACCGAGAGGAATAATGATATACTATGATATGGAATGAAAAAGACCATCCGAGAGATGATTTAGGCAGGTTTACGGACGGAAATGCGGGCGGAAAGATAGGTTCGATACTCCCCGGCAGCGGCGAGCCTATTAGCCATACGTTTAATGATACGGTAAAACTTCCAGATGAGGATATTCCTCGTTCTGTCGGTGCGAAATGGGCGAATCATGATATAAAAATGCCCGACGGTGGAATCGCCAGTTTTGTCGAAGGATCTAAACTTCAAAACAAAGAAATATTTGCAGGTAAAGGATGCGTCCGAAAAATTGATGATATTAACCGTTTGCTGCATGATTATCCCGGTACAATAGAAAGCGAATGGATGAAAGTTAAAGCAGTTGCGGAAATTGTTACGAAATACGGCGAGTATTTGAAAGCAGAAATCCATTGGTACGAAGAATCACACGTCGGAAAAGTTGAGTTTAAATTCAAATCGGAGATATAGTATGAAGGTCGTAGTCAATGAAGTTGCAAGGAAAAAGACGAATTTAAGCACGGTAGATCTCATCGAAGGGAAAGTATATGAGGTCATAAGTGTTAGCAAAAAGTTAAAATGGTATTCTATCATTGACGAAAGTGGAGAGGATTTTCTATATCCACCTTCTTTATTCAATGTTTTAGAAAAATGAATAATTACAAAGCACACCGCTTCGGCAGTGTGCTTTTCTTATACCCAAAATCAGATATAAACCGCCTCACAAGAGGCTCAGGATATATAGGACTTACGCACCTTAACGCGTAACAAGTAAGACGTATCGACTTCGTGGCTATCGCACAAGCGGAAAGCGCGAGAAAAAGCGACTCGTTACGCTTGGAAAAACAAATCGTACGATACAACCCCCCAAAAAAACAAAATTACGAAAGGAAAACAAAATCAATGGCACTTTTTTCAAAAAAGCCTACTCTTGACGAGATTATGAAGTCAATCGGCAGCCTTACCGACGAAGAGCAGAAGAGCCTTCGCGCCAAGCTTGCCGACCTCGACAAAGCCGAGGACGAGCGTGAGATTGATAAAATCGAGGAAGAAAAGGCAGACGCTTCGTCCGAGAAGGACGAGAAGAAAGAGGAAGTCAACGAGGAGTCCGAGGAAATCGGCAAGGACGTTGACGAAATCGAAGAGGAAGCGGCAGAGGACGGCGACGAAAAAGCCGAGGAAGCCGATTCCGACAAATACGATGCGCTCCGCGGCGAGCTTGCCGAGCTTCGTAAAAAGCACGAGGCACTCCAGGCAAGATTCGATGCGTACGCAGAGAACAAGTCCGACGATGACAAGGATGGCGAGGATGAAGATGACGAGGATAAGTCGTTCGGAATCTCGTCAAGAAACGAGTCAGGCTCAGACAAGGGACAGAGCGAGCTTGAGAAAGCACGCGCAAAATACTTTAATTTTTAATAACGAAAGGAAATTCAAACAATGGCAGGTTATTCTATTCTTGACAGCGTGGCGCTTAAAAATATCGCGTCACCTATGGTTTTTGAGAAGTTCGTTCAGGACATTCTCCACGTAAACGGCAAAGGCGTTGACGAGCGCTATATTCTCGGCTCTGGACTCGGCGCGCAGAGCATTGCAATCCCTAAGGTTGCTCTCGGCGCTGGCGACTTCCGTGAGCTTGGCGCTACCGTAAACGGCGGCCAGTTCAACGGTAACGACACCGTTATTTCAACCTCCGACTACATTTACGTGCCGCTCCTTTACGTCTACGACCGCACCGAGACTCTTGCGAGGGTCATGAACGATAAGGCGGGCTACGACCTTCTCAATGCGAAGACCGAAAACATTCGCAGAAAGATTACGAGAGGTATCAACGCCCTTACATTTGCCGTGCAGATTGCACGCGCGCTCAACGATTCAGCAGCAGCTGACGCTCCTCTTTACGTAGAAGAGGGTGGCGGCGCTACTATGTACGATAACTACATCGACGCTAACGCGCTTCTGGGCGAGGGCGACGAGGCTATCGGCGCGGACTACTTCCCCGTCGAGATGCGTCAGGCATTCTTCCGTCCTGCAGCGCTCGGTCAGATGAAGAAGGACAAGTCCGTTATCCTCGACTCCAACCTCGGCCAGCAGATGCTTGCGACCGGTGTACTCAACCCCTTCAAGAGCGACGAGGGCTCAAAGGTTGAGATGAGAAACGGCTACGCAGGCGAGATTGACGGTGTTCCCGTATACACTGTATCGCCCATCCTCTTTAAGCTTGCGGCCCATTATTGCCAGATAAACGGCGCTACTCTTGCTGATACCGCATTCAACGACGTTGACGCTCTTGTTTGCTCAGCTGTTGGTACTCTTCGCGGCTTTACCTCTATGGCCGAAATTGAGGTCGTACCCGCACAGCAGGGCCAGGGCTGGGTGCTTCAGCCTCTCGTTCACGGCGGATGCGTTTGCATTTCTGGTAAGTCGGTAAGACTTATCGTTAAGAACGGATTCACTAACCCCGTAGCTGGTACTGAGACTACGCAGGTTATTTCTATCCTTGCGCCTGAGTCGCAGCAGCCTACTGCATAAGGCGAATATTTTAATCACGGGACGAAGAGGGCTTTCGGGCGCTCTTCGTCCTTATTATTACGAGGTGTATATGAACGACATCAGACTTATCGAGCCTTACTCCGACACGCTTTTGCGGTGGGATGCGGGGTCAAAAAGATACTATATCACAGAGGACGCACTTATAGCTAACGGCACTAACCTCCGCGCGAAGCTTGCCGCAAATCGCGCGGCAGATGCGAATGCAATAATAAACCGTGTGCTGAATCAGGCAACCGTTATGATTTACGGGTATATTCACAGCTTTAACACAAACAATGCGGCACAGGATAACATCATAGCTCGTATCCCGTCGATGCGCGAGATAATTTTTAACGCTCTTTTGTTTCAGGCTGAGTATATTGCACAGCGCGGTATCCTCACCCGCTCACTTAATCCCGAAACGCGCAAGCTCGGAGTGGACGAGTCGGCAAAGGACGAGCTTAACCGCGAGATTACCGAGCTTGGAATCCCGATAACGTACGCCGGGAGGTATATAAATGGATTTTCTTGACATTGCAGAGGGCAACGCGGACGCTCTTTATTCAGGACGCTATTATGAAAAGCTTCCCAACTATTCACAGGGAAAAACAACTCCCGCTCCGATGGTGTATGATTACGAAATAATTAATCCCGCGGAACGACGGTATCAGAATATCGTCGGAAACCTTATAAGCCTTGACGGTACGGATATAGCCGTCAAAACAAAATCGCCTATTCGCTTTATGCCCGATAAGCACGTCGCACTTCAGGACGGCTGCCTTTACCTTATCACCGCCGCGCTTGACGATATGAAGAGCGTATCGAAAGAAGCGGCAAGGGTGAGCATTATTCCCATTGGTGTTGCGCAGATTCTATTCTTGAAGAAGGTCGACGACCCGTGGGGGATAGGCGGATTATATGACACAAATTGAATTTGAGGATATTTGCAGAGAGGCGTTTGATATATTCAAAGAGCATTGCCCTGTTGATACCGGCAATATGAAATACAACGCTTCTGTGCTAAAAATAGAGCAATTCGAGGGCGAAATACGAATACGCGTAGAAATAGCACCGTATTCCGTATATACGAATATTAACTGGGCTGAAACCTCACCTTACTGGGTGAATTCAACGAAATACCCACAGCTTAACGGTGTAAGACTGTCAAGCCTGTACAATACTCCTGACCTCGCAAAAGATAACCCAAACGAGGGATGGATAGACAGGGCAGTTCGTGAAATCGCCGAACGAGTTGCAGCACGGCTGAAAGGAAACTTACAATGATTACATTCGACGAAATTGCGCGTCTTTTAGAGGTCCGCTTGAACGGAGTAGACTATGCAAACATAAAAAGTCACAATCTTGACGGAATCTCCAACCCGTCCGAGGCCTTAGTCCCTAACGAAAGATATGAGTTCAAAATATTCACAGATACGGGTGTATATCAGCGCGCCGAAAGAGACAGAAACACTGTCAAGCGATTTATAAACGGTATAATGAGCGTCATAGGCAACGACGTTGAGGGAACGAGCGCGAACAATTATACCGCCGTAGTTCAAACGAAGGTGGATTTTCTTATACCCTTTGCGGAGGGTGCGGACGAAAATGACCGTAATACTATTCTTTCGGCTGTGCGCCAGGTAATTACCGCCGCTCTTCAGTATACCAATACCGAGAGCGTAGATGATTCCGATGGAATTTCATATCTTTACGTCATAAATTACGCGCTTGCGAATAGCGGCAGCAGGGCGCAAATGAACGAGGCTGGCGATGCCTTTACGCTTTCGGTGTTTATAAATCATTCGTTTGTAACAATGGGCGTCGCGTCAAGCGAATACGAGTTCCGCATCGTTAATAACGACGGGGAGCATCTTATTCCTTACCAGAAATACGGTATGGCTCGCAAGTGTACGTTTGACACTAACACCGACAACAGCCTTAACGCCGTAAATACTCCAACGTCCACGGTATTAACGATAAATTTCGACCTTTATAAGCGTATATCTGACTTTGACGAGGCTATCGACGCATATCTTTTTGAATGTGTGCTGTCGCCCATAACAATCAGGGTTACAAGGCTTAACGACAACAAATCCCACAAGTATACTATGTACATTGATACTGGCGCTTTAAACGGCGCAGTCGGCGCTATCGCATCAAGCTCCGTGACGCTCGTCACCGCGCTGACGTTATGACAAGGAGTATCACGATATGGCGAGAGAGATTGAATACATAATTAAGATTACAGCTGACGATACCGCGCAAGGCAGCACCAATATCACCGAAAACCAGAAAGCGCCTGAAGCGGCGCCAACGGCAAGCGGCGATGCCTTGACGGACAAAGAGTCGCCTAAGAAAAAGCTCATACTCCAGACCGCCGCATATGGATACGCAAAGCGCGCGGTGAACACCGTCGTTTCAAACCGAATAAACACGGTATCGCTCAGGACGGGCAACAGCGAGCATCAACAGCGTTTGCAGTTGGCTCAGCGCGTTACGAATGACGTTGTAAGTATTGCGGAGAGCTTAATCGTCGGTGCGGCGGTTGGAGGTTTGGCAGGAGCTGTCGTTGGAGCGGCATTATCTACTACCTTCAAGCTTATTGAGTACGGTTTTGAGCTTGAGCAGGTGGAGCTTAATCGCACCGTCGATAATATCGGTCTTGCGCAGGCGCAAATTCGCGCGGGAACGGGCGGCGACCGCAAGGGAAGGAATAATATATGAGTGACAATACGATAACAGTATTTTATTACGACTATGCGACAAGCGAATGGATAGAAATAAACGGTCAGAACGGCAGGCTTGCTTTTCCTCTGACCTATGGAAATATGCTTGACGAGCGCCTTGACGAGCTTCGACTTGTTATTATCGGAAGCCCCCAAAAGAGCTTCAAGCCAACGACACCGTTTGTCGTGTTTATGGGAAGCCTGCTCGGTGATGACGTTAATGCAGTATATCGTACTTTCACGCTGGGCATCGACAATGCCGTAGAAACGCCTATCGGAAGCGGTCTTTACCGTCACGAAATAACGCTTCTTGAGCCGACTAAGCTGCTTGAAGGAATACCGTGCCAGACGATAACGTTTACAAATGAAAACGGCACAATGTCATCAACGCCGTTGGAATCACCGATAACGCTATCGGAGTATACTAATGCGTTTGATACTGTATGGGGATTTGACCCTGTTGTAAAAGCAATTGAAAACAATTTTACATCTGGTCAATACTCACCTAACGCATCGCAGTATATTCGTTTGCTATCTCCCGAAGAAATGGCGATGAAGCTATATCCATACATTAAAACAAATTCCTCTAACGGAATAAGGGTATTTAATTATTACGATTCTTCTTTGTACGACCAGGACAACGGGCTTGCAGAAATATATTATAAGAAAGTAACGGTGAACGGTTATGAAAACTCGCTATCATTAAAATATATTCCTTTGTCGAAAGAAACCACCACAATAGAGTATACCATACCTTTTGCTTTTGTCACTAACATCGAGCCAAATTCAGCAAGATACGTAGCACAATTTTCTTTTACAGTTATCAAATCGAGCGAGAAAAGCCCGACGCTTCCATATACCGTTACCTCAATGACGATGCGTTGTCTTGAGCTTGCTGAGCCCATTACAGCAGGCAGTGGTGGCTCTCTGGGTATTCCTCGTATTGAGTTTGAGGGCGCGGCCTATAATTTCGAATTGGTTGACGAGGGCGTATCACTTGAAGCTGACTCTCAAGCAGAAAAATATAACAATGTGATAGCGGACGAGCTGACGCTTACTCAAGCGAGCTTGCGCGAGCAGTTAAATACAATAGGTCATTTAATACATTCGCAAATCCGCGCATACTACAAGGTTAACGCGTGGATAAGCAAAAATGAGTCGTTCGGTATACGCGGCGAGCCAAGTCTCGTCGTCAGGTACGACGAATACGGCAGCACGACGGAAGCGGTTTTTCCCGACAAGACATCGAATGTTTTTTATCGCAGCGTCAGTCATTCAATAAATGAATACTGCACGGCACTACGCTCTAACGCGTCAAATATTGTAAACGTTTTCAGATATGGTGACTCATCTATAAGTGACCCGTTCTCATCGGGTGCAGGTTTTAAAACTCTAAGAACAGATAATACTAATGTCCGAATAGAAGACGGAAACGGTTTGATTACAACGCAAGAAGCGATATATAAAATATCCAAGGTTATTGCTGGTGTAATTGTAGACGACGGCGATAATTACGCATGGGAAAAAAGCGGCGGTGTTGAAGCGCGCGCAGATATTACAGACAGAGTGCTTGAGCGTGCCGAATACGAACTAAAAAGCGCATTTGATTCAACGGGCAAGTGCATGTTCATTTATTACACGCAAGGGGAGCCTAATATTGACGGTCTATTCTTTAAACGGGCGCAAACTGAAATCAGCTCGGTTGCTGATGATTATGCAATTATAAAGATATTAAAACAAAAACTAGGCTCTTCTTTTTACACATTATTGTCTGCATCCGATATTTACAGCCGATTAGTGTTTCAGGTATCTTATGTTCCCGTATATTCTGCGATACTGTCCCACGGTAAGCAATTCTACGACCCGCACGAGATTCCGTATGAACAGTTTTACAACCAGACTGAGAATGTTATAGAATCGCGCTATTTTGGCGAAAACATCAAAGGCGCGGCCGCACGAATGGGCAACGTTCAACAGGAAGCTACATTCATAAGCGTAGTAGAGAGTTTCAATGAACTACCGCGCGCCGGAAGTATGTATAAGGGGCATTCTATTGCAGCTGTAAATTCGCTTATATATCCTAACTTCGTAAAATATACGCTTGCATTAAGCAAAGATTATCAACGCATTAATGAATATGTCGGAATCTCGTCGCACAAGCGCGTGTATGAAATATCAGAGCGTGAGGCGTTTAAGAGAAATATTCTATTAAAGCAAAAAATACTAGTTTCGACCCAAACCACAAAGTCAGACAGCAATGCCTTTGCTAAAACAGTAAACTTCTGCCGAGCACTCGCACAGGCAAACGAAGACAAAAGCACACCTGCCCATTTTATAACAGGTGTCATAGCAAAATCCTATGACAAAATCGGAGAACCTATAGGAAATTACAAGATTCTACCTGTTGTCAGCTCTGCTTTTGGAAATAGTTTGTCGTTTTCATGGAAATACAAAGACAATTATTCTGCTGGTCTGCGTTCGAGCTATCACTCTGAAACTACAACATCTAATAATGAGGTGAGCGGCTACTGGTCTGAAGATGTACCGTATTCGGATTCTTTCGGTAGAAATTACAAATACTTATTTTCGCTCTTTAATCTTTTAGGATATGCAGGCGAAAATGGCTTGTACGGTTATGAAGATATATCTAATATCGGAGACCTTCCGTACTCTTTCCCCGAAGCTGATACGCCGCCAGATTCAAGTACAATTTCGGGAGTGTATTTGATGCGTAAAGATAGCCGAGAAGCAATCAACAATGTTACGCTTCAAATGGAATATGTAACAGATAACCCTAACATAATTATAGGGTCGGGATTTCCGTACTCCTGCGACCTTGTTATGAGGGACGCCGGCGCATTTGGCAGCGCAAGACTGTGCGCTCTTGGCAAAAAGCTTAACAAATTTGATACTACCGTAGACGAAAGTTCTATTATATGGGAAACGCAGGCGGGAGATATATTTGATTTTACCTACGATGTTATTAATGATAATAATGTCAGCGTTACAATTCATCTTGACACCAATCACCCTATTGCAAATGCGGCTGGTTGGTGTTTTGCATTGCCTAGAAAGTCAGAGACAAAAGCGTTTGAAGACGGAGGAGAGCAAAAGGTGATAACGATAACAAACGGAGGCAACATATTGTTCGGCGGCAACTTCTCGCCAGATTTCCCATCGGCTAACTTTAGCGGCACGACGTTTTATTTCACAATTCAAAAATAAACAAGGAAGGTAAATACTATGATTTTCTTTTTCGATGCCAACGGCGCCCTGGTATACAGGACGCCTGGCTCACTGAAACAAGGCTCCGCGCGGGCGAACGAAATCGCTATCGTCGCGCCTTTTGCCTCAAGCTCCGTGCTTACGATTGATTTCTGGCTGCCGAATGGCAAGACGCTCGGTCACTCGTTCGTCGATTCGGAGTCAACCGAATACGACCTTGCAGCATCAGAGGTAGCTCTTGATTACCACGCTCCCGACGGCTCGATTTTGAATCTTTGGACGTATGACGTCCGTTCCGTATTGACGGACGCGGCTGGCACGCTTGCCTTCCGCGTCAACGTAGGGACCATTGACGGCGATATTATTCCTCTCGACCTGATAAACGTTGAGGTGTCGAACGGTATCCCAAACATCCCATCTGTCCCCGACGTGCCGCAGGACGCTGACGAATTTTACGAGGATATAATTACTTACATATCGGGGGCTATCAATGCTAAGACGGAGGCAGAAGACGCCGCAAGAGATGCAATCGACGCAAAGGAAGCAGCCGAAGCGGCAAGAGATGAGGCGAACGCGACTCTTTCCGATACTGTAAAAAAGAATACGGAAGGCTCGTCGTCTCTTTTGCAGACAATTAACTCCTCGATAACTATAACGGGCGACCTCAACGTGAACGGTACGACGACCACAGTTAATCACGAGACGCTGACTGTTAACGACAATATTATCGTAACGAATGCGGGAGATACGAATACACCTATAAGCGCACTAAGCGGACTCGTCATCAATACGGGCGAGCTTGCAAGCGACGGCGTGAGCTACAAGGGATATGGCATTGTATTCGTCCCGCCCATCGCCACCGAGGACAACCCCACTCCTGACATTTCCGACGGAACAGTCAAGCTCGGTCTTGGCACTATAACCAGGACGGACGACGAGCTTTCGGAGTTCACCTTTGACGAGGGCGAGGCTCAGACGGTCGCGACGAGAGACGGATTTGAGGAAGCTGCATCAAACATCATTCCTATGTGGGATAGTGTGAAAAATGCGTTTGTGCCATCGGGTAAAACTGCATCCGACTTTGTTCCTGTCGTAGCTGATAAATCTTTTCTCCCGCGGTATGCTTACGGTAAGGATTATCTTGGAAACATAGTTCTCATTCCTATCGGCAATTTCCAAGAGGCATTCACAAATTCTCAGCCTCTCCCTGCATATCTTGGAGCAGCGGACAATACCGCTGACAATTTCCCTCGCGTTGACCGCGACGAAAATCAACCGCTCCACCTCTGGACCGCAGACCCGACAAGAGCATATCACGCGGTGAACAAGAAATTCCTTGAGGATAATTATGTTCCGAGTCGCACTCCAAATGGCACGCAGAGAGTTTACACGCAGTCTAGAGCGGGTGTGAATAATAGCCAGCTGTTGACATCGGATGCGGTGGCATGGAGTGTGCCTCAAAGAGATGTGAATGGAAACGTTAAGACGAATACCCCTGCCAATGATTTGGATGCAGTTAATAAGGCATACGGTGATACGCACTATGTCCCTATATACACAGAGGGCAATGTCAATCAGCTTTACAGTATCAATAACAGTGGAGCTAACACAGTTATTGGTTATTCCTCTACAGTGCTTAATCTAGGTATTGTGCAAAGAACAGTCAGTGGAAACATTTACCTTCCTGACCAAATCGCTGCACCGCCTAACCAGGATACGTTTGCTATATCCAAGGCATATGGTGATGCATCATATTCTAAATTTACAACGGAAGTGTATAGGCACGAGCTTTCCTTCCATTCCGACTCTGACACCTTTTATATTATAACGGTCTACAACCAGGCAAGCGCGTCTATGGCTTACGATAACGTTGAGGACACTATTAATCTCATAGCCTTCCCGGTTGACTATATTGGCCAGGAGTACAATGATACCACGGGTCAATATGAAAGTATTAAAGGCACGTTTCAGTCGTCTGCCGAGCTTCTTGCAAAGAATGTAAGTTACACATACGATGACGTGACCTCTCTTTCCGATGTGCTCGACGAGTATTCAAAGGTCGTATATCGTCACGAGGTGGTGCTCGGTACAAGCGAAGATAATCTGACGATAAGGATTTTCAATACTCGATCAACACCGTTTGCTAATAGCGACATCGAAAACATTATAAAAATGTTTAGATATTCGGACGTCAAACGCTTATACTCGACCGATAACGGCGTACGTCGTAAGTTAGTATTTATATCCTCGTACACCGTTAGCGGTTCCACCTTTGCGGTGCGATGTCAAAACCTGGACGAAACATACGAAGACGTAACGGTCAGCGAATTGACGGACTCTGTATCGCCGCTTTCGGACTATAACTTCAATTGAGGTATAAAAAATGAAAATTCACTTGCTTAACGATAAAACCGCCGTATTATTCGGCGCAGACACGCGGTGCGTTCAGTGTGATACTGACGGGACCTTACATATCGGCGTGGTTGATGTCATTGTATCGAATAACAAAAATTGCGCGCTTCCCAAGCTGTCGGACGGACTCTACAACGTGACGTTTGAATGCTCAGACGGACTGTATAAAATCGGTACGCACACCGCCCGAAACGGCTATCTCTCGACGTCAAAAAAACATACCGAAACCGAGCTTGCGCTTTTGCTTCGAGTAGAAGCGCTTGAGCGGACGGTTTCTACTCTTACGGCGCAGGTAAACCACCTCGTCGAACGCTTTGACACAAATTCACTTAATTACATCATTACAGGAGATAACTAAAAATGAAAAGAATTATCGTATTTATCCTCGCGTTTGCTCTTCTCGCATCACTTCTTGCCGTTCCTTGCTTCGCAGAAACTCGCTCTGACATTTCTGCTGAAAGTTCTGCTGCACCGACAGCCGAATACACCCCCGAAACAGAAAACGCGGCAGAGGGCGAAATTTCGGGCGAGAGCGATACCCCATTCACCCAGGCAATTGTCGACTTTATAACTGAGAACTATACAGGCTCGTCACTTATCGCGCTTGCGATATCGGTTGTTACTTACATATTTTATGCTATTAAGAGCGGTAAGCGTCTTAACGGCTCGATAACCAAATTCAATAACAACGCCGTAGCAATAGCGCAGTCAAGCAAAGATAATATTAGCGACGTGACGTCGTTTAAGGGAGCGATAGAGTCGCTGCTTAAAAAGTATGAGGTGAGCGAGGAAGAAAAGCGAAAGATTGAGGAAGAAAAGAAGCAGCTCGCCGACGCACTTACAAGCGTATCAAAATTCCTCAACGCGTCCAAGCTTGCCACGATAGAAATGTCAAACGAGGTCGCAGAGCTTCTCGTGCTTGCCAACATTCCCAACGCGCTTAAGGATGAAATCCTGTCGCGTCACAACGCAGCAGTGCAGGCTATAAGCGCGGCAGAGGGGGACGGCGAAGATGACGGAATCAAAGCGTAAACTCTGGTATTGGATATTCAAGGTCGCAGGAATACTTATTTCTTGCGCCCTTCCCATATGGGCAATCTGTGAGCGCTTCCCCCTATGGACCGAGAAATCGGGCGCGGGCGTAACGGTGGGCGCCGGTATCGTGCTTATTGCAATAGTGCTTTTAATCGTATTCAGACGCTCGGTCTTTAAATATGCGAAGGACAAGCTCAATTTAAAGTATGCGCCTCCTATTACAATTTGGATTGTATTTTTAATAATATCGTACAGTCTTATTTACATTGCAGACGCAATACAAGCTCTTAACACAGTGTTCTGGATGGGTTTTCTCGGCTCGGCTATCGGCTCTCTTCTTACCTACATAGCAGAGCATAAATTTTCAGAGGTGACTACTGATGAATAACGACCTTGAGTTAATTACTCCGTCAAATAAGTGGAGTGAGCGGCAGAAAAAATACAACACTATCTCAAAAAATATTATGGGGATGTTCGGGGCAAATATTGCCCTCTACATCTGCATACTTATCCCCATACTTCTCATCGGCTTCATCTGGACCGACATTGGCGCCCCCGAATTTACCGTCGGTCTTATCTCAGACGGCGCGGTGACCGTCACGCTGTTCATTATCGGCGAGGTAATGATGACGAAGGTCGGCGCGGATGGCGGGAAGCTCGATTCCGATTACATAAACGCGCGAAAGGAATACAAGAGCATCATCGAAAAGGTAAACGACGTCGGTACGATGCTCTTGCGTCCCTATTGTGATTGGCAGGTCGACATTGAATTTGAAGAGGCTATCAATAACAGACTTAAGGCAGCGCGCTTGACTAAGGATGAGTATCTTAAGATACGCTCTAAACCGTTCAAGGAATTGAAAAACACCTATGGTGTAAGACGCGCCAGGATAATCAAGTCGATTAACGAGATTGAGCCTATTGAGCTTAACGAATCCGTCCTCTTATACGACGGTGCTGCAACGTCATCTCGCGGCGGTGTACCGATAAGCGCCGAGGAATATCTGAAGAGTAAATCGCACACCGTACAAATGATTATAAGCACAATATTTACTTGTCTGGTGACTATCTCATTTGCAATTACCTTTACCGAGGACATCACCTTTGCACGAGTAATATACACCGCCCTCAAGCTCGTCGTTCTCTTCTTCCGAATGGCTAACGGATACGCAAGAGGCGCACAGGCCTACAACACTGTCGAGGTCAAGCAATACCAGGTCAAGACGGCTATGCTCCGCGAGTACGTTAAATTCGTGAACGATAAGACGTATCTCAAGCTCGGTGACACCTACGGCGACCTCTCGGCGCTCATAAGCAACGCCCCCGCGGACACCATTATCCCCGACGTGATGCTATTGCGCGATTCGGATAGCGCACCACCTCTTGACAAAGCTGACAGCGAGGTGATATAATTATGGGGAACAAAAATCACTGTGACGATTGCGGCGGCTTTGAAACTCGCGAGCTTGAGTGTCCTCGGTGCGCCGGCGCGGGCTACGGCTCGCTTCTGTCCGGGCGCGGCGTGGAATTTAATCAAGCACCAGTGGAAGAGCTTGACACAAGCAGAATACCCACGGTCCGACTTGCTAAGGCTGAATACGCTCGCGTTATGAGTGAAATAGCAACTCACATGACACCGCAGCAAAGAAAGCAGTTTGTTATAACAAAGCATATAGGTGATTATAAGTACATCTTTGAGAATCACGGCTTTGGAAATTATAGAATAATTGAAAAGGAACCGCTCGACGATGAGTAAATTGGAAAAATTGAAAGCAAGAATGCAAAATCTGACTGATTTAGAAAAAGAATTTGCAGACGAATTAAAAAACATATTCGACGATTTTGAGTTTATTTCTGGAAATGTTCTTTTTTTAAAACCAGAAGAGATAAAGCGTACTCTTGAATTTATACGAGGAAGAGAAAATGTCACTTCATCGGAAGTGAATGTATTTGCTTTAAAACTTCGCTTAGCCCGTAAATCTAACAATAATTAAAAACACACAGCCCGATGTTTCCGCACTTGGATTCGTCGGGCTGTTTTTTATTTCCAAAATTTGCTGTTTTATTGCACGAGGGTCAAAAATCTCAAAAAAGGCTTATACAAGGCTTTTCGCGAGTGTTCGAATCCCTCCCTCTGCGCCAAGAGCACAGCAAAGGCAAGCCTTTGCTGTGTTTTTTCATGAAATACTATGTTTTTTTGCATAAAAACGATTTAATCCTCACAAAATTATAAAAACGAATTATGAGGAAGAGTTATGAAGGATAAATCGAAAAAGAAAAGCACGGATGAGGTTAAGAAGCTAACAGAGGGGTATGACGAGAGCATTTGCACCGACCCCAACGGCTCGTATACGGGTGTTCCGGAAAACAAAAATGAAAAGCCCGTGCAGGACGTAGACGATTTATAAAAGCAAAGCGAGCCGTTAGGTCTTTTGACCTCACGGCTCGCTTTGCTTTTTATTCGCTTCTATCTATTATGCCGCCACCGATAAGCACGCCATCTTTGTAAAAAACGGCTGACTGCCCGGGTGTTACTGCCCTTTGCGGTGTATCAAGACGTATGACCGCCCTATCCCCCGCTATTTCAACAAGAGCTGGAGCTGACGCCTTCGCATAGCGAAGCTTTACCGTAAATCTATATTCGGCAGGCTCGTCCTTTCGTGATATTCCAAGAAGCCTGAGGTCACTGACATACACGGTGTGAGATAGCTTATCCACGTGGCTCAACGTTATTTCGTTGGTAATAGGATTTATATCAGTAACGAAAATTCGCCCCGTTGATGAAATGCCGAGTCCCTTGCGCTGCCCTACCGTATAACGTATAATTCCCTCGTGAGTGCCGAGGACTCTGCCATCCTCGGATATGAAATTGCCACGCTCGCATTTGCCTGACACACGCTCGATATAATCGGCGTAGTGCTCACCCTGAAGAAAGCAAATTTCCTGACTGTCACGGGCGTTGGCCGACGGTATACCACACGCCTCTGCCGCGGCCCTTACCTGTCCTTTTGTCATATTTGACAAAGGAAGCACGAGGTGCTTTAACACTTCCTCGTCTACGCGATAGAGCATATAGGTCTGGTCCTTCTTTTCATCAAATCCGACCTTAAGCGTCACATGCTCCGTTGGTGACAGAGTGTCGCCAACAAAATAGGGGCGTGAATAGGTGCCTTCGTCATCAGTCCTTACTACACTTGCGTAATGCCCCGTCGCTATTGCATCAAAGCCCTCTCTCATTGCAATATCATAGAGAAATCTGAACTTAATTTCCCCGTTACATATAACGCAGGGATTTGGTGTTCTTGCCTTTAAGTATTCGCTGATGAAGCTCGACTTAATTATCTTTTCAAAGGGATCGGTACATTCGATAATACGGAATTTTATACCGAGCGCCTTTGCACATTTTCTTGCCATTTCGGTATCGGTATATTGGTGCATAAGCAAGGCACAGCCCTCTACCTCGTGACCGTCCTCAATAAGACGGCGTGCGGCATATGCCGAATCCACTCCGCCCGAAAGACCTATGAGAATTTTCACAGTACTAAGCCCCTTTCTTTTGTTTTTTGCGAAGAATTATTTACATATCTATATATTTGCGACGAGGCTATCTCAAAAATGAATTGAAATAGCCTCGAAAAAAATTATTCATCGTCGTGCGACTTTTCTATCACGAAATCAACAGGTCTGCCAATCTTGCCGTAGTAGTCCGCAACAGCGGTCTTTACTGCCTCCTCGGCAAGAACGGAGCAATGCACCTTGACCGGCGGAAGTCCCTCAAGTGCCTCAACGACTGCACTGTTGGTAAGCTTAAGCGCCTCTTCAACGGTATGTCCCTTAATAAGCTCGGTTGCCATAGACGAGGTTGCGATTGCCGCGCCGCAGCCGAAGGTCTTGAACTTGCAGTCGACAACTACGTCGTTCTCGATTTTAAGATATATTTTCATTATATCTCCGCATTTTGCATTTCCTACGGTACCGACACCGTCGGCATTCTCAATTTCACCCATATTTCTTGGATTCTTAAAATGATCCATTACCTTATCACTGTATTGCATTTTTTAAATTCCTTTCCTTTATTTCTTTTCGCGCTTTACGACCTCTTCCCAAAGAGGGCTCATATTACGAAGCCTTTCGATAATAGGGGGAAGCACCTCAAGGATATAATCAATATCCTCGTCGGTATTGTCGTGTGAAAGCGAGAGGCGTACTGAGCCGTGTGCCTTTTCGTGAGGTATACCCATCGAAAGAAGAACGTGCGACGGATCAAGAGATGCCGAGGAGCATGCAGAGCCCGTCGATGCACAAACACCCTCGATATCAAGCCAGAGAAGCATGCTCTCGCCCTCAATAAATTCAAAGCCGATATTTACGTTACCAGGAAGTCTTTGCGTCCTGTGACCGTTCAGAGTCGAATAGGGTATCTTAAGAAGTCCCTCGATGAGTCTGTCGCGCATTTTCTCAATTCTTGAAAGCTCGGGAAGCCTGGCCTTCGCAACCCTGAGTGCCTCGGCAAGACCGAGGATATACGCAAGGTTTTCAGTTCCACCGCGCTTACGGCTTTCCTGTCCGCCGCCTTCGATAAGATTATCAATCACGACGCCCTTTTTTACGAAAAGAAGTCCGATTCCCTTCGGTGCGTGAATCTTATGTCCTGAGAGCGCAAGCATATCTACACCAAGCTCGTGAATATTGATATCGACATTGCCGATAGCCTGTACCGCATCAGTAAACATAAGCGCGCCCTTTGCGTGAGCAAGCTCAACGATTTCCTTTATAGGCTGTATAGTACCAACCTCGTTGTTTGCATACATTACCGCGACGATTGCGGTCTTGTCGGTAATCGCCGCCTCCAGCTCGTCAAGCTTTACAACACCGTCAGAGTCAACTCCAACGTAGGTCACGGGATATCCCTCTTTTTCAAGAGCCTCACAGGTATGGAGCACTGCGTGATGCTCAATTTTGGTGGTAACAATATGATTTCTGCCGCGCGCAGCCAGTCTTTTTACAGCGCCCTTTATCGCCCAGTTGTCACTTTCAGTTCCGCACGAGGTGAAATATATTTCCCTGGGAAGGCAGCCTAAGCTTTCTGCTATGCTTGCCCTTGCACCGTCAAGAAGTGTCTTTGCCTCTCTTCCCTTTTCGTGAAGGCTGGAGGGGTTGCCATACGATGCCTCAAAGGCGGGCATCATAGCCGCAAGAACCTCTTTTGAAACCGAGGTCGTAGCGGCGTTATCCGCGTAAACGAATCTTGCCATTTTATTCTTCCTTCATCTATTTTAAAGCTTAAATTTAAAGCTGAATTTTAGTTCGTGTATATTGTATACTAATTTTGTGTAGATTGCAATAGATATGCTAACATAATATGTTAATTTTCTGTGAACAAAATCGCCCGTTATTGTTATATAAAAATAATAAATATTGACTTTATGCAGAAAATAAACTATAATGATATAAAAAGCCAGAAGGGATAGGATTTATCTATGTATACAATAGGTATTGACCTCGGCGGTACAAATATTGCCGTAGGACTTTGCGACAGTGAGCTTAATATTATCGAAAAAAAATCGACTCCTACTCTCCCCGAAAGAGATCCGCGAGAAATCGTCAAGGATATGGCGGCACTTTGCGACGCTGTAACCCTGGCAGCAGGTCTTAAGACTGACGATATTGACTACGTGGGAATTGCATCTCCCGGTACGGTAAATACAAAAACCGGCATTGTGGAATATTCAAACAACATTCCCTTCCACGATTTTCCCATTGCCGATGTTTTAAAGGATTATTTCCCGATAAAGCAGGTCTTTATTGCAAACGATGCTAATGCAGCGGCACTTGCAGAATCACTTAAGGGGGCTGCAAAGGGCACTAAAACCTCCGTTATGATAACGCTTGGCACGGGAGTTGGCGGAGGAGTTGTAATTGACGGCAAAATTTACGACGGCGGTGTAAATCCCGCCGGAGCTGAGCTCGGTCATACCGTTATCGTTGCCAAGGGAAAGCAGTGCTCCTGCGGCAGACGCGGCTGCTGGGAAGCATATTCGTCAGCAACAGGTCTTACAAATATGACGAAGGATATGATAAGAGAGCTTGAGCTTAAGGGAGTTCCCTCGCTTCTTATCGAAGAAGCAAGAAAATCGGGCAAGGTCAGCGCAAGAACTGCCTTTGACGCAATGAAGCTCGGTGATAAATATGCAAAAGAGGTCGTTGACGACTATATTTTCTATCTTGCAGAGGGTATAACTAATATGGTTAATATCTTCCAGCCTGAAATTCTTTCCATCGGCGGCGGAGTATGCAATGAGGGAGACACCCTGATTATTCCGCTCACTGCGCTTGTAGAGCGTGACCAATATACGAGAGGCTCTAAAAACAAAACAAAAATTGTAAGAGCAACTCTCGGTAACGACGCGGGAATTATCGGTGCCGCAGGTCTTGGCAAGTAAATTGCCGAAAAATATAATAAATCAAAGATTTTTATCATAACGGGACTAAATATTTTTAGTCCCGTTTTTCTTTTCATCATTTCAAGAGAAATGTCAGAAAATGTGATTTATCAAAGAAAAAGAATCGTTTTAACAGCCATTTCTTGGTAGACAAAGGAAGTTAGCCCCGAAAGCGATGACTCAGCATAAAAAATGCTTCATACAGCGTATCAGTTTTAAAATTCATAATAATTTTAAAATTATTTTATTATTTATTACCAAACATACAGGCAAAATACTATATAATTATTAAAAATAAATATATATTGGTGGTTATATGATTTTCAAAAGACTTACGCGCACGACGGCGTTAATCTTGACCATATCAATGCTGCTATTATGCTTAGCATCATTATGTGCGTGTCAGGCTCCCGATGACGATTCGGACGATTCCACGTCTGAGGGCGAGGAAAGCTCATCTTATCTTGAAAAGATTATTTTCCCGGAATACAAGGACTACGGACGGGGTGCGGTTAATTTTTCCGACGTCACGTATGCAAGGCCTGACATAACTGCGATAATCGCGAGCACGAAGGAAATTACCTCTATCGTTGAGGAAAACACTGCGCCCTACCAAGAGCAGCTTGCAAAGGTTACCGAGCTTGACAATACGGCAGCAAATCTTCTTACGATGCGCGCCCTTACCTCTATTTACGTTGCCAGGGATTCATCCGTCGAATTCTGGAATGAGGAAAGCAATTATATCACAACGAACATAAGCTCATTTTCTCTTGAGCTTGAAAAGCTTCTCGTTGCCTGCGCAAGATCTGCACACGCGACTAGCTTTGAGAGTGATTTCTTCGGTGACGGCTTTATCGAAAAGTACAAGGACGGGACGAAGCTTACCGAAGAATTGATAGCGCTTCAAGCAGATGAGGCAGAGCTTGTATCGCAATACAACGCGCTTTCAACCGACAAAATCGTAATTAATTATAACGGTGCTGAGGATACCGTCCAAAATATACTCGAATACTATGAAAGCAAGTACGGGGTAAACTCTTCCGAATACACCTCTATATCAACGGTAGTTCTGAACCTTTATCAGGAAAGCTATAATACAAAATCCAAGGAAATTCTTATTGAGCTTATCAAGGTAAGACGACTGATTGCAGAGGCGGGCGGATATTCAAATTATATCGAATACAGCTATGAAAACAGAGGCGTCGATTATACGCCAAGCGAAATTTCAGGATTTATATCGGATATTTCTGCTTACGTGCTTCCCGTGTATATTCAGCTGTATTCCTACGTCTTTTATTACTATTTTCTCGAAAATGAAGCACCTGAGGTTACCTTTGATACCGTAATCAACAACGTCGGCACTGCCATAAAGGATATGGATGAGGATTATTACGATATATATTCCTTTATGCTTCAGCACAGGCTTTTTGATATTAATACGGAGTCTGAGAACCGTCAGTCAGGTGCGTTCACGGTATATCTTAACAAATACGATGCACCGTTTATATTTATGACGGGCAGCGAGGACATCGGGGATTATTCTACTCTCGTTCACGAGTTCGGTCACTTTATAGATATGTATACCAACGACGGAGAGCTTAGCGATATTGACATTGCCGAGATTTTCTCTCAGGCACTTGAGCTTTTAGCTCTCGATTCCATGAGTGATATTATAGGATATGAATACAAGACCTATCTTACCTACTCCGCGCTGAAGGACGCCTTGGAAACGCTTGTGTATCAGGGCTTCTATGCGAGAATCGAAGAAGGAATGTACCGTCTTGCATTTAATCAGATTAACGAGGACTCTATAAACTCTATAATCGTAAATGCTGCCGAAGAATTTATGATTAACACCAGCGCCGTATACAAAATCGAGCATATTCTTATACCTCATTTCTTCACGAGTCCCGTATACGTGCATTCTTACTGCACCTCAGTGATTCCCGCGCTTGAAATTTACTTTATGGAAAAGGAAAATATCGGCTCAGGCTTTGAGGCTTATGAAAAGATCCTGGTCCGCGAGGGTGAGGAAATCGGTTTTCTTGAGCTTCTTGAAAGAGCAGAGCTCACCTCTCCGTTTGAGAAGGGGCATCTTCGGGATATTGCGGATAAGATTCACTACGACGTGCTTGGCTCACATTATTATCAGCAATCCTCGCCTATGCAGCCTGCTGCGTAGCGCTTCATATGATTTTTAAAGATAACAGGACGAAGAATTTGTTATTCTTCGTCCTGTTTCTATCTGTTTTGTAAATAGTACTTTTCAAAAGACTAGGTATATCTTTTCGCCTGTGTGGAGAAAAGAAGATAATATCTTCCTCTTTGTGCCATGAGCTCATCGTGCGTTCCTACCTCGGCAACCTCTCCACCCTCAAGCACGACAATCTTACCCGCATTAACCGCGCCCGAAAGTCTATGCGACACGAATACCGAAAGCTTACCGCGTGAAAGCTCCTCGAAGGCGCGGAATATTTCATTTTCGGCAAGCGGATCAAGTGATGCCGTAGGCTCGTCCATTATGAGTATGTCCGAATCCTTCAGAAAGGCTCTGGCAACTGATAGCTTTTGCCACTGTCCGCCCGAAAGCTCTATACCGTTTTCCTCAAAAAGACGGGTCAGGGGCGTTTGGTATTTTGACGGAAGCTCTTCTATAAAGGACTCGCTTCCCGATTGCGATGCGGCACGCTCGATATCAGCGCTCGTAGGCTCGCCTCTTACGTCGCCGAAGCGTACGTTTTCCGCAACGGTATCGGCATACTTGCCGAAATCCTGGAAGATTATTCCGTAGAGCGAATAAAGCTCGTCCACGTCATACTCACGGATATCAATGCCGTCAAGAAGAATTACACCCTCAGTCGGGTCATAGAGTCTCGTTATCAGCTTTATCAGAGTTGATTTACCTGCACCGTTAAGACCGACCAGCACGGTGCTTTCATTCGTTTTCAGTGTAAGGCTTACGTTTTTGATAACGTCGTGCGATGCTCCCGGGTATCTGAAGGAAACGCCACGAAGCTCAAGAGTATGCGACGAAGATTTTTGAGGAAGTCTCGGATTTTCGACGCTTGGAACGACGGTTACGGGCTCCTTCATAAAATCAATCATATTCTCAATAAACAGCGTACCCTCGTAGACCGTCGCGGTAGCACCTACAATCGTCGTGACATAGGTCGATATTGAGGTAAGCGCACCCGTATAAAGCGAGTAGTCACCTATTCTACCGTCGCCGAAAACTACAGTGTATGCGACGAATACGAAGAGTCCCGTGCTTGCAAGAACGTGGATCAGAGAAACGAGAGCCTGTGCAATTCCCTCTTTTGTGATTATTCGCTTAAGTCCCGAATAATATTTTGAAAAGGCTCCCTTATATTTATCCGTCAAGGTGTCGGCAAGTCCCTGGAGCTTTACTTCCTTGGCGTAGTCCTTATTCGTCAAAATTGATGAATAGTAGTTCATTTGCCGTCTTTCTTTTGAGTGACGCCTCAGATACAAAAAGCTCTTATTTTTGAAATAATAGTTTACAACAGCGCCTGGAATTGAACAAATTATTATAATGACGGGAGCTATCGGACTAAGAGTTGCCAATACTACAATAAATGAAATTACACTTATAACAGCACTTATTACGTTAAAGCTCGCGGTAAGGATTCCGATAGGGCGCATTCCAGCCTCTCGATTGGCGTTTTCAAGCTTTTCGTAAAACTGTGGGCTGTCAAACGATTTCATATCGACTAAGCGTGCCTTACCTATTATCATAAGCTTTATGTAATTGACGACAAGCTCGCCTGCAATTGAGGTAACCATTGAGTTAAGCTTTGTAAGAAGGCGCTTTAAGAAATGGTGTATCAGCTGAAGAAGAAACAGAAAGAGAACGGGCGAAAGAAGCTCAAACAGGTCGCGGAATACCTCACCCGTGCTGTTGGTGCCAATAAGGGAGGCAATTCCGTTCAAAAGCTCGCTCGATATATAGGCACCGACAACGGGCAGAATACCGTCAAACAGACAGAAAGCGCACAGTGAGATAAGCACGGCGGGCGACGCCTTCCATACGAGCGAGATTATGTAAAACAGTCTTGAGAGAAAGCCCTTTGCACGCAGAAAGATATATCTCGGCACGTCACGGAGTCGCTTCGGCTTGTTTATACCATCCGACATTCTTTTTTTGATAGGTGGCATATTCATACTTTACACCCCCGTCCTCAGGACCTTAAAGCCTGACCAGAGAAATACTATAAGCTGCGCGGGAACACCCAGGATAAAAATTAGCCAAAGGCTCTGCCCGATAGCAAAGAGGAGCGTCAGGTAGACTGAAAGCAGTGCCGTCCATATCATACCTGAAATAATAACGTAGTTAAGCCGTCTTTTTCCCCAGACCGAATTAAGAACAAGCAGCACCGTGAGGCTTGTCGGTATAGCATAAATAAATGCCATCCACGACGGAATTTTCGGGGCAGCGAGAGTAATATTCAGCTCGACGAAGATAAACGTAGCAACAAACCACACCAAAAGTATCGAAAGCCCTGTGATAATAACGTTATTTCGCTTCACGGCACGCGATATCGCACGACGCTTTTCAATATACTCACTATGATCCTCTGATATAAGATAATCGACCGACACGTGAAAATAATCGGCAATCTGCTTAAGCACGGCTATATCTGGTATAGATTCGGCACGCTCCCATTTCGAGACTGCCTTATCCGAATAGTTCAGCGCCTGGGCAAGCTTTATTTGCGTAATGCCAGCCTTACTCCTTAGCTCACAGATATTGCCTGCTATAATTTCTTTAAGCTCTCTCAAGGATATCCCCCCCTTTTTTAATTAGTGTAACACAAAAAAATACTAAAATCAAGTCTTTTGAGGCACTTTTCTACTCACAGTAGAGCGCATTTTGCTTTCATTCTACTCTAGAGCGAGAGGTAGAGTGCGCCCGTAGAGTCAGACTCAAAAAGTGTAGTGACGTTTTTTATAGGTGTAGGGTGACAATTCAAATGATGAATATTATAATAAAATCATCAAGCAGAACATATACACAGTACCAGTATTAATGCTTGTCAAAGCACCCCACGCTCTACCCACCACACCAGAGCGCAGGGTGCTTTACTTTTTTCTTTTTTGTTGGATAAATTTTTGTGCTTTTTATTATTGCATTTTCAGTGGTTTTTGTTTATAATTGATTATAATGATTTGCGGGGAGTAATATTATGTCAATTGAGAGAGTACGTCAATATTTCAAATCACTCGGCGCTGAGGATAAAATTATTACCTTCGACGTATCGAGCGCTACGGTAGAGCTTGCGAGCCAGGCACTCGGAGTAGACGGCGCTCTTATTGCTAAGACACTATCCTTTATGGTCGACGGTGCACCCGTACTAATCGTTACGGCGGGCGATATGAAAATTGACAACGCAAAATACAAGGCTACTTTTCACACGAAAGCTAAAATGCTTACCCACGAGGAGACACATGAGCTTATCGGTCATGACGTCGGCGGAGTGTGTCCTTTTGCCACAAACGAGGGCTGCCGCATTTATCTCGACGTTTCACTCAGGCGCTTTGAGATAGTATACCCCGCCGCAGGAAACTCAAGCAGCGCAATCAGGCTCACCATACCTGAGCTTGAAAGGTATTCAAATTATATTGATTACGTTGACGTGTGCAAGCCCCGCGAGGTTATTCTGGCATAAATAAAAGTCTGATAAAAGCTCTAAGGTGCAGGTGTTTTTCGCCTGCACCTTTTAATTTTTCAGCTTATGGTTTTAGTGTGCACAGTTACAGGTGCATATTTCTTTGCGTTTATAGCAACTATAACCAACAATGCCTAGGTTCGACCGCTTGGATTTGTATTTTAGTTCGCGAGGTTTGTAATTTAGAACGGTGTTTTGTTCAGTTTTTTGGCATTTCGCATATATAGAGCCACATTCGCAAAATGGCATTGTGCATATTGCACTTATATTTTCTCAAAGATAGTGTAAATTTGTTTAGAATACTCCTTGAATAATAAGTTGCTATATGATAAAATATATAATGAAGCAATGCGGAATTGCAAGGAATCCGTTTTCTTCATATAATATTTTATTGCCAAATCTTTGACAAAGCTTGGCAGATAGGAGATTATCATGAGTATTCCAAAGACTACCGCGCTCTTTGATTTGTCACATACTCTTGCAAGAGAGCTTCTTTCAGAGTGCAAATATCCCTACGAGGCGCTTCCAAAAATAAAGGAATATATACTGAAGCTGCAAAAGGAGCTCTCGCCCACTGAATACGACTGTATTGCAGAGGGTGTTTACGTAGCTAAAGGTGTCAGGATTGCTCCAACGGCAACGATTGAAGCTCCTACAATTATCGGTAAGGGCACTGAAATACGCCCGGGCGCTTTCATTCGCGGCTCAGCGCTTATCGGCGAGGGAGTCGTGGTCGGGAACAGCACGGAAATAAAAAACGCGATTATATTTGATAACGTACAAATACCTCACTACAATTACGTAGGCGATTCTATTCTCGGCTATCGCTCACATATGGGAGCAGGTGCGGTTGCATCGAATTTCAAGCTTGACCACAGCAACATATCAATCCGCGACGGCGGAGAGGTCGTAGACACGGGACTTCGCAAGTTCGGCGTAATGCTCGGTGATTTTGCAGAGGTTGGCTGCAACAGCGTTCTCTGCCCCGGCAGCATTATAGGCCGCGAGAGTCTCGTATATCCCCTATCCCGCGTTCGCGGTATCATTCCCGAAAGACATATAATGTCTGGCACGGGTGAAATAGTCCCCAGAAGATAACGCAAGGCTTTAATGAAAATATAAATTTTCCTGAAAGGAATTGATTATGAGAAGATTATTTGGAACTGACGGCGTACGCGGTATTGCCAACGAATATTTAAGCTGTGAGCGTGCGGTGCAGATAGGACGCGCACTCGGTACGGTTTTATCCTCTAACCACAAGTACAGACCTAAGGTGCTTATTGGTATGGACACCCGTATTTCGTCGGAAATGCTTTGCTCCGCTCTGTGCGCGGGTCTTTGCTCGGTCGGTGCGGACTGTGTCACCCTTGGAGTAGTTCCCACCCCTGCGGTAGCATATCTCGTGCAGAAGTACGGCGCTAAGGCAGGCGTTATGATTTCCGCCTCGCACAACCCCTACCCCTACAACGGTATTAAGATTTTCGGCTCAGAGGGCTACAAGCTCTCAGACGAGCTTGAGGAGCAGATTGAGTCGATAGTTCTCGACAACACTCCCCCGCCAAAGCCTGCATCGGCAGAAAAAATTGGCGTAAGACGCGACGCGCCTGACGCTATAAACGACTACATTGAGTTTCTCAAGACAACCACCGCCGTCCGCTTCGACGGAATGAGAATTGCCATCGACTGTGCAAACGGCTCGTCGAGCGTTACCGCGCGCAAGCTGTTCTCGTCTATGGGTGCGGAGTGCCATATGCTCTCAATGTCGCCCGACGGTGTTAATATCAATGAAAAGTGCGGGTCGACTCACCTTGAGGCGCTTAAGGAATACGTCAAGACGAACGACTGCGTGGCAGGTATTGCGTTTGACGGTGACGCCGACAGGTGTCTTGCCGTTGACGAAAAGGGTAACGAGGTAGACGGCGACTTTATTATGGCGATACTTGCTCTGCATCTTAAGGGTCAGGGCAAGCTTAAGCGCGATACGGTTGTAGGAACGATTATGACGAACTACGGCTTCCCCAAGTTCTGCGAGGCGAACGGACTTCGCTTCGTTGCAACTAACGTCGGTGACCGTTACGTGCTTGAAACCATCAACCGCGAGGGATATTGCTTCGGAGGCGAGCAGTCAGGACATATCATACTCCGTGAGTTTGCCACTACGGGCGACGGTCAGCTTACCGCGCTTGCTCTTCTTTCCTGTCTTAAGGAATCGGGCAAAAAGCTTTCCGAGCTTTGCCAGGTTATGAAGAGATATCCGCAGCATACCGAGAATATCACGGCAACGCCTGAGGGCAAGATTGCAATGTTTACCGACGAGGAAATCAAGGCTATCGTCAAGGAAGCAGAGGCAAAGCTTGCGGGCAACGGCAGAATCGTCGTCCGTCCCTCTGGTACTGAGCCCGTCGTCAGAATTATGATAGAGAGCGAGGACCTCGACGAAACGGTAGCGCTCTGCAAGGACACCGCCGCAAGAATCGCAGAGAAGCTCGCGAATTATTGAGTTGCGATGAATATTACGAGAGGCTTTGAAGCCAAAGCCCCTCGTGCTCCGAAAGCATATTAATTAAATTTAAAAAGTGGCGCCTTAACTTTAAGGAGCCATTTTTTCTCGCCTGCGGGCTCGGTCTAGTTTTAACTTTACCAATACGAAGTATTGCTTTTTACTCCAAAAACTGCCGCTTCGCTACCTGAAAGCGTATAAATTGATAATTTACCAAAATTTTACCGAATTAATTGACTGAGCTTTTTATCCTTGTGAATAGAATAACACCACAAACGGTATAATTCATAAGAAAAATAGCACACACACAAGATTTTAATTTGTACTCTATCAAGCAGACAGACTAAAAACAATTATCGCATCTACCTCCGCTACGGAGCAGGGGTAGATGCGATAATTATTTTAGAATAGATAGAACAGCACCACAATTGCGAGATACGATTAAAAAATGCAATACTATAAATGTTTGTCAAGAGAAATTTTCGTAGCCTTTATAATATCTAGAATAATACGAATTTGATTGGTGTCACAAGAGTCTAATATTTGCATCAATTCTTTTTCCGCAAAATTTCGTCCCGAGCACACATCTAAAATTAAATCGTCGGTTTGTACGTCCAAAGCATTTGCAATATCCACAAACACGGGTAGACTTAGCTTTGTATTTCCGGTTTCTATATGGCTCATATGAGTTACTGAGATTCCAATTTTTTCCGCCAGAGCTTCTTGCGAAAGTCCTTTGGCCTTACGGTATTTTCTGATTTTCTGTCCAATTTTACAATAATTCATAAAAAATTTCTCTCCAATTATATAATATTGACAAAAATGCCCTTTTAGTTAATTTTTACTTGAATTATACCGCAAAGTTTGCTATAATAAAATAAACCATATAGGCTATTATATGCCTATGTAGTTAATTTTATAAAAAGGACGGAAAATTATGTTCGCAAAAATCAAACATTGTATCGTACAGTACATCAAAAATCATTTTATTGCACCGCTTATACCTTCTCCGATCAACAATAAACGCGATTTCATATTAAGGATTATGTTCCTTTGTTTTGCCGCGCTTTGTATTTTGGGAGGTTTGGTTATAGGAATAGTAATTCCAAAGGATGAGCCAATATTATTTCTGCCTTATTTCCTTATCGGATGCTCTTTGCCGTTTTTGCCGAAAATAATAAGCAAGACATTCCATATAGGAAAAGCTAGCTATTCAGCAGGAAAAACTGCTACTACAACAGAGTATGTTGAAATTCGACAGGTAAGCGATACTCAATATCGTGCAACCCATCATAAAGAGCATCAAGGTGACATTTTTGCTATCATAATCGGATTCTTCACATTTATTTTTACTTGGATTTTCTATATGATATTTGGGCCTTTTATGTTAGGATACAAAATATATAAAATTGCAAGTCAGCTTTATGAGTACAAACGCGATATGACCAAACAAATTTCCGCAAATGAAAACTAAGCTTAAAGAAAACAAAAAAAATCCATCACAGACTTATGTCTATGGTGGATTTTTTATCGTCCTATGAAGTTGTCTGTTATTCCCCACGTTAAGACGGGCAGGCTTTAGAACGTCAGCTTTTTGTCTAGTAGTCCCTATGGACGGTGGAGGCAAGAAATAGTGTAAAGAGAAATACTGCGAGGGATACGGCGAAGGTGATATGACCGATTTTTTGCGCGCGCTTTCCCTTATAGACGATAGCGGCGAGAGAGGCTACTGCCGATGCGCCTATAAGCGCCCAAGAGAAATAGACGAGATTCATACTGCCGTATTTCAGGTTATCGACGATTGAATAGTAGTGGTCGGTGCGCTTAATTACTATTTCACCTGCATCGTTTATGCCCTCACGCACGGATACCTCGTGGAATATATCAAGGTAAAACAAGGGATAGAGGCAAATGTTAACTACTACCTCTATGCACGAGGCAATAACGCTTATAATTCTTTTTGTCGAATCCTTCATAACTCTATCCCCCTTACGCTTTCATTTTAGCATAGCGCAGTGACCTTGTCAACAGAATACACAGTTTGTTTACACTTAGGAAAGAGTACCGTGTGAGAAAAGCGGAGCGCTGCCCTCACTTAAGGTAATTATACCGAAGCTGGGTGCACCGTCGCGGTAGCATATACTGCCGGGGTTAAAGAGATAGAACGGCTTTTCGCAAAAGTCATCCGTAAGTATTCCGCTATCCTTAAGGTCGTGGTGTGCTATTCTGTATTCCATACTGTCCGTCGGTACGTAAATCTCGCAGGGTGTGTGAGTATGCCCGAAGAGGACTATATCAGCACCTCGCGTTATTGCGAGCATACTCAAGTCCTGCGTCGTGCTTTTTACGTTATAGAGGTCACCGTGCGTAAATACGATTTTCTTGCCCTCAAGGATTATCTCGTCGGTCTTTTTTACGTCGGGATAGTAGCTTGATACACCGAAGTCACAATTTCCCTTTACTTTAAATACGGGCATCTGATAGACGCCCTCGATGGAATAGGCTACGTCACGAAGCCCGTCACCGAGGAAGAACACCGCCTCAGCGTCCTTATTTTTAAGTATTGCGCGCCTCATAAACGCGGCGTCGCCGTGTGAATCTGAAAAGACCAGATATTTCATTTCGTCTTGCCTCTTGTAACTGTTTTTTAAATTAAGAATATAATGCAGTAGAATAAATAAGTGAGGTTTTTTATGAAGATTGATAAAGATAAGCTTAAGGCGCTTTCCCTGCTCTCCGACGTTGAGCTTTGGGCAACGATTTGCGAGGTTGCAAAGGGGCACGGAATAACCGTACCGCTGAAGCCGCCCTCCCCCGACGATATGGCGAAAATCAGAGAGGCGATGAGTGACCCTGACAGACTGAGCATAGCAAGCGCCTTGAAAATAATTAACAAGCACAGAAAGGGGTAAGATATGGAAGGAACACCCGATATTGCTAAGGTGGTCAGCCTGATTATGCAAAACCCTGAGCTACTGGAAAGCATCAAGGGAATGATGAGTGACGCGGATAAAAAAGATAGTGAGCCCGCGACAGATGAATCTGCGCCTGTGCACGAGGACGCATCTGAGGTTATAAAGCTTGACGGTGGGCGCAGCCCTACGGACGACAGGGACGGTAGAAGAAAGCGAAGAAATACGCTCCTTTTGGCGCTTAAGCCCTACGTATCAAAGAGCCGCGCCCGTGCAATAGACACGATGATGACTATTGCAGATATGCTCGATGCCGTAAAGGGGGACTAAAATGTACACGAGAAGCTATTACGACAACGATGGGGTTGCCTACACCTTAAGCGGTAGCTATGACGGTACCGCCCTGCGTGACGAGCCGCCACCCGTACATAACCCCAGAATACGCGACGAGGGAGCTATACCGCGTGAGATAACGAAATGCTCTCCATGTGAGAATGAGTCCTGCGAGGACACGCAGGAGTGCAGTGAGTGCGGCGGTAGGGATACAGGATTTCTCGGCGGTATACGAGGGTGGCTTGATAACATTCTCCCTGTTAAATTTATCCCCGATAAATTCGGCATAGAGGAGCTATTGATACTAGGGCTTGCCGCGTATTTATTCTTCACAAAATCAGGCGACAAGGAATTTGCAATAATGCTTGCCGTCCTGATTTTTATCTCAGGTTGACAATAATTCTTTACAAAATAAGCTGTCTTTGCGAAGCGAGCAAGACAGCTTATTTCATTTTGTTTGAATCAGATATAATATCAGAAGAATGAAATCTGGTTTGTCCTGCTCATATTTCCGAGTGCGCCGCAGGACGCAAGAAGCTCTATCACGGACTTCGATACGCCCGAAAGCTCACGAAGCTCCTGCATTGAGAGTATCGTATAATTATCTCTTGTATAAGCAAGCTTCTCACCCGCGGTATCACCAACGCCGGGAAGTGAGTTGAAGGGCATTCTGATTTTTCCGTCCTCTGGCAAGAACGCCTTTGCGTCGGACTTCCACAGGTCGACGGGCAGGAACTGCACGCCTCTTGCAAGTGCCTCTCTTACGAGCTGCATCGTGGCAAGCATTTCGTTGTCCTTCGCGGTTGCCTCCTGTCCCCTTGCCTCGATTTCCTCTATTGCGTCGCTTACCGCGCCGTAGCCCTTCATAACGATTTCGGCATTGAAGCCGCCGGGTGCTACGGTAAAGAATGCCGCGTAAAACTCCATAGGATAATAGATTTTATACCAGCAAAGACGGATAGCAGACATAACGTACGCCGCCGCGTGAGCCTTCGGGAACATATACTTAATCTTCTTACACGACGCTATGTACCAGTCGGGCACGTCGTGCTCACGCATAATCTGTTCCCACTCAGGGGTAAGCCCCTTACCCTTTCTTACCGCTTCCATTATGTTGAAGGATACCGAGTTATCAATATTATGACGCTGAAGATAAAGCATAATACCGTCGCGTGTTCCTATAACCTCGGAAATCGTACAAATTCCCCGCTTTATCAGGTCCTGCCCGTTTCCAAGCCATACGTCGGTACCGTGGGTAAGTCCCGATATCTGCAAAAGGTCAGCGAAGGTTTTTGGCTGTGCGTCGATAAGCACCTGCTGTATAAAACGAGTACCCATTTCAGGAATACCAAAGGTTCCAAGCTGGCAGCCACCGATGTCGTCGGGCGTTATGCCGAGTGGCTTTGTTGAATGGAAAAGCTCGTACACGCTCTTATCGTTCATCTTGACGTCAAGGACGCTGGTGCCCGTGTACTTTTCAAGCATTTTATACTTGGTCGGCATATCGTGTCCGAGCTCGTCAAGCTTAAGAATAGTATCGTGAAGATAAGAGAACTGATAGTGCGTGGTAATGATGTCCGAATTAGGGTCGTCAGCGGGGTGCTGTATCGGCGAGAAATCGTATATCTCGTACTCGGTAGGAACAACGATAATTCCGCCGGGGTGCTGGCTCGTCGTACGCTTAATTCCAACCATCTTTGTCACCATATAGTCGACCTGAGCCTTTGGAATAGCTATTTTCTTTTCCTCAAGGTACTTATTGACGTAGCCCCAGGCTGTCTTATCAGCGAGAGTGCCTATCGTTCCCGCTCTGAAAACGTGCCCCTGACCGAAAAGCTCCTCGGTATACTTATGCACCTTACCCTGAACGTCACCGGAGAAGTTAAGGTCAATATCGGGGGATTTTTCACCGAAGAAGCCAAGGAAGGTTTCAAAGGGAATATCGTGTCCGTCCATAATAAGCGGCTCACCGCACACAGGACAGTTCTTATCGTCAAGGTCGAAGCCTGAGCCTACGCTGCCGTCCGTGAAGAACTCGCTGTACTTACACTTCGGGCATCTGTAATGCGGAGCAAGCGGATTAACCTCGGATATACCCGACATCGTCGCAACGAAGGACGAGCCAACCGAGCCTCGCGAGCCGACGAGATAGCCAAGAGATTCGGAATACGCGACGAGCTTTACGGCAATCATATAAAGCACGGCAAAGCCGTTGCCTATAATCGAATCCAGCTCTCTTTTAAGCCTCTTTTCGACGATTTCGGGAAGCTCCTCTCCGTACCATTCGTGAGCCCTGTGCCAGCAGGATTCGGTAAGCTCCTCGGCAGCGCCCTCGATATTAGGCTCGTATCTTCCCTTGGGAATAGGGCGTACGTCACCGCACATATCGGCAATAAGTCTGGTATTCTCTACGACGACCTCGTACGCCTCCTCCTTACCGAGATAGTCAAACTCAGGAAGCATTTCCTCCGTTGTACGAAGATATATAGGAAGCGGCTTGTCCGCGTCCTTAAACTTCATACCCGCAAGAAGTATACGCCTGTAAAGCTCGTCGGATTTATTAAGGAAGTGAGCGTCACAGGTAGCCACGACAGGCTTGCCAAGCTTCTTTCCGAGCGCATATATTTTACGGTTGAAATCACGAAGCGCCTCGTCGTCGCGCGCCTTACCCTCTGCAATGAGGAAGCGGTTGTTTGATATCGGCTGAATTTCAAGATAGTCGTAAAACTCCGCGATTTCCTCAAGCTCTGAATCATCTCGTCCGTCAAGCAGTGCGCGGAAAAGCTCACCTGACTCGCAGGCGGAGCCTATTATAAGACCCTCTCTATGCTCCTCAAGCACGGATTTGGGTATTCTGGGCACCTTCTTCTGTCTGCCCGTACCGCCAAAGTAATTAAGGTAGCTGAAGGAAACGAGCTTATATAAATTCTTAAGTCCAACCTGATCCTTCGCTATTATTATCATATGATAGCTCGGAAGTGCGATAGGGTCGGATTTCTCTCTCATAGCAGCAACCATATCCTCGAAGGTTGCGACGCCCTCACTTTTAAGTCCCTCTATCATCTTCATAAAGACCTTTGCCGTAACGAGTGCGTCATCAGAGGCTCTGTGATGATGAAATTCGCCTATCGAATAATGCTTGACGAGCGTATCAAGCTTATGATTTGAGAGGGTGGGATTCAAATATTTTGCAAGACCGAGTGTATCAAGATAGGTATTCTTAATCTTAATTCCAAGTCTGTCTGCCGCCGCCTTTATAAAGCTTACGTCAAAGGTAGCGTTATGAGCGATAAGCATTCTATCCCCGATGAAATCGAGGAATTTCCTCATTGCCTCAGGCTCCTTATCAGCGCCGGCAACCATTTCATCGGTAATTGAGGTAAGCTCGGTTATCTTTTCGCTGATATGCTCCTCAGGGTCAACGAATATATCAAAGGTATCAATGATTTCGCCACCCTTGATTTTTACGGCACCTATCTCAATTATCTTACAGGTACGGAAGGAAAGTCCCGTCGTTTCAAGGTCGAACACGACCATTTCATCGTCAAAGGCAGGATATTTCTCGCCAAAAAGACACCTTGCGGAATCGTTTACGAAGTATGACTCCATACCGTAAAGCACCTTAAGGTCCTTGCCGTTCTTTCTTGCCTTATCTACCTCAAGCATAATTTCGGGGAATGACTGAACGTTACCGTGGTCGGTTACCGCAATAGCGGAATGTCCCCAGCGGATTGCCGTGCTGACGAGCTCAGCAGGAGTAATAAGACCGTCCATCTGCGACATATTCGTATGCAGGTGAAGCTCAACGCGTTTTACCTCAGCTTCATCGTATCTTGGGGTAGCATCTATTTCAGAAATTCCCCGCATTGCGATAAAGAGCTCATTGTCAAATCTATCGGTTGCAAGCTTACCAAACACCGCGACGTGCATTCCGGGCTTGATTTTCTTTGCAAGTCCCTTTTCCTCTATCGGTAAAGTTTTCTTTGCATATATGCCAGCTGCACCGTCCGATATGCCTATGGTGATTTTTATTTTATCGCCATCTCTGTTTTCCTTACCCTCACAAGAAAATACAGTGCCAAGAAACACCGCATTGCCCTTTGCCGCCGTTATATCCGAAAGCGGAACAGGCTCCTCTATAACGAAGGTATCTCCCCATATCGCCGCAGGTGAGGCGGCAACGTAGAGCTTTTCACCGCGCAAAAACTGTGTGTCGGATATATTCTGATTGTTTCCCGTGCAGTCGGAAAGTCCTGCGCGTCTTTCAAAATCATAGTGGGGATCCTCTTCCCTCGCCCTCGCTTCTGCCCTTGCGCGCTGCTCGCTTAGCTGACGGGCGTATTCCTCTCTGCTCTCTTCCTCTGCCGCCTTGATACGCATAGAGATGCGCTTTTCAATCTCTGCCTCGCGCGAGGTGACGTCATCACTCTCGGTAATCACTATTTTTCTCGTAACACCGTATCTGCTTTTCAGTATATTTGAAATAATCGCCTCGGTATTGGCATCCTTTACGAAGCGTATTCCAGTGGCACGGTATGGAAGGGCAACGGTTATGGTGCTGCCGTCGTCCTCGTATTTTGCACCTGAGAAAAAGCCGTTGGTAACAGCACCTATATACGATGCCTCGGCACATATCTCGTGAAAATACTCCATCTCGAATATTTCACTTGGAAAATGCGGAATTATCTTGAAGCTCGCCGCATTGTAAAGAGTACAGCATTCGTCCTCAATTTCATAAATAAGCATAGGGTCAACGTGCTCGTCAAAGCTAAGCTCGACCTCTACTCGCATAGGCTCCTTGCTGTATCTGAAGGATGCGTCCTTGGCGCTATTCAGTATATTTCTTTTTTCCTCGTTTGGCTTATATCTTAAAAAGACATCAAAAAAGCTCTTGCTACTCATCAGGTTTCAGTAAGCTGAATCAAAGCTGCCTGATTTCCTGAAGCAGCGCCTCGATTAGCTCGTCCTCTCTTAACTTCCTTATAATTTCACCGCGCTTGAAGAGGAGTCCCTCACCGATGCCGCCTGCAATTCCGACATCCGCCTCTCTTGCTTCTCCCGGGCCGTTAACCACGCAACCCATAAGCGCAACCTTAATATTCTTCTTATCAAGTCCCTCAGCACGGACACGCGTTTCAAACTCGCGTGTCATGGCAATGAGGTCAATTTTCGTTCTTCCGCAGGTCGGGCAGGATACTATGTCCATGCCCCCGACATCGCCTATTCCAAGTGACGAAAGAATCTCTCTTGCGGCATGGATTTCCTCCTCGGGCTTGTCCGTAAGAGATACTCTGACGGTATCACCTATACCCTCTGAAAGAAGCGTGCCGATTCCGATGCTGCTTTTGATTATCGCACGATTACCGAAGCCTGCCTCGGTTACACCAAGATGTATTGGATACTCCGTCGCCTCGGCAAGCAGACGGTTTGCCTTTATCATCGTATACGCATCCGAGGATTTTACAGACACCGCAATATCGTAAAAGCCGTATTTTTCAAGAAGCGATATGTGATACATCGCGCTCTCATACAGCGCCTCTGCGCACGGTGTGCCGTATTTTTTGAGAATATGCTTTTCAAGGGAGCCTGAATTTACACCTATTCTTATAGGAATTTTATTGTCCGTGCAGGCGCGCACAACCTCCAAAACGCGCTCGTCGCTACCGATGTTACCGGGATTTATGCGTATTTTATCGGCACCGCCCATAGCTGAGGCGACGGCAATTTTATAATCAAAATGGATATCGGCAACAAGCGGTATCTTAACCCCGTGAGTCTTGAGATATTCAAAGGTTTTAACCGACTCCTGCGTCGGAGCGGTGAGTCTTACTATATCGCACCCAGCCTCAGCAAGACGCATTACCTGCTCCAGCGTCGCCGACTTATCACAGGTATCAGTGTTAGTCATTGACTGTATGGATATCGGTGAATTGCCGCCAACGGTAGCTGTGCCAACCCCAAGTGTTCTCGTCCTTCTTCTTATTTCATTATAATTCATATGTGACTTCCCATTCCTTTATCCTACGAGAGTAAAGATATCCTTTACCATTACGACAGCCGAAAGCCCGAGCAAAAGCACGAGCCCTACCGCGTTTATTATTCCCTCAACCTTAGCGGGAAGCTTTTTTCTCGTGATAAGCTCAATAAACAGCATAATAATTCTTCCACCATCAAGCGCGGGAAGCGGCAGAAGATTCATAACGCCAAGATTTATACTTATCAGCGCTACCATATACAGCAGCGACGCAAAGCCCATACTTGCCGCCTCACCTATCGCGCTGGATATACCAACGGGACCCGAAACAGCAGCAAAGCTGTAACGCCCGCGAATCAGGTCGAACAGAGATTCCCAGCACATTCTGACAATAAGAGTTGACTTTTGCCAGGAAAAGCTAAGAACGTTACCAAAGCCTTTCTCTTTCTCATAGACCTTGAAATCCATTACACCAAAGGTCTGTCCGCTTTCCTCGGCGGTTGGAAATTCTACGTCGTAAAGGGTTATTTCCTCTCCCCCTCTTATAACCACGACGTCAACAGGCTCGTTACCGCGACGCATAATCTCGTACGAGAGCTCATCAAGAATATCAACGCGTACCCCATCAATGCTTATTATCTCATCACCCACGGCAAGCCCAGACTCCGAGGAGGATATTTCGTACTCGTTGTTTTCAGGAAATGCTGCAACGGTTGTCGAGCCTATTTTTATCATTGAGGTAAGAATAAGCATAAAAACGAAGCCTACGACTATATTGACGATAGCACCCGCCGCAACGATTATAAGCCTTGAAAATGCAGGCTTTTTATCAAAGGTATTCGGGTCGTCGCGATATTCCTCATCCTCACCGTCCTCACCGGGCATAGCAACGAAGCCACCGATAGGAAGCATCGCAAGAGTATATCTGATTTTAGACCGCTTTGATTCGTACCACATAAGGCGCGGTCCCATTCCTATTGAAAACTCGTCAATAGTGACCTTGAATAATCTTGCCGTTATATAGTGTCCGAATTCGTGAATGAATATCAAAAAGCCGAACACAAGAACCGCACTGATTACAGTAATTGCGACGTTCAATTCATTTTCTCCTTAATTATCTCTCTGGCAATACGGCGAGCCTCGCCGTCCATAGCAAGTATACCCTCGAGCGTTTTTTCACCCTTGGCGTGCCCCATTCTCCCATAAGCCTCGCACACGACCTCGGGTATTTCAAAGAAGCGCAGCTTACCCGAAAGGAATGCCGAAACCGCCACCTCGTCCGCGGCATTTACGACGGCGGGACAAGCACCGCCTGAAAGCATAGCTCGCTTTGCAAGCGACAGAAGCACGAATGCCTCAAGGTCAGGTCGCATAAAGGTAAGCGAGCCAATATCCTCAAGCGAAAGAGGTTCGCTTGGTGAAACACATCGGTCGGGATAGTCTACCGCATACTGCACGCACATTCGCATATCAGGCACTGACATCTCGCCAATTATACTATTATCTATATATTCAACCGCTGAATGAAGTATGCTCTCGCGATGGATTACGACGTGTATTTTATCGGCGCTGACACCGAAAAGATGCGCCGCTTCAATTATCTCAAAGCCCTTCTTCATAAGAGTTGCCGAATCAACCGTAATCTTTTTGCCCATTT